>CAZAOU010000006.1:20871-40533 GCA_964487135.1 uncultured Candidatus Saccharibacteria bacterium
CCTGAAGGCTCAAAAGAGACAGCTTTTTTTGTTGCTGTTCCAGAAGCCAAGAAACATATTTTTGAGAAACAACTTCTTTCGGTTTTTCCAAAAGCTAAGATTGTTGAAAGAAAAGATGATTACAATATTTTTAATTATAGTGGTGTAGCTGTTGGGTCTGAAGGAGTGTCTATAAAAAATCCTATTTTTCCGATAAAAACATATGAATCTTTTGATTATGATCCATTAAATATTTTGTTAAATGCTTTCTCAAAAATAGACAAAGATGGAGAAGGGGCCGCGTTTCAAATGGTTTTGTCTCCAGATGTTTTTGGGTATTTGCCGAAATATAGGTTGTCTTTGCAGGCTCTTAAATCTGGAGTGCCACTTAAAAAAGCTATTGATGTAAAAAGAAGTCTGGTTGCCGAAATGGGTAAAGACCTACTTGATTTTATTGGTGTGGAGTTTAAGGATTTATTATGGGGAGGAAATAGACCCAAAGATGAGCAACATAATGAGACTGCAATAAAAGAAATTGAAAAAAAGATTTCAACACCAATAGTTTTGGCAAATTTTAGGATAGTGGCTTCAGGAGAAAGCAGAATGAAGGTGGAAAATATTTTATCATCTCTAGAATCTTCTTTTGGTCAATTTGAAAATACCAATGGTAGTGGGCTAATGTGGAATAAAATAAAAGAAAAAAATCTATCAGAATTTTTTCATCAATTTTCTTACAGGTTATTCGATATTGATTCATCAATTCCTTTTTCTGTAGGGGAGGCAACAACACTCATGCATTTTCCTCAAGGACATATTTCTTCTCCACATCTTAAATCTGCTTCCTCGGCTACATCGCCTGCGCCAGCAGGGCTTTCTGCTGAAGGTGTGCTTATTGGTATAAACAAAGATAGAAACGAAAAGCTTCCAATACATATGGCTTCTGATGATAGATTGAGGCATTTTTATGCGATAGGACAAACTGGAACAGGTAAAACTACTTTTTTAAAAAATATGATTGCTCAAGATATTAAAAATGGAGAAGGGGTGTGTCTTATTGACCCGCATGGAAGTGATATTCAAGATATTCTCTCTATTATCCCTCCAGAGCGTTTTAATGATCTGATTTATTTTGATCCTGGATATACAGCGCGTCCCATGGCTCTTAATATGCTCGAATATGATCCCGCTTTTCCTGAGCAAAAAACTTTTGTGGTAAATGAGCTTCTATCTATTTTTAACAAACTATTTGATATGAAGGTTGCTGGAGGTCCAATGTTCGAGCAATATTTTAGAAATTCAGTAATGCTTGTCATGGAAGATCCTGAAAGCGGTAATACTTTATTTGATGTCTCAAGAGTTCTTGCAAGCAAGCAGTTTAGGGATATGAAACTTTCAAGGTGTAAAAATCCTCTGGTTACACAATTTTGGACTGAAATTGCAAATAAGGCGGGAGGAGAGGCATCACTTGCCAATATGGTTCCTTATATTACTTCAAAGTTTGATGTATTCCTTTCTAACGACATAATGCGTCCTATAATCTCTCAAGAAAAATCTGTATTTAATTTCAGAGAGATAATGGATAATAAGAAAATTCTTTTGGTTAATCTCTCTAAGGGAAAGCTTGGTGATATTAACTCAAATCTAATCGGTCTTATTTTGGTAGGAAAATTCTTGATGGCGGCATTAAGTCGTTCTGATTCATTCAATAAAAATCTTCCAGCGTTCTATCTGTATATTGATGAATTTCAAAATATAACAACTAATTCAATTTCCCAGATTCTTTCTGAGGCCAGAAAATATAAATTGTCGCTTCATATAGCTCACCAATTCATCGCTCAACTTGAAGATGATATAAAGGATGCTGTATTTGGAAACGTTGGCTCGCTTGCCAGTTTCCGAGTTGGTGCTGAGGATGCAGAATTTTTGGAGAAACAATTTGAGCCAGTTTTTGATAGTTATGATTTGATGAATTTAGACAATCATAATGCTTATATAAAAATGCTTTCAAAGGGAAGTCCTGTAAGGCCGTTTAGTATTGAAACAGTTCCTTTTGAAAAGGGTAATATTGAAAAAGTAGAAAAACTTAAAGAACTTTCCTATTTGCTTTATGGTAAGGAGAGAGGGGAAGTAGAAGAAACTATTCGTTTAAAATACGAATCTACTAAGTTACAACCTCCTCCCCAACCAATTCCTCCAAAACTATAAATGTTTCTGCACTCTATTAAGAGCGATGAAAACACCTTTTTAAAAGACTTCCGAGCATCGACTGGATGCGAGGGGAGTAATTTTATAGCAATAAAATTACGTGTTTTTGAGGAAGGTGTTTTCTAGAGCGAGCTATTTTTTACGAGTCTGTGTAAATTTCTCACCAGTAGTCTCGTAGCTAAATATTTCAGATTCACTAAACCAGTGTGAAATTTCTGCCTTTGCTTCTTCTACATCTCCTGAAGCGTGAATAAGATTAGGAATTCCAACATCATTTGCATCTGCGTGGCCAAAGCTCATGTGTGCGTAGTCACCCCTAATAGTTCCTGGGAGAGCCCCTTTTGGTTCTGTGCCACCAACCATTTTTCTAACAAGCGCAACCGCCTCTATGCCTTCAAGAACAAAAGCCATTACAGGCCCTGAATTCATCATTGAAAGGGTTACATCAAAAGCTTTTTGTCCTCTTCGGGAAATCATTTTTCCTATATTTTCGTAATGGTGAAAGTAATGATCGTATGAAGGTTGAAGCATTTTGTTTCCAACAATTTTTAATCCCACCTTTTCAAAGCGAGAAATAATTTCTCCTACAATACCTCTTTGAACTGCGTCTGGCTTTAATACAACTAATGTTTTTTCTATGTGCATATCTATCTCAAAATAAATCTATTAAGTAATGGCGACATTATAGCAGAATATGTGGAAAACTGAAAAAACCCCAAAATTAGAGCTATTTTTTATTCTATTGCAAATAAATTTCAAAGCGAGATAATCAATATAGGTTATCGACTCTATTGTCTTAACTTGTTGTATTTTTAGGGAGCTTAACTTTAAGATAACTTTGGTTATTTTTCGAAGGCACCCACCTAACATTTTGTTAGGTACAATATGAGTTGAAACCTAGTAAACGCCCTCGCGGGCGTTTTTCTTTGCCAATTTTTATATGAATTCTAAAAAAATTTTATTTACTGGTTTTTTGTTTTCAGTGATTCTTTTGGTTGCTCATATTTATTCTGACAGTAAAGGTTTTTACGACACAACAATTGTTGATATACCTATGCACATAATGGGTGGAGTAGTTGTAGCTACTCTTTTTTTATGTGCAGGATCTTATATTGGCAAATATTTTTCTCTCAAGAACACTATTTATTTTGTTTTTATTATAGGAATTTTCTGGGAAATATTTGAAATTGTTGGCGGAGTTATGAATATTTATGAGAATGGTTATATTTTTGATACGACAAAAGATTTATTAATGGATCTCCTAGGCAGTTTTATTATCTATGAGATAATAAATGTAATAGTATGGAAGAAAAAAAGAAGTTGAAATTAACTTTTGCATCTGGTGTTACAACGGTCACAGGTGCAAACTTTGTCCTTGAAAAAGAAGCCACAGAAAATGAAAAAGGGGTCATTATTGTTATCGATTGTGGTTTAGTTCAGGGTGGAGCAGAGGCATCTAAAGAAAATAAAAAAGAATTTATATACGATCCGGAAAAAGTTGATTATCTTTTTATTACTCATGCTCACATTGATCACATCGGAAGGATTCCAAAATTAGTAAAGGATGGATTTAAGGGAAAAATATTTTCTACTCCAGAAACAAGGGCTTTGGTTCCGATGATGCTAGAAGATTGTTTGAAGCTTATAAATCAAGAGGCAGAGCACAAGGGATTTCCTCCTTTGTATAATCAAGAAAATATTGATCAAGCTCTTGGTTTGTGGCATGAAATTCCTTACCATAGCCCACTTAAGATTTCGGGAGGATTTGAGGTTTATGCAAAAGATGCTGGTCATATTCTTGGATCTGCGATGTATGAAATTTCATACAATAAAGGTAAAATTGTTTTTACTGGTGATTTGGGAAATTCTCCAACTCCACTACTTAGAGAAACAGAAAAAATTACAGATGCAACTTATATAGTGATGGAAAGCGTATATGGTGATCGTAATCACGAAACTCATCAGGAGAGAAGAGATAAATTGGAAGATGTTATAGAAGATTCCGTAAAAAGAGGTGGTGCGCTTGTTATCCCATGTTTTTCTTTAGAAAAAACACAAGTTCTTTTGTTTGAGATAAATGAATTACTTGAACAAAAGCGTATTCCCGACGTGCCTGTTTATTTGGATTCTCCTTTGGCTATAAAGGTGACAAATGTCTACAAGACGATGACTTCAAATATGAATGAAACAGCACGGGATGAAATCAAAAAGGGAGAAGATATATTTGCCTTTCCTCATTTAAAATTTGTTCAAAATTCTGACGATTCTAAAAGAATAATTGAAGCTCCAAATCCTAAAATAATTATTGCGGGAAGCGGAATGTCTACAGGGGGAAGAATTATTCATCATGAAGCTGCTTATTTACCAGATCCAAAAAGCACAATACTTTTGCTTGGTTATCAATCTTTCGGAACTTTAGGACGAGACATTCAGAATCATCAAGGTGTAGTTTCTATTCATGGAAACAAAGTTCCTGTTAAGGCTCATATAGAGTCAATTGACGGATATTCTTCGCACAAAGATTCAGAACACTTGATTGAATTTGTTAGTTACGCTAGAGAGACACTTAAAATGGTTTTCCCAGTTATGGGCGAACCGGCATCTTCAATGTTTTTAGCACAAAGAATAGAAGATTACCTTGGTGTTCCGGCCTATCATCCAGAAGATGGTGAATCAATAATTTTGGACTTCTAGATTTTAATTAGTACAATTACCTTATGATAGATAAAAATAATCCACTTACTTGTAACATAAATGAGACAAGGCACGAACATTTTAAATTAAAGATTTGTGTTTCTGGTGCGGCAGAACTTTCGCATTTGAATCCTAGAGTTCATGAAGTTGCAAAAAATTTAGGAAAAGAAATCGTGGCAACAGGAGCTGCAGTTACAACAGGTGCAACAACAGGTTTTCCTTTTTGGGCAGCTATGGGAGCAAAAGAGGCGGGAGGTATGTCTATAGGGTTCTCTCCTGCTATGAATGAGAGGGAACACACAGAATTTTACCGACTACCTTTAGACTTTATGGATATTATCCTTTATACAGGTTTTGGATATCCTGGAAGGGATCTGTTTCTTACACGAGCGTCAGATGCTGTTATAACCGGTCCTGGGCGTATTGGAACATTCCATGAATTTACCATTGCTTTTGAAGATCAGAAGCCAATAGGAATTTTGGAAAGTGATGATTGGGAGACTGACGAAATTATTCATACAATAATGGCAAAGAGTAATAGAAAAACAGATTTAGTATTTTTTGATCGTGATCCAAAAGCTCTTGTGGCAAAAATTGTTGAAGCTGTTAAGAAGAAAAAAATCAATGATACTTACTGTCCAGAACCATTTTAAAAACAAAAAACCTCGGTTTCCGAGGTTTTTTGTTTAAGCTACTTTAGCTAAGACTTTTTTAAATGTTTCAGGGTGTTCCTTTATTAGGAGTGCTAGCATTTTTCTGTTCAAGGCAATTTTTGAAGCTCCAAGTTTTCCAATAAATTTACTGTAAGAAATACCTGCTTCTTTTAGGGGAGCTGATATAACAACTTGCCATTCTCGTCTTTTGTCAGATTTTTTATCTTTTCTGTGAGCGAATGAATATTTACCAGCATGAACTAATGCTTCATAAGCTTGTCTTTCTTTTGTGCTTCTTCCAAAACTAAAACCTTTAGCTCTTTTTAGAACATTTCTTCTGGTTTTTAGGGCGTGAACTCCTTTCTTTACTCTTGTCATTTTATTTTATTAAGCTGAAATGAATCTGCTCTTTGATTTTTGACTGATAACAAAATTGTAAGATCTCTTCTTTGCGAGCTGTTTTGATCGTGATTCTTTTGCATTGAAATGATTTTGACCCGGTTTTCTGGCCTTTATCTTTCCGTTTTTGCTCACTTTGAGCCTCTTCATGTAAGACTTGTTTGTTTTCATATAATTTTTGATAAACCCAGAGAATTTTACTCAGGTCCACTTCTTGCTTATTGAGATAGGGAAGTGATTGCAGTACTTTACCTAAATTACAAAAAAATGTCAATTAATAGAGTTATTTATCACGCTCAATGACGGTTGTAAGGCCTTTTGGTCCTTTTTTAGGTTCCTCGGTTATCTTGTAGGGAACACTGATAAATTTTAAAGCTCTTTCAAGACGCTCTTTCAAGAATTCAAAAGATAGCCCTTTTGAGCGTCCCATAACATATAACTCAAGTCTTATTTTGTGACCCTCAGAAAGCCATTCTGAGGCTTTTTTTGCTTTTAACATGAGATCGTGGTCTCCCGTGCCTATTTTTACCTGAAGATTTTTAACCTCAACGCTATGAGATTTTGCCTTTTGGGCCTTTAATTTTTTACTTTCTTGATACTGATACTTTCCAAAATCCTGAATTTTTGCAATTGGCGGATTGGCGTTAGGAGAAATTTCTATAAGGTCTAGTCCAGATTCTTTTGCTTTTGATAGTGCCTCGCTTAAAGATATTACACCAAAATTTTCACCCGCAGGACCAATAACCCGCAATTCGCTCGCTCTAATTTTTTCATTTATTCTTGGTCCGTAGTTATTAGCCAAAGTTTTAGTAAAGACACTATACCATAAACATTTTCTAATTCAATTATCTTTATTTTAAGGTAGAATTATTAGCATGACGCTTTTATTGATTTCTTTTATTGCAGGCATCTTAACTGCTGCGGCTCCTTGTGTTTTACCGCTTCTTCCAGTAATTGTTGGAGGATCACTTTCCAGTACCAGATCTAAAAAACCTTTTGTTATTGCATCTTCATTGGCTCTTTCGGTAATAATATTTACTCTTATTCTCAAAAGTTCAACTGCTCTTATCGGTATTTCGGCATCAACTCTCTCATATATATCCGGGGGGATAATAATTGTTATTGGTATATCTTTATTATTTCCAAAGTTTTTTGATGGCATTTATCTAAAAGTAAATTTGTTATTTGGAAGAAAGGCAAATACTTTTTTGGCAGAAGGAACAAAAAAAGAAAATATTTGGGGGGATATAATTATCGGTGCCGCACTCGGGCCAGTTTTTTCTAGTTGTAGCCCAACATATTTTGTAATTGTGGCAACAGTTTTGCCGGCAAGTTTTATTGCAGGCCTCATTTATCTTATAACTTACTCATTTGGACTTTCTTTAACATTACTTATTATAGCTTTGTGGGGAAATAAAGCAGTAGAAAAGTTTGAATTACTCTCTAATCCTGATAGTTACTTTAAAAAAATTATAGGAATTATTTTTGTTATTGTTGGTGTTTTTATATTTTTTGGTGCTGATAAAAAGGTTCAGTTGTATGTTGCTGAAAATGGATATTTTGATCCTGCAAAAATTGAACAAAAATTACTAGAAACATTAGGCGATAGGGGGGTTGTTATTTCCGGTGATAAAAACTCATATCAAAAGTATATTGAAATCCAAAATCCATCTGGCTATGTAAACTCTGACCCATTCTTACTTAAAGATTTGATAGGAAAGAAAATTATTCTTTTAGATATAATGACCTACTCATGTATAAATTGTCAGCGAACTTTTCCATACTTAAATGCTTGGTATGAAAAATATAAAAATAACGGTTTAGAAATCGTTGCAATCCATACTCCAGAATTTGCTTTTGAAAAAAATATAGATAATGTCCGAAAAGCTATGCAACAGTATGGAATAAAATTTCCAGTCGTTTTAGATAACAACTACTCTACATGGAATGCATATAAAAATAATGTTTGGCCAAGAAAGTATCTGATTGATATTGATGGAAATATTCGTCTCGATCATTCTGGTGAGGGTGAATATAAAGAGACGGAGGAAAAAATTCGTGAACTTTTATCTGAACGTGCAGAGAGACTAAAATCCACAGCAGTTCTTGATGGCTTAGCTTCTGATAAATTATATGAACAATCTGTTTCAGCTAGAAGTAGAGAGACATATTTCGGAGCTTTTAGAAATGAATTTTTTGGTAACGGAGTTTCTTTTTTGAAAGGCGAAGTCAATTTAAGTTTTGAGGAAAATAAAAATATACAATTTCCAGGACGATTTTATCTTTCCGGAATTTGGAATATTGATTCGGAATTTATAGAACCAAAAACAATTGGAGAACTTTTCTTTTCCTATCAAGCATCAAAAGTATTCTTGGTTGCGGAGGGTAAAGGAGAGGTAGAAGTTTATAAAAATGGAAATTTATTGAAAAAAGTTTTTGTTGACGGAGCATCTTTGTATTCTTTAGTTGAAGAAAAAACATATAGTGAAGGTAAATTAAAGCTTGTGGTGCCAAAGGGTGTGATGCTATACACATTTACTTTTGGATAGTTTTGAATTTACCCCACACTAATCCGCCCAGGCGGATTAGTGTGGGGTAAAAAAATACACCAACCTGTCCTTCGGAGGAGGAGGGCGGTGTCTTTAAGGTCTTCTGACCCAGTGTCCGATCATTGGATGATCTTTGTCTATCCACTTATCGTGCGTTTGAGGACACACTGAGCATCGGCCTTTAAGTAGAACTTGATTTCCCTTTTTGCGTCCGACGCTGTATTGAAAGTAGTGTGACTTACACGGTGGTTGGATGCGGACAATGAGTAGTTGGCGATTGGGCATGGGGAATATATTTTCAAAATATTTTACATATTTTATTTAAAAAGCCAAATAAAAATTTAATAAAAATGCCCCGAAAGGGGCTTGTTAACTGGTGCCGGAGAGTCCGCAAGCCTGATCAAAAGTGATTAGTTGACTATTTCGATTAGGTTGAAGTAGGCTCCGAGGAAGATTTCCGTTTTTGAATTTGATTCGACCGCTCCCCATGTATTCAAGTTGAAGGTCGTTGATGTTTCCAGGACAAAGAATCAATGGATGTGTTCTTTCTTCTCTCTGCCATCTCGGACCTTCAAGGTGTGCAACCCAGGTGCCTTTAATGCAGATGGACCCATCTTGAAGCATTCGAACTTCCTCAACACCCATCTTTTTTTGTTGGCCTGATTCTGGACAAGTCCAGTCAAACATTCCTCCAGCGTAAGGTGCTAGGTTTGCGGGATCGAGCGGGTTTTCGGTATTCATTGCTCTCTAGTTTACTCGCATACATTTTTTGTCAAATAAAGTTTATAATCGTGTTATGGGCGAATCAATTTCAGAGGAAGCAGTTTTAAATAATTTTGAGCACTTAAAAGAGCCGTCAGATAGAATAGTGGCATGCATCGGGGAGCCAAATAGTTTTGGTGAAGATTTTCTTGAGCTAAAAAGAGCGACTGTAACAGATAACCCGGCTGTAAATGTTGATTTTATTGAAGAGCACGTTTTTTCAAAAGTTGATTCTAGTAATAAATATTCAGAAGGATACATTATGTGTACAGGTGTGGTTGCTGTGGGGAGAGATAAAAATACAGGAGAGAATATCTCGTTTGTCAGCCATCAATATCCTGGAAGTTTTCTTTTTACAGGAAAAGAGAAATTTGAAGAAGAATTAGTTGATCGTCTCCAAGAACTATTATTAAAAAGTGAAGAAGGAACTATTGATGTTGTTATTGTTGGTGGTTCTTATGATCCTAATTTTGAAGATACTAATGGATTAAAAAATGATTCTTTTACCAATAAATATGTCCCGTCCATTAAATTTTTATCTAGAGTAGTAAAAGATGTCTTCGGTTTCGATCCTTCTGTTATTGTTGGGCCAAAGATAATAAGACAAGAACCACCTAGACATTTTGGTAATACAGATGATATTTATTTTGATAATAAAAATCGCAGACTCTATATTGTTAGAGATTTTCTTGGAACGGGTTCGGGTAGTTTTGATCCAAAATATATCGAAGAAGAAAGAGATAAGTGGGATAGAGAAAACAAAATATGAACAAAATAAAAATTTTTGACGCAGATGGTGTTTTAATTTTGCCTCGCAAACAACTTTTTAGTGAGAGACTTTCTATTGATTATGGTATTTCTCCAGAAATTGTAATACCTCTTTTTAAAAATGAATTTTATAAATGTGTTTTAGGTGAGCTTGATTTAAAAGAGGTATTACAAAAATATATTCCACTATGGGGTTTTAAGGGGAGTGTTGATGAATTATTGAAATACTGGTGGAAAGAGGAAGAGATGCCTAACCATAAATTACTCTCTGAAATTGATTCTTTTAGACAAAAAGGAATAAAGTGTTTTATGGCAACTGATCAAGAAAAATATCGAGCGGAACATCTTATGAATATTGTTGGTCTCTCAAAACATTTAGATGGAGTATTCTTTTCTTGTAATCTTCATTTGAGTAAATCTTCAGAAGAATTTTGGATAAGAGTTTTGGAATCGCTTGGAAATCCAAATCCTAAAAATGTTGAATTTTATGATGATGAGCAAGAAAATATTGATGCGTCGCTTAGTGTCGGGATTGATGCAAAATTATTTAAATTTTAGGAGGGTGTCTTTGTGCCCTTGTTCTATATTTGAAATAATGTTTTTTCTACTTTTAGAAAGTAATCCGGCCAGATTGTCTTTTTCTGGAGAAATTATCATCACTCTATAGTTCCCGTTGTCGCCTTCGTGTTTCCAAATAAAATCATACAAGTCGTTTACTTTTGAAAATTGTTTAAACAATTCTTCTCTGACATTTTTTGGCCAGTCGTGAAAATAAGTTGAGCTCAGTATTTTAAATACAAATTTTGAGGGATGTCTTCTGAATTGTTTTGATCTTGTAAGTATAATGACTATGTCGGTACAACCAAGTTCCAAGGCTGATTTAATGGGTATTGGATCAAAAATAGCACCATCAATATATTTTTCTCCTGCAATTTCTATTTTTTGATTAGAAAGAGCTGGTATTGTTGCCGAGGCTTCAATGAGTTTTAAAATTTCTGTCGGATTATCTTTTGCAGATATTAATTTATTTTTACCTGTTGGATAATGAATCATCAAAAATTTTAAGTCAGTGTGAGAGCTGATTATATTTTCTTTGTTCAATGCTGTAATTCCTTCTGAAAAAACCTTTAATAAGTATTCCACATTTACCATTCTTCTTGGGTGTAAAAAATTTATGAATTTATTGTTGTCTATGTAATCAGAATATACTTCTGTAGCAATTTTTGCTTGGTGAGCAAGAAAATATGTTCCATTTATTGCTCCGGCAGATGAACCAATTATGTAGTCAAAAGCATTAGTAAAACCAAGCTCTTCTAAAGCAAGCAAAGCACCCATAGAATAAGATGCTCTCATACCGCCACCTTGAACAATGAGGCAAGTTTTGATGTTTGAATCTTTTTGTCCAGAAGAGATTTCTTCTTTTCTTTTTTTGATGTTTGAAATTATTGTTTCGTCCGTTTTATTCATCAATGTAATTTTACAATATATGTAAAAAGTCTGCTAAAGACACTTTCTTGTCTACATAAAAAAATCCGGCAAAAGCCGGATGATTTTTATGGAGATGAGGGAGGTAGTCACCTCGAAATTTTGTCAGTCACAAAATTTCTCATCGACCCCAGATTTTTGATTTTGTCTGCTAACAAAATAACAAAATTCTTTTCAACTCCCCACGCAAAGTGCGCAGGCGCTTTACTCCATCTCCACTTAAAAATTCAAAAACCCGCAGTTAGCGGGTTAAGAATTTTTGGTGGAGATGGGGGGAGTTGAACCCCCGTGCAAACGAGTTTCGTATGCAGAGTCTACGCAACGTAGCAAATCTTATTTTTTAAAGTGTGAGGCTAAAAGAGTTGCAGAATGCTTACACACTCGATCTTTTATGGTTTCGGTTTTTTAGCAAAGAAAACTATCAACCTATCCTTCATATATATCACTTCGTCTTTCACTAAAGGAAGATGAAAGGGAGGCGTTGCATTAGCGAGTTAGACTCGAGCGAATGCAAAATTACTTGCTCCAAAATATGGAGAAGCAATTGATCGTGCTTTAGCACTTATGTTTTCCTCTCAGTTTTACAAGTTGAAAGGAGCTTGATTGCGCACTGCACAGAAATTTCATCTGTCTATGCCAGGCACCCCCCCCGTGGGATAGCGCGCAAGCGCGACATCCCACGGGGCGAATCCCAGCTACCTGTTTTTCAATGTTCTCTCCATTTCTCGAGAACTTTCTCGTTTTTTAATTGTTTCGCGTTTATCAAACTTTTTCTTTCCGCGAACTACTGCAATCTGAGCTTTTATTTTTGCCCCCTTATTATACAACGAAATAGGTACTATAGTCAAGCCCTTTTTTCCTTCAATATCTTGGAGTTTTTTAATTTCTGTCTTGGTTAGAAGAAGTTTTCTTATTCTGGCCAGCTCGTATGATTCAGGGGCATTTTTTGGCTGATATGCGCTTATTTCTGAGTTCATTAAAAAAGCTTCTCCTCCACGAATAATAACAAAAGCCGAATCGATTACTCCACGGCCTGCTCTCACTGATTTTACTTCGCTACCAGTTAGTTCTATGCCAGCTTCAAAAGATTCAACAATTTCGTAGTTAAACCTGACTTTTTTGTTTTCTATTAATCCTGCCATGTCATTATTTTACACATTTATTTAAAATTTGCAGAAACGGCTCTTGTCGATATAATGAGCACACTATGGATAAAGAGACTCAAAATAAAAAAGAGGGCAAGAAAAAAAACAATAGAGACAAAAAACTTCCTCCACTTCAAGGAGAGTTTTTGAGAACACTTTTTATTTTTATTCTAATTTTTGGTATTTTGGTTACCTCTTATTCTTATATTGCTAGCGATGACACCAAAAAACAGGAAGTAGGACTTTCTGAAATTGCTGAGTCTGTAAAACTTGGAAATATTGAATCTCTAGAAGTTGTAGGAGGAAGTATTGATGCACTTTTTAAAGATGGAACAAAAAAGATTGCCAAAAAAGAAGCCGAAACTTCTCTCACAGATTCTTTGCAAAAATTAGGTGTTTCTTCCGAAGCTGTTTCTAAAGTAAAAATTACTATTAAAAACGAATCAGGTTTTGGATATTGGTTTGGAGAACTTATTGGACCAATTTTGTTGCCTCTAATTTTTACTTTACTTTTACTGTGGTATTTATCAAGACAAGTAAAAGGAGCTGGAATGCAGGCATTTTCTTTTGGACAATCTCGTGCGCGGATTGTTGATCCAGATGATAAAAAACAAAAAATTACTTTTAAAGATGTTGCTGGTGCAAAAGAAGCAAAAGAAGAATTGAGTGAGATTGTCGATTTTCTAAAAAATCCTAAAAAATTTATTGATATTGGTGCAAGAATTCCAAAGGGAATTTTACTTATGGGTGCTCCCGGAACAGGAAAAACTTTGCTTGCACGAGCGGTTGCCGGAGAAGCAGGTGTTGCTTTCTTCTCAATATCTGGATCAGAGTTTGTTGAGATGTTTGTAGGAGTCGGAGCAAGTAGGGTTAGAGATCTTTTTAAACTGGCGAAAGTCACATCGCCTGCAATTATATTTATTGATGAAATTGATGCGGTTGGACGTGTTAGAGGAACAGGAGTTGGTGGAGGAAACGATGAGAGGGAACAAACTTTGAACCAAATTCTTGTAGAGATGGATGGATTTGAACCGAACGAAAAAGTGATCGTAATGGCGGCAACTAATAGGCCGGATGTTTTGGACCCGGCACTTTTGCGTCCTGGAAGATTTGATAGACGGGTTGTTATTGATTTACCGGATCGAAAAGATAGAGAGGATATTTTAAATATTCATGGAAGAGGAAAGCCTTTGGCTGAAGATGTGAACCTTGGACTCATTGCCGAGAGAACGCCTGGATTTTCCGGTGCCGATTTACACTCACTTATGAACGAAGGAGCTATTCTTGCTGCAAGAGAAAACAGAACAAAAGTGGCTCAATTTGATTTGATTCGCTCAATTGAGAAAGTAATGTTGGGCCCTGAAAGAAGAAGTCATCTGTTATCTGAAAAAGAAAAAGAATTGACCGCTTATCATGAAGCAGGACATGCTCTTGTTGCTTCGGTTCTTCCATACGCGGATCCAGTCCACAAAATCTCAATTATTTCTCGTGGGCGTGCCGCGGGGTACACTCTCAAACTTCCGATTGAGGACAAAAAAATGCAATCAAAAAACGAATTTCTTGATGATATTGCTGTTTCACTTGGAGGTTATGTTGCTGAAAAAATGATCTATGGCGACATTACAACAGGCCCCTCAAATGATTTGCAGGTTTCAACTGCTCTTGCGCGAGATATGGTTACAAAATATGGAATGTCAGATAAGTTGGGACCAATTGCGCTTGAAGCGTCTGGCGGAAAGGTTTTGTTTGGACAGGGGGTTGGAGAAAAAGAATATTCTGAGAAGGTGAGTTCTGAAATCGATAGTGAGGTTTCGATAATTATGCATAACGCTCTAAAAAAGGCAGAAGAAATTCTTACAGATCAAAGAAAAGCTCTTGACGCTGTTGCAAAACGCTTAATGGAAATTGAAGTTATTGAGATGGATGAGTATGAAAAAATAATTGTTGCTCACGGAATAATGCTTAAGAAAAAGAAGATTATAGAACAAGGTATTAAAAATATTGAGGGTTAGGTAAATTTGACAGTTGTATATACATAGGTATATACTTATGTATATGAAAAAAACTATTGTCACGAATATTGCTCCGTGGGGGAATAGTCTTGCTATTAGAATTCCTAAAGAATTTTTAGAAGAAGGGGGTTTCGCTTCGGAAAATCCTGTGGAGATTTCTCTTAATGAAAAAACAATAACAATTAAAGGGGGTAAATTAAGATCGGTAAAATCTAAAGAACATTTTCAAAAAGCTTTCAAAAGCAGATTATCTTTAAAGACCAAAGAGTTAAATTGGGGTAAACCAAAAGGCGGAGAGGTATGGTAAAAAAATATATACCAGAAAAGGGTGATTTGGTTTGGGTAAGTTTTGATCCAACAGAAGGTCATAAACAAAAAGGAGTTCGCCCGGCTCTAGTTATCTCTTCAAAAGATTTTAATCGTCTTTATGGTATGGCTTATTTGTGTCCAATAACTTCAGTAAAAAGAAATTTTGACTCCCATATAAAATTAGAAGTTTTGACGATTTCAGGGTTCATAATGGTAGAGCAGTTAAGAAGTGTAGACTGGAAAAGTAGAAAAATTAAGTTCGCAGAAAAAGCTAGTAAAGACATTATAGAAAGTGTAATTAACTGTACAGAGGCAATTATTGATTAGTCTTGATTTAGGACTAGGGCAATTAGTGTTGGTAATACATGAACTATGATATAGTAATTGATATAAACCTATTTCTATAAAATGGCAAATAAAATTTTAAAACAGAAGGCTTTAGAAATGAGATTAAAGCAAATGAGTTACAGCCAGATAAAGCTAGCTTTAGGGGTAAGTAAAAGCACCTTAAGTGGGTGGCTTAGAGATTATCCTTTATCTAAGAAAAGGATTCGTGAGTTGGGTGCAAATAATGAACAGAGAATAGAGCGATTCCGAAATACTATGGCCAAGAAACAGGAAGTAAAAAGAAAACTGGCTTACCATAAAGTTTCAAAAGATATAAAAAAATTAAACAAAAGAGAAATTTTTCTTGCGGGTTTATTTTTATATTGGGCGGAGGGTGGTAAGACAAAAAATTCTGCTGTTGTTTTAACAAATACAAATCCTGTAATGTTAAAGTTCTATATAAAGTGGTTGAAACTGCTTGGTGTCTCAATAAATAAATTAAAGGTAAGTCTGCATCTATATTCTGATATGAATATACAAAGACAGATTAAATTTTGGGCAAAAACTTTAAATATTCCTATAAATCAGTTTCGTAAACCCCATATAAAAAAGAGTTTATCAACATCAATTACTTATAAAAATGGGTTTGGTCAGGGAACTTGTAGCATTATATACGAAAACAAAGAACTTTGTGATTATGTCCTTATGGGACTAAAAAAAATTCAAGAATTGGCAGAATAAAGTATGCGCGTGGAGGGACTTGAACCCCCGGCCAACTGAGTATAAGTCAGTCGCTCTACCAACTGAGCTACACGCGCAAAAACATGACTATATTATAGTAAATATACTCAAGTATCAATTTTTAGGAAATATGTCTAAAAGTTTGTCGGAGTAGTAAATATCATGGGCTAAACTACCAAATGAGTATTGGATGCTCTCTATTTTGATTTCCGCACCCCCTGTTTTTGGTAGAGGATTTGGTTTTGAGTTTGCAAAACCTATGTTGTATAGGGTTGCAAGAACGGCTATATTGTCACTTATATCAAAACCAGCTTTTTGCCACTGCGCCTCAATTTCTTTTATGAAAAGCGCAGCATACAAATATGAATAAGTTCGGTCGCTTTGTTTTGTAAGTCGATCATAGCGTTCCTGTTTAATGTTTGCTGTTTTAAAGTTAAGTAAATTTTCATATTTTTCGCCCGGATAAAATATTGAGTTTTTGTCTTTCAGATTTTTTTCTATTGTTTCCGCAGTTTCTTTTTTTACTCCCATTACTCCCCAAGAAAACTGACTTTGTACCCCTAAAATTTTTAGTGGAGCAAAAGCTTCTTTAAAAAGTGCGCGTTCAGTATAAAAAAGGCGGAGCTGTTCTACAGCGGCGATTGCCATAATAAGGCGAGGAGATAGATCTGTTTTTGTTGCAACTTCTTTTATAACAAGTTCATCTTTTCTCACAGCGTCTTCAAATGTTTTCCATTCAGTATTTTTCATCCAAGATTGATTTGGATAAAACAAAGCGCTTTTGCTACTAGCCAAAAATGATTCTCTTTGAGAATCAATAATTCCAGTTGTGTTTGTTAATCCATATTTAACCGCAAAAAATCCTAAGGTAAAAAATAAACCAATTCCAGCAAAGGTATAAATTATAATGTTGATAAGTAAAATATTGTATTTCATTAGGGGGGGTTACAATATATATTAAAAGAGAATTATTACAAATTAACCTCAATTTATGAGAAAAATTAAAAGTCTAGTTTTGTTTGCTGTTGCTATATGTTTTTTAACGGTTGCATCTGGAGCATATGCTCTAAATATTAGTCCGGTAGAGAAAAAAGTTACAGAAGGTAAATCTGCCATGGTTTCTTGGCGATCAAACAAACTTAAGCCAAATGTTAACTATGTTCATTTGGTTCAATTAAGAAATAGACTTGGTTCTCATAAGGTTAATTTTTCTGGACCTATTTTGTGTCAAAAATCTGGAAGTGCAACAAGCACAAACTCTTGTGAAGTGATAATTACTCCGTCTATGACAAAGATGGTAGTAGATGGAATCAGAAAAGAAGTTCCACAACACAAAGAAGCACAAATTAGAAGGAATTTTTATTTTCATGTTGAGATACAGGCAGTAGGAAGTAATAAAGTTGTAGATGATGCGAATTCTGCAGGATCTTTTGAATTGATGGTTGACCCTGAGGCAGGACAGACAAGAAATTGTCCAAGTATTGCGGGTTATCAATTTGCTTCCGACGTACATTTTACAACTGGATCATCTGGTCAGGAGGTTTTGGTTTTGCAGTGTTTTCTTTCTAGTAGAGGTTTCCTTCCTAGTTTGCTTGTAACTAATTATTTTGGTCCAACAACAAAATCCGCTCTTGCTTCGTATCAAGCGTCAAAAGGAATCTCTCCTGCTGATGGGTATTTTGGTGGTCTAACTTTAAAAAATGTAAATGCGGACTTGTCTTTCTATGTGATGATAACTGAACCAAGCACTGGTTCTTCTTGGTCTGCGGGAACTACTAAATATGTAAGAACTAAAAATAGTCCTGAGTATGATCCCCACCAACTTGTTTTGGTGTTGATGCGTGACATTCAAAATAATAAGGTTATGAATATAACTGCACAACTAAATGGAAACTTCAGCTATCTTGGAGCATACAAAGAAGATAATTATCAAGGATTCAAAGTAAATATTCCAGCTAATTTGCCACCAGGAAGTTATGAGCTTTATATAGCCGAGGCGGATAGTGATAACACTGATGCAAATTTGTCTAATAACAAGGTAGTGAGTGATAAGGTAAAAATTGTAATTGTTTCTGTCGATGAGACAGGTAATTATCTTTGCCCGAGTCTTTCCGGTACTGTTTTCAGTAAAAATTTAACAGTTGGTTCAAAAGACGAGAGTGTTCTATCTCTACAGTGTTTTCTTATATCTAAAGGATTTTTGGATAACTCAGTTCGATCTGGATATTTTGGCCAGTTAACAAAAACCGCTTTAACAAAATATCAGATATCAGTAGGAATTAGTTTTAAGCAAGAAGACCAAGGTGTTTTTGGTCCTGAGACACGCGCTAAGGTGAATGCTGATATATCCACTCCAACCCAGATTGATACTGATAATGATGGTATAACTGACACTAAAGATAATTGTCCAAATATTTATAACCCTAATCAAGCTGATACTGATGGAGACGGAAAAGGTGATGGATGTGATACTTGCCCTAATGATTCTACAAACACTTGTTCTTCTCCAGGCACATCATTCAATATTTACTTAAATACAAGTAGCCCAGTATCTCAGATGGTGGTTGCGTCTCAAGGAGCCACAGAGAATAGTTACAGTAAACTACCAATGTTAATATCTGACTTTCATGCACCATCAGACAATGTAACTGTAAAAAGTTTGGTTGTTGGTGTAAGTAAGCAGGGTGCTGGAACTGCCGATATTTCTAAAGTCTATATATTTGATGGAACAACTGAAATTGGTAATGCGGTTGTGTCTGGTAATCGTGCAGTATTTTCAAATTTAGACTTTTTTATACCTAAAGGAACTACGAAGGAGTTAAATGTTAAGGCAGATATACAAAATGCAAACGGTGTTATTTCTATACTGTCTGTATCTATTCCTAAAGATGGAATTCAGGCAGTAAATTCTCAGGGTGGTACCACTGTTACTAATAGTTTTGTGAATGGATCACAGATGTCTGTAATAAATAAAGGAGCTTTGTTTAGTCTGGTTTCAAAATCAATAACAAAATCAGCCACAGCTTCTCAAAATAATACCTCAACATCAACAGCCCAAGGAATATTTAATGTAAAAATAAAAGCAGTAGGAGGGGATATTACTTTCTACAGAGGAAAGGATTTTAATTTCTCTATTTATCAAAACGGGGTAAAAGTTAACTTGCCGGTCAATTCTAGTGTTTCCTACGATGTTCCTTCCAGTGGTGTTATAAGCATAGGTAACGGAAATTTTACTTTGCAGGAAAATAATGAGATTACTATTCCTGTTAGCTTCATTTTTGAAGCTAGAAGATTAGACGGAAGTCTTATTCCGACTGGATCTTATGCTATTGAATTGAGTTCAATAACATATTATCCAAGTATTAATGGAGTTACAGATAGTTCTATGTCAGGCAATATAAATTGGCGAACAGCTACAGTTGGTCTCGCTTCTGAATCAAGAAAAGGTCTATTGGCAGGAATTGGGGCTTCAATAATTAATTGGTGGAATGGTTGGGGTAATTTGTTTAGGTAAATAATTTTAAAACCCCCGTCGTCCGGCAAGGCGGGCGACGGGGGGTTGTTTTTTTACAAGACTAAATACCGCCTAGGGCGGGTTTTGTGGGGGGGTTTTTACAAAATGATTTTTTATTTT
>CAZAOU010000007.1:0-36385 GCA_964487135.1 uncultured Candidatus Saccharibacteria bacterium
TCATAGAACTGTCCTAGAGCAATAAGACCAATAACTACGATGACTACATCGTAAAAATTTGATTTAACATCTAAAAATCCAGATAAGGAATTTTCAAAGGCCGTAATAATAAAAGAATATATAAATGCAACTATGGTTGATATACCCACTAAGGTGTTCATGTTTGCCGTTCCTGTCTTTAGAAAAAGCCAAGTTGCTTTTATATATTTTCTCCCGATGCCAAACAATACAAAGCTAGCAAAAATAGGCATTAGGTGATGAAAGAATTCATAGATAGCCTCGGGCATTGCGGAGATAATTTTGTTGTCAGCAAGCACATTCCATATCATCATGGTAAATGAAAAAATGACCATCGGAATCACAAACTTCATTTCTAGGGCTGTTGATTTTTCGTCCGATCCTTCTTTATGATGGCTGTGAGGGGTTTCTTGATTATTATCCTCAAAGGAATACCCGAGTGGAGAAATACTTTTGTTTATAGATCCTACTGATATTGGATTTTCTCTAAACTCCACTTTCGCTTTTTCGCCTGTTAGATTGACCGAAACAGATTTAATACCTGGAACTTTTGACACCCTATCTTCGATCAAAGCAACACAGCTTGCGCAATGCATTCCTTTTACCTTGTAAATTGCTTCTGTCATATTATTTCCTCTTTAATTTGTAGACTTTTAAGACCTCGTTCTTGGCTTTGTGAGATTGACCTGAGGTCATTTGATGATGCACACAATGATCTAAATGGTTTTCAAGGAGGATATCTTCGACGTTAGAGAGACCTTGTTTTACTGCAGATGTTTGGGTAATAACATCAATACAATACTTATCGCCCTCAATCATTCTTTGCAGACCGCGGACTTGTCCCTCAATAAGCTTTAATCGACGGAGAACTTTATCTTTGTTTTTATCGTTTATGTATTTCATAGCAAAAACAGTATATACCCTAGTGGGGGTATATACAAGTCTGATCTGAACTATTCTAAAAAGACAACTTGGGCTAACTCGTGAGCCTAATTTACTAGGCATCTCGAGCTAGCTCGACTCTGCGGAGAGGGCGAGATTCGAACTCGCGATACCCTTTCGGATATTCAAGACTGGTGCATTCAACCGCTCTGCCACCTCTCCAATGCGGGCTATCGTATCAGAAAACCTTTCTTTTCTCAATAAAATGAGAAAATCTAACTATGGAAAACTTGGAAAAAGTGATTTTACTAAAAACCTATTGTGTGATATAATTGAGTCTCACCGATTTTTGCGTAGTTTGGCGACCCCAGACATGTTAAGTATCGGGGTCGAGGTTAGTGGAATTGAAAAAGAAACTATGCAAGGCAACAGACTATATGTAGGGAATCTTCCTTACAAAACAGATGATGAAGCTCTTAAAGCTCAGTTTTCTGCGGCTGGTTCAGTTTCATCTGCAAAGGTGATTCGGGATCGAGACACAGGACGAAGCAAGGGATTCGGATTCGTTGAATTTGCAACAGATGCTGAGGCTAACAAGGCTATTGAAATGTTCAATGGTCAGGAAATGGAAGGCCGAAAGCTTGTTGTGAATGTAGCAAGACCAATGACTAAATAAGTTTTGGTTTTCTCATGCCCCCCCCCCGTCCGCTTAAGCGGACGGGGGCTTTTGTATAAAAAATTCGCCGAGAACTTCGGCGATCAGTATGTGATGACAACTTTTATTCCTGGAACCGACTTGCGCGTAAGTTCCCAAAACTCCTGCGACGGTAGCCCGACCTTTGGATTACTTTGCAAACAGAGCCATAAAACACCTCCCCACACTCGCTCCACAAGCCAGTATTGTCTTGGAAAGTTGATGCTAAGTTGCATACCCGGAAGCTCTGCATCCTTTACATCAAGATATCCGGTCCGCGAAGACTGAATATCAAGTAGTAAAACTTTTTCCTCTGAAACTGTGGCGGGTGCGGCAAGTTGAGGCGCCCTATTGAGACGCAATGCCTGTTGTGCCCTAATTTTCTCCCACCTTTTTTTCTGACCAAGCGACGCCTTGGAAGGACCTTCCGTTTCAGCTTTTTCCGACTCTGATCCGTTACTTGGTGGCAAGCTTGGCGCATTTTCAAGGACTGATTTCCGTAGAGCCCAACTCCTTCGAACTCCATCGCTTACTTTGCGCCGGCGTTCGATTTCTTGAGGAGACAGCTCCAGAGGTGGCGGTGTTGGGGGCTTGGGGGTTGGAGACCAAATGATTGAATCAGAAACTTCTGGCTTCGGAGCTCGAGCGACTACTTCTGCAGCCACTTCTTCAGCACTGCCGAAACCTGCCCGACGCAAAACTTCAGACAAAGGAGTGTTGTCAGCATGCCGAGATGGACGAGTTTCCTCATCTTCATCAACGTGTTGTGGCTTCCAACATTCCCTGCCAAGTTGTTCCAAAACCTTCGAATCAACTTGTTTTTCATCGAACGGAACTTGCTTGACAGTTTCTTTGGTCTCACCTCTCTCTTTCCTCGCTTTTGCTTCTTCGGCTTGGAGAGATTGGAACACTTCTTCATATTCCGTTTCGCTCACAGCCACATGCACATAAAACTCCTTCGTCCCTGGGTAAACTTCATATGGCTTTCCATCTTCACCAATCACCACTTTAAATGCAAAACGTGTCCGGTATGGAATACCGTAGAACGCGCTTGTAAAAGATGTGCAAAGATAAACCATCCCAGAAAGATTTGGAACTTCTTCACCCATCCGAAGACCGATGCTTTTTGGAATTCTTGTTGTCATCAATGAACTGAGTGCGGACTTGTCGTTGTTCATAAGCGGTATTTTATTAACACTACCCCCCCCTGACACATAAAGTCAAACTGATTTTTGTGTTAAAATTATGTTTATAAATGAATGAAGAAAAACTTACATGGCGAACATACGAATTTGATTTCAAAGAAAAAACTGGTGATTGGTTTTGGGCAGTAGGAATCATTACGGTAGCAGTTGCAACAATATCAGTAATTTACAACAATATTCTTTTTGCAATATTTACCGTAATCGCTGGAGCAATGATTGCCCATAATGGAAAAAGAGAGCCTAATTTTCTAAAAATAAAAATTGATACGAAAGGACTTTATATAAATGACTTACTTTATCCATATCAAAATATAAAAACTTTTTGGGTAGAAGAAAATAAATGGGGACCACCAAAACTAATATTAAGAATTGACCGTCTTGTAAACCCAATAATGGTTATAGCCGTAGAAACAGATGAAGTTGATGCTGAGACTGTTAGAAATTATCTTTTAAGTTTCGTGGTGGAAGAAAAAATCCACGAACCAATATCACAAAGAATAATGGAGTACTTTGGGTTTTAGTTTCCTCTCGGCAGGAATCGAACCTGCATTACAACTTCCGCAAAGTTGTGTCCTATCCATTGAACGACGAAAGGTTATACCAGACTACACAAAATAAACACTCTTGAAAAGAACAAACCCCGCTTTCGCGGGGTTTGTTTGTTTTATTTTTTACCTCCCTTTTTTACAAGTTTAGATAATCTAGATTTTTTTCGTGAAGCCGTATTCTTACTTATAGTGTTATTCTTAGCAGCTTTATCAAGAGCTTTGTAGGCTTTAGAAAGGGCTGTCGCCACATCTTTAGAATCACCTGCTTTTACAAGTTTTTTTACTTCTTTTACAGCACTATCAAGAGCTTTCTGTCTTCTGATATTGAAAACTTTCTTTTTAGCGCTTGATCGTAATGCTTTTTTTGCTGAATCTGTTATTGGCATATGTAGGCAACATCCTAGCAAAAGAGTCAAAAAAATGCAATAAAAATACCCGTAAAAGAAAACGGGCTACTCTTTGGAATCCGGAGCAATCATGTCGGCGACATCGTCGCCGTCAAATAGGCCGACAGCCCACATCATGCTCACAAACAGGATTCCTCCAAAGATCATGAGGAGACGTTTCATAACTTGTATTAAAGCATATACTCAATTGAACCATCTTTCAATTACGGTATGATGTAAGGATGATTGGATACATAAAAGGTGTTGTAATTGATAAATCAGAAAAAAATCTAACCCTTCTTACTGGTGGACTAGGATACAAAGTGTCTTGCCTTTTTGAATCAATAGAAAAAGCCAGAAATCAAGAAGAAATAGAATTTTGGACGCACGATCATATTCGTGAAGATGCTCGTGAATTATATGGATTTGAAACACGAGATGAAAGAGATTTTTTTTCACTCCTTCTTACTATTTCTGGCATAGGACCTAAAACCGCACTTAATATTTTAAACATTGCGTCAATTGATGCTCTCAAAAAAGCAGCGGTTACAGGAGACACATCACATCTTGTGAAAGTCTCGGGGATTGGCAAAAAAAATGCAGAAAAAATAGTCTTGGAACTTAAAGGTAAATTTAAAGAATCAGAAAATTCTGGAGAACACTTAAAACATGAAGTGGAAGCTATTGAAGCTCTTAAAGCACTCGGATATAATCACAAAGACGCAAGAAATGCTCTTCAGGAAATTCCACAAGGAATGAATTCAACAGAAGAAAGAATAAAGGCCGCGCTCAAACTATTAGCAAAATAAATAAACTAAAAATAAGATGCACCCGCACAAAAATGATCTTTTTTCTTTGCCAGAAAATAGTAAAAAAGTTTTTGATGGTTTTAGATACAAAGTTCATCAATGGGAACAAGAACTCTTTGATGGGACAAAAAAGACATTTGAAACAATAGAAAGAATGGATAGCGTAACAATACTTCCAGTTCTATCAAACGGAAATGTAATAATAGAAGAAGAAATTCAACCATACTGGAAAAGTAAGGGTCTAAATTTAGTTGCTGGAGGATGCGAAGAAGATGAGGATATATTTTATTCAGCCAGGAGAGAAACGGAAGAAGAAACGGGTATGATTTTTAAAGACTATTATTTAGTGTCAATAAGAGAAGCTATGCCAGGAATTCTTTGGACAAGTTTTGCTTTTGTAGCAAAAAATTTAGAGAAAACTATCCCCCAAAGACTTGATGGTGGCGAAAAAATAACCACAAAAGAAGTAACTCCTGAAGAGTTAATAAAGCTTACCCAATCAAGATCTTTTAAATTTTCTCCGAGAATTGTTGAAGACTATATAATTGAAAACAAAATAGAAGAATTTTACGATCTCCTAAAAAATCCCGAAAAATACGCTATTTCAAAACAAACATTGAATTAAAAAGTTTTCTTGTTTGAGGTCCAAAAACTCCTACGGCGGAAATATTTTTTATTTCTTGAAATTTCTTTAATGCTTCTTTGGTGCAATCTCCAAAATATCCAGCAATCGGGCAATCTTCTCTATTTTTTCCTTCCGGAGGAAAAAAACCTAACGACTTCAAAGCATATTGCAACACAAGCACATCGGAACCTTTATCTTTTTCTTTAAGATTTTTTTGCCAGCTATAACCAAAAGCAGTTTCAAAGGTATCCTGAAAAAGTGCTTGTTTTATGGCTCTAGCTGATACATCAGCAAAAATAGTTGATGCTACAGAAAAATAATTTTGTATTGCAGGTTCATAAACATACGAATACTCAACCAGAACACTGGAAACTTCTTTCGGCAAACTACCATACGCCCCAAGAGCAATTAGGGTTTGATCCTTTATTGGTCCTTCAAATTTTGCTTCTGTAACATTATCACTTTTGTACATAATCTTCTCTAAACCATCAAAAATAGCTTGTGATATAGGAAAACTACTAGAAGCATTAGGAAATTGATCCTCAGGAGTATAAATGGCAAAACCTGTAAACTTACCGACCGTGCCCCATTTATGAGATCCATAGTCATTAAAATGAACATGAAGTGCTAAATCCACACCACTCTCCCCCGCCCACTTATTTATTCCATACAATCTATTTATGACATCAATCGGAGGAGCTGCATGTGGAACAGAAGAAACTTTTTTTATTTCTCCAGAATCTTGTTTTTTTCTAAAAGAAGACACGATGGTTTTTCTCCACTCACTTATTTTATTTAAGTCACTCTCAAAATATGCTTGCATAAAAGGAGCGTAGTCATCCCCTTGGTGTAAATTAACAACTTCTATCCGGCTATCTTTTGAAAGAAAAGCGGTTATTTTTTGAGCAACAATTCTTGTTAGGGTAACTTCTTTGGTTGTTCTAAACATTGAACCAGAAGAGGTATTATCATGTCCTGGAACTACCAAAACTTTTATTTTATCTTCCGCAAAAGAAAATATTGGGAGTGATAAAAAAAATAAAATTGCAAAAAGTTTCTTCATGCAATAGGATTCTACCATGCCCGAACTCCCAGAAGTAGAAACAACTACTAGAGGAATAAATAAAAAGGCCTCAAACCTCACTATTATTGATGTCTGGACTAGTTATTATAGTAATTTTTATGCTGGGAAAGATGATATAAAAAATCCAGAATTTTTTAAAAAATTTAAGAAAAAAATAATCGGTTCTAAGATTACAAATGCATTCAGACGAGCCAAAAACATACTAATAAATCTCTCTTCTGGGAACACCGTACTAATTCACATGAAAATGACTGGCCATGTAATGTATGGAAAATATAAAAAAGTGAGAAGTGGAGAGTGGATAGTTGATAGTGAAAAAAAATATGATCCTCTAAAAGATCCCTTTAATAGATTTATTCGTCTGGTTTTTTCACTCTCTAACGGCAAACATTTAGTTTTATGCGATATGCGCAGATTTGCCAAAGTCACACTTATTGAAAGTTCAAAACTAGATCACTCCCCTCACTTATCACATCTTGGAGTAGAGCCCCTCGCCAAAAATTTTTCATCAAAAATTTTTGGCGAACAATTATTAAAACGACCTAAAGCCAAAATCAAACAGGCTCTTTTAGACCAGACTTTAGTTGTTGGTATAGGAAATATTTATTCCGACGAAGCCCTGTGGCGCGCAAACATAAATCCTGAAAGAAAAGTTGAAAGTTTATCAAAAACCGAAATAAAGACACTTTATAGAGGAGTAATAAGAGTATTAAAAAATGGTATAGATTTTGGAGGAGATTCAATGAGTGACTACAGAAATATAGATGGTCTTAGGGGTTCATTTCAAGAAAAACATGAAGCTTACAGGAAAACCGGAAAAATGTGCCGAAAAAAAGGTTGCAAAGGAAAAATTACTCGGAAAATAATTGGCGGAAGAAGTTCTCATTTCTGTCCAATTCATCAAAAATAGTTATATTCTAAGCATCCCAAAAATAGCAACACCTCCCGCAACCGAAACATTTAAAGATTCTTTTTTTCCTTTGAGAGAAATTTCAGCAACTACATCACATTTTGAAAGTATTTTTTTATCTATTCCTTTTACCTCGTTTCCTAAAATAAAAGCAGTTTTTTCTTTTAATTTTACTTTTTTATAATCAACAGAATTTTGATCTTGCTCAATAGCAACTATTTGAAATCCATCTTTTTTTAGTCTTTCAACCAACAAACTGACTTGTTTCTCTTTTTTCCAAGAAACATAATCTGATGCACCAAGAGATACTTTAGCAATTTCTTTTACACTTCTACCAAATCTATCAATAGGAGATGGTGTATAACCGGTAAGATATATTTGCGAAATTCCCGCACAGTCAGCAGTCCTAAAAAGTGACCCCACATTGTATGAGCTTCTTATGTTATGAAGTATTAATATTGCCTCTTTGGTCATAATGTTAGAGATTACCTTTTTAATAAATAATTGGCAAAGCAACGCCCCCCCCTTGCACTCACCAACTTTTTCAAAAAGTTTGTGCGAGGTATACTATTTTTATGGTATCCGATTTTCCATATTTACTATCCTATTCATTTTTTGCTCCAACAATCTTGCGAGTAGTTACGGGTATTTATTTTGTAGCTTTTGGAGTAAAAAATTTAAATGAAAAATATTCTGAAAAAATTGAATTATTTTCAAAAGCTGGATTTAAATTTCCTATAATATTTGTTGCGTTTTTATCTTTTTTTGAAATATCGGGTGGAATAATGTTAATTGCTGGAAAATCTGTACAAATAGTTTCTTTAGTATTTGCAGTTATATGTATTGTGGCAATAACCATAAAAACGCATTTGCCCGGAATAATCTCAACAAAAAAGAATACCTATATACTTCTGGCAGTTATATTGCTGTCATTGGTTTTAACAGGAGCTGGAGCATTCGGATCTGATTTACCGGTGTAAAAAATAAATGAATCCTGACAAGCAGACTACACCGGAATATGAGCACGAACCAAGAATTTTAGATTTCTTTAATCTTAATGAAGAAGATGTATCGAAACTTCAAGAACGTATAAAACAATCTGATGGTCTAGTGAGAATATTTATTCATCCACTTGATAATGTAGAAAATTCAAGTCGAGTGAGAGAAATTTTAGTAGCAACTTTATTTTCTGAAAAAGCACCACCTATAATAATATTTGAATATGAAAAAGCAAAAGAAATATGGACTAGGGTCTTTGAAAACGGTGAACATAAAATGCCTAATGATGCTTACATGATTCCAACTATTGCAAATTATCCCTATCCAAAACTTGAGGATAGACCAGAACCAGAGAGAGATAGTAAGGGCTGGCTAAAAGACGAATCGCTGGCTTATGTTGAAGAAGGTATTGAGAAATTTATATCTGAATTAGAAAAATTGGGAGCAAAAAAACTATTAGTTGGAGGAACGAGTTTAGAAATAAGAAAAAACACACTAACTAGATGTGTTGGAAATTTTATAGGTTTTATGAAAATGCACAGTGACTTTGAATTAAAAGTATCTAGTGGAACAGCGCCTCTCAATAGAGAAGACATGAGAGAGAATTATCCCGATTTGGTATAAACAAAATCGTTGGTAGGATTTATACCATCAACTTTAACAAACCCATTCCTAACCCAAAATTGTTCATTGTGTTGTTGTATTTGGGTTGCCAAAATAACATTTAAATCATTATCTTTAGCCCATGATAAAATCTTTTGAACAGCAATACTGCCGTATCCCTTACCTTGATTATTTTCTGGCAGTACAGTCATATTCGTTATAACAAGATCTGCTCCGCTGTAATCTTTGACTAGGATTCTTATTGTTACAACGACATCATCGAAATTAAATGTAAGAACCCAAGCCTTTTCATTTTTATTCTCTTTTGAAACTAAAATACTAGGATCAGTTTTTAATGAATCAAAAATAATCTCAAAATCTTTTTCTGTGGGTGTTGTCTCTAATTCATTATTTCTATTCATAAATACATAATACATTATTTATAGACCTGCCCCGTCTGTTTTTTGCATACAAAAACATGACCCCAGCCAGCACTCCATATAAAAAGACCGGATTGCCCGGTCTTTTTATATATGATGCGCCCAGTAGGAATCGAACCTACGACCGTCTCCTTAAAAGGGAGCTGCTCTACCGACTGAGCTATGGGCGCATATATAATTTTCAAACACTAAATTTTCTCCTATCCCAATATTTTTAGCTCTACTCCGCCTAGGCGGAAGCTATGGGCGCATGATTTAGCTTCAAAAATATACCAGAATTTTAACAAAAGTCTAATAATCCACAGGACATAATTTAATTTGGGTATAGAATTAATGACCGAATGAGAGCATCCAGAACACCCCGCAAACCGCCTGTCGTCAAAACACAGCCGACGTTTCGTCACCAAAAACCTCCCAGCGAGATCATCTGGCGAACACCAAACGAAACAAAACAACCAACCCGAAACCCCAACTCAACAAGGAACATTTTCGAATTAACCGGCCTCTTCGCCGGCGACTTCTAATCCAAGCCCCCCCCTCCAGAGCTTGGAATTTTTTATAAATTTAAAGAGACAAAAAGAATTCCTCTAATTTTAAATTAAAATCAAAAGTTCCTTTATGAGCTTCGTGATACATGAGGACCAACTTTTTTAGAACTTCATCAATTTCATTTTCCGAAAATTTCTTAGAAAAGCTTTTTGCTTTTGAATATACAAATGGTTTTAATCCTGAATCTGTTGCCGACGATTTCGTAGCCAAAACAATCGCTTTTGCCTGCCAAAAAATAATTCCATGGATTTCTTCTGCTGATATTCCTCTTTTCAGTGCACCCTGAAAGAGAGTCCAAAGTTTTTTCTTATCTCTATTTCCAAAAGCGTCTGCGAGAGCAAAAGTGTTAAATACTTCTTTTTTTTCTACTTTAGAATTTGAAATGAGAACTTTTTCGGCATATTTGGATATATTTTCTTCTTCTTTTGCAGATATATCACTTTCAACCCAAACAAAAATGTTCTGTGAGTCTTTAAACTCCTTAATACGAGATAAAATCTCTTTTTTTATATCTTTATTTTCAAAAATATCTTTTAAAAAAACCACCATCTTTTTTTCAAACAAACCTTGAGATGAAATAAATTCATCTATTGTATCTAGAGTTATATTACTTCCTTCAGTAGAAACAAAAGCAGCATCTGGTTTTTTAACACGCAAACTTTCAAAAAGTTTATTGGCTTTTTCTAAAGACAAACTTTTATTATCTCCTCCAAAAAAATAGATCATGATTTTTTATTTCGCTTCTGCCCAATCTTTTCCAAAACTCCCCTCTGCGGTAATAGGCACCCCCATAGTATCATCCAAAGACATAACAGACTCCATAACTTTTTTAATTTCTTTCAAAAGAAAATCCTTTTTTTCTTCTTTTGCTTCATAGACAAGTTCATCATGAATCTGAAGTATTAAAGACACATCATCTTCTAAACTATTTTCTTTCAAAAAATCATCAACTTTTATCATCGCAAGTTTAACAATATCAGCTTCTGTTCCTTGAATTGGAGCATTGATAGCCATTCTCTCTTGTGCCGCACGAATAAAAGGAATTCTAGATTTTATGCCCTCAAAATAGCGTTTTCGACCAAAAAAAGTTTTTGTATAACCAGTTTTTGCAGCCTCTTGTCTTGTATTTTCTAAATATTTTGCAAGAGTTTTAAAAGTTTCAAAATAATCATCGTAAAACTTCTGTGCTTCTTCTCTGCTTGTTCCCAGATTTGCCTTCAAAGCATTTACTCCCATGCCATATAAAATTCCAAAATTTATTACTTTTGCCTGACGCCTCATTTCACTAGTTACTTCATCAAGATTTACTCCAAACACACGAGATGCAACAGAGGTGTGAACATCCTCACCTTTCCTAAAAATCTCAAGAAGTTTTTCGTCTCCCGAAAGAAACGCCGCAATTCTAAGTTCGATTTGAGAATAATCAAACACCAAAAGAGTGTTAACTTTTTCAGCAACAAAAGCATGTCGTATGGCATAACCAATATCTGTTTTGATAGGAATATTTTGAAGCCCGGGGTTTCTAGAAGCCATTCTACCTGTAACTGCCCCTGTTTGAATAAAAGTTGCATGAAGTCTGCCATCATCTCCCACAAGTTTTGGAATAGCATCAATATAAGTTCCTAAAAGTTTAGAAAGTTCTCGGTGGGAAAGCACCAGAGAAATAATTGGGTGAGAATCTTTTAATTTTTCCAATTCCGATTCTTTAGTTGAAACAGCTCCACCCGGAGTCTTTTTTTGTCGTTTATTTTTTAATCCTAATTTTTCAAACAAAATAGCACCTAGTTGTTTTGGTGAAGCAACATTAAATTCCTCACCAGCAAGTTTCCAAATTTCTTTTTCAATTTCTTTTAGTTTTTTGGTGTAATCTAAAGAAAGTTTTTTTAAATATTCTGTATCAATTTTTACTCCTCTTTTTTCCATCTTTTCGATAATAGGAATGAGAGGAAATTCTATTTTTTCATACACCTGAAAGAGTTCATTCTTTTTTAATTGATCTAAAAGATTCTCGAGGGCTTTTTTAGGGTCACGAGTGTTTGCTCTTGCAAAAATTTCCTCTTCTGTTGGATTAGTAATTGACGAATTTAAAAGCCAAAGTGCGATAGATGCTTTTTTAAAATCTTCCACAGAAAAAGATATTTTTTCTTCTATTTCTACTTTATGGTCTAAATCAAAAACATTTTTTTGTTCGGGGGCAAAAAGTTTTTGAACACGAGAAATAATACTTCTAAACTCAAGGGTTTGTAAAAGTTTAGTAATTTTTTCAATATCAACACTTTTTTGCCATAACTCTTTAGGAAAAGAAAACGAAATTGGTGCGTCTCGCCTAATAGTTGCAAGCATTTTAGAAAATTCAGCGTCTTCTTCGTGATTTACAAGCAAATCAACAATCCGATCACTTATTCCTGCGTCTTTAAAAGCTTTTTTATCTTTTTTAAGTGCTTTATAAATCCCCTCAATACCTCCAAAAGTAGTAATGAGAGTGGTTGCTGTTTTTTCTCCAATTCCAGCGATACCAATAATATTGTCGGAAGGATCACCACGAAGACCTTTGTAGTCTGGCAAAAGTGCAGGTCCAAAGCCAAAGCGCTCTTCTACCTCTTTTTCGCCATATACAATGGTATCTTTTATTCCTTTTTTTAGAGTAAATACCCTAACTCTTTCTCCTGACACAAGTTGAAGTGTGTCCATATCGCCTGAAGCAATAACAATGTTTAAATCTTTTTCTTTTTTTGTGAGTTCAACAATTGTGCCAAGCATATCGTCTGCTTCAAATCCCTCTAAAGAATACTCTGGAATATGCAGAGCTTTAAAAATATCGTGACTCCTTTTTATTTGTTCTATCAAATCGTCTTCTGCTTTTTTTCTTCCAGCTTTGTAGCCGTCATATGCCTCGTGTCTGTAAGTTGGTTTTGGTAAATCAAAACAGGCAACAATATAATCTGGAGAAAATTTTTCAATAATCCCAAGAAGCATAGTAAGAAGTCCATAGAGTGCCCCCGTTGGTTCTCCTTTACTTGAAGAAAAATCAGGCAAAGCATGATATGCGCGATGAATAATTGCGTGAACATCGAGCAAAACTAATGTTTTTTTGTGTTTGGTTACGCCCATGAAAGTTCCTCTGGAATATCAATTTCTCTCTCGGATTCTGAAACATGAAAAAAGAAAATTTGAAATGTATCCGCCGGAAGAATTGTTGGAACTTTTTCGGGCCATTCAATAAGAACAATATTTTTTGGGTTAGCTAAAATTTCTCTCAAACCAAGTTTTGAAAGCTCTTCTTCTTTTTCTAAACGGTATGCATCAATATGAAAAAAATATTCAAAAAAAGGATTAAAAGTTTTGTATTTTTTTAAAATAAGAAAAGTAGGACTCTGAACTTCTTCTTTTACACCTAAGTGTTTTCCAAAAAGTTTTGCAAAAGTAGTTTTTCCTGCGCCCAAGTCGCCACGCAAAGATATAACTCTTGCTCCTCTTTCTTCTGGAGGAAGAGACATAATTTTACGCAAGACTTTTGTCGCTATTTCTTCTGTTTCTTCAACACTCTTTGATATGATTTTCACAAGGTGATTTTAGCATAAAAGCGAAAACCGGCGCAGACTCTTTCAAAATCTTACGCCGGTTTTGTGATTGTTTCGTGACTCCGATAGTAATCAGCTACCGGAGTGGGAATCTCTTCCCTTTACCGACGAGTCGGTTGGGCGGCGGTGACCTTCCGAACCGGAGGCGTCTGGATGACGCCAGCGATGATCGTAAGGGCGGATGCATCCTCGAGGGCAAGACGAGCTTTGTCCTCCAAGGCAGAGCGGTTCGGATCTCCGAAACCAAGCCTCTGAGCCTCGCTCTTGGCGTTGGCGGCGAACTGCTTCGCCGCTTCTGCTCCGCCCAAGGCGTGGCGCGCCATGTCAGGCTGCCAAGGCTCAAGACCGAGGAAGATCGCGACCGCGCTCTTGGTCTCCATCTTGATGCCTTTGGCACGGACGAAGATCCTGTTGGCGATCTCCTTGACTTGCACGTCGGAAAGACGTGGGAGGAGCGCGGGATCAACCGACGCAACGATCGGAGGCAGAGGCTGCAACACCGGCGGGGTCGTGTTTGGCACGATCGCCGGAGTGATAGCTGTCGCCGTGACAACGGGCGCCGGAGGCGCGGGTTGCGCGAGCAACTTTGCCTCAAATGCCGCCTGAGCTTTTGCCAGAGCTTCCGCCGCCGCTTTCGCGTCGGCTTCGGCTTTTGCCTTGGCCTCGGCGAGCGCCTTCTCCGCCGCGGTCGCTTTCGCAGCCGCGTCGGTGACAGCCTTCGTCAGCTCAGTGATTTTTGCAGTGAGCTGAGCGACGTTTGCGTCTGCGAGTGCTCGTTCGGCGTTCGCCTTCGCGATATTTGCCGCTTCGAGAGCTCGGGTGAGCTCGGCAATTTTCGCGGTGAGGTCCGCGGTCGCACGGGTCGCACTGGCAGCTGCCTCGGTCGTGAGCCGGTGGTTGTCGGCGGTGAGCCGAGCAACCTCCGCGCTCTGACTGGCATTGGCGATGGTCAGCGAGCTGATCTGGCCGTTGAGGCCGGTCACGAGCCCGTTGGTCTCTTTCCACTGGTAGCCACACACTCCCGCGCCGATGAGGGCGAGGAGCAGGATGACACCGAGGATGATGGCGAGTGCGCCGTGTGTGCGGATGTTGCCGATGAACCGCTCGAGACGATCGATGTGTTGATCGCGCTCGTCGAGGTGTGCTTGGGCCAGTTGGGTCCCGGAGGCAAGTCGCTGGGGACGTTGATTCTGCAGGTTGTGTGGGATGTCCATGTATGTGGTGTGGTTTTTGGTTTCTGGATTTGCGCGGTCGAATTGTATTATGACCTGTGACCCTTCTCGGGTTCTATTAGCCTCTGACACATGTCTTAGCTAGCGCAAACAGTCCCCAAAGGCTTAATTTAGGCCCTGTTTGCGCTAGCTATGTATATTTCACGAAACAATTTCAAGGATCTTAACTTACCTACTATTATAGCACATTATAGGAAAAAAGCAAGCCCTCACTACAGGACACATGTTTCTCGAAGCACGCAAAATTTCTGCTGAAATTTTACTCACTTTCGTGCCAGTCGCACTCAAGAGTCTTCAATAAACATGTGTCCTTCGTTTTCAAAATTGGTAAAATCAAAAATACAAAAAACACTCGCAGTATAGCGAGTGTTAGGTGTTTGCCCCGCCAATAAATTCTAAAGAATTTATTGGCGGGGTGTACTTTGGAGCTCAATTTTAAGCGGCTGCGTTTGTATTCATTTTTCTTGCAAGATTTTCTTTCTTAAATCTCGCAATCAATTCTCTTTGAGAAATTCCCTCTTTTCGAGCTTTCTTTCTCAGTATTGCCCATGCAATCACTGCACTCCAGAAAAATAATCCTAGAGCAAAGAGAGTAACTTTTGTTCCTCCAGAAAATCCAGTGTAAGGAATCTGACTAAGGAATACTCCGGATGTAAGTGAACCACTTCCTGGATTTTCATATACATTTATATTTGATCCGTAGTATCCACCAACATTTACTGAACAGTCTCTTGTTACATAATCGCCGTTTGAATAAATTCTTACTGTTGCTCTTTTAGTTCCAACGGTATTGAAACTTCTGTTTATTGTCTGTCCAGATCCGTATACATCACCACTCCATTCGTAAGTGTAATATCCGTTTCCACCGTTTCCATAAGCTCTAAATGTTACAGTTTGATTTACTCCCGGATTTGACGGATACGCTTCACAGTATCCACCAACATTATCATTGTAATCGTAGTCATCTCTTACATATACAGAACATGTTCTATATATTGTTTGTCCGTTTGAAGAGATAGCGACTGTTGCACTTCTTGTTCCAGAACTTCCATATCTTTTTTGAACAACTTGTCCTGAATCATTAACGTCACCACTCCAAGAATATGTGTAGTTTCCGTTTCCTCCTGAAGCTTCCGCTCTCCATGTAACAAAATCATTTATATTTGGATCACTAGGAGATACTGAACAACTTCCTGTAAATGAAGAATTATTTTGTTCAATGTTTGTAGAACAATTTGCACTAGCTGTTCTTCCACCAGAAGTTACAGAGACTGTTGCAGTTTTTGTTCCAGTTGTTGAAAAAGATTTTGTTATTGTTGAACTTGAACCAGAAATTCCATCTGTTCCACTCCAAGAATATGTTGGATTTGAAGCATTTCCTGTTATATGTGCTGTAAAAGTTACTGTATCATTTACACTCGCATTTGAAGGATTAGCAGTACAACTTACAGATATTGGATTTTCTGAAACATACACATTACATGTTCTTGTTACAGATTGTCCTCCACTTGTAACTGTTACAGTTGCAGTTTTTGTTCCTGTTGTTGAATATGTGTTACTTACAGAAGAACTTGATCCAGTTGCAGCACCTCCCCATGAATATGTGTAGTTTCCGTTTCCTCCTGAAGCATTTACACTCCATGTAACAGAGTCACCAACTTTTGCAGATGAAGGATATCCTGCACAAGTAGCGTTAATAGAAGAAGTTTGGGTTACTGTTGTATTACAGTTGTTTCCTGAACATCTATTTGTGTAGTTAGAATATCCACCGTAATTGTATCCATTGTAACCTCCATAACTATATCCACCGTATGATGGAGTATATCCGTATGAAGAATATGTTTGTGGAGTTGCGTATTCTATTTGATGAGTAATTTCGTAGTCGGTAAAGTTTGTGTAGGCAGTTGATTGGTTACTATAACCACCGTAAGTAGACTGATTATCGTACCCGCCGTAAGTGTAGTCATCATAACCACCATAGGTATATGTTGGAGTATCGTATCCACCATAAGAGTAATCTTGAGCATCATAACCACCATAAGAATAGTTGTCATATCCTCCATAAGTATATTCTGGCGTGTCATAACTGCCGTATGTATATGCTGGAGTATCGTAACCACCATAGCTAAAATCGTCATAACCTCCATATGAATAATTCGGAGTATCGTAGCTTCCATAGCTGTAAGAAGGTGTATCGTAACCACCATAAGAATAGTTGTCATAACTGCCGTAAGAATAGTAAGGAGTGCTATAACCTCCATAATCATAGTTATCATAACCACCGTATGAATAACTAGGAGTGTCATAACTGCCGTAAGAGTAATTATTATCGTATCCTCCATACGAATAAGAAGTAGTATCGTAGCCACCATAGCCATATCCGTAGTCTTCGCCGACATCAGCAGAAGTAGATATAGGAGAAACGGCAAGCAAAACAAGCGCTAAAACGCCGAAAGTCTTATGTAACTGTAGTTTTATAATGTTTTGCATATATTTTTATTTATTTCTAACGCCTACAATTATACACCTTTTTGATACTTTGTCAATACTAACCCTTTACTAAATAAAAACATTGTTTTCTTATTAAAATAGACTTCCTCTGGAGGGAATGGAAGTCCTTTGTGTCGCCTTTCGCCCTTGTTTTAGGCCCTTTTTGGGCCTTTTTTGAAGGGTTTTGTTGGCGCCCGCATCGGAGGATCAAAGATCGTCCCATCGGACCACACCCACTGTCTTTGTGGGTCAAAATCCCCCAAAGGCCTCACAGCGCCTCCCCCGCTTGCGCGGGAAACCACCTTCCATGAGGTGTCTGGTTGCTGTTCGGCAACCCACTTCGACGGGTCAAACGCCGAGAGGGGTTTGACCCAATCTCCCTTGAATTTGAACCCGCTTTTGGTTTCCGTGATGTAAGAAACCCCTGGAGGAAGCTCTTTGTTCCCCTGCGCCAGATTGGCGCAACCGGCGATGAAAAGAGCGATGGTGGTGACGAGGAGTAAACGGAGTGTCTGCATAGAACCTTATAAGACCTTGTGTGGACGTAATTGTCAAACAAATACCTCAAAAAATTATGCTGAATAAAATACAATATAATTAAGTTATGAAACTAAGAGAAAATAATTTTGCATTTATAGACGGAGCCAACTTATATGAAGGAATGAAAACTTTGGGTTGGAAATTAGACTACCAAAAATTTAGAGTATGGTTAAAGGAAAAATATATGGTTAATAAGGCCTGTGTGTTTATAGGAATGATACCTAAATTCAAAGATGTCTACACAAACTTACAGGAACACGGTTATAACCTAATATTTAAAGAAGTTATATATCAAGATAATAAACCTAAAGGAAACTGCGATGGTGATTTAATAGTAAAAGCAATGGAGGATAGTTACGAAAATAATTTTGATAAAGCCATATTAGTTAGTAGTGATGGCGATTATGCAAGTTTAGTTAATTTTTTAAAATTAAAAAATAAATTCAAAACAATTCTATCCCCGGCAACAAAAGAAAGATGTTCTATCTTATTAAAAAGAACTAGTATGCCAATTGTTTATTTAAATGATAAAAAATCAAATTTAGAATATATTCATACATCTAAAAAAGAAAAAGCCCCCGACACCGACTAACCAGTGTAGGGGTCCTTTTCGTAGTGATTTTAATATTATTTCGCATACGATAATAAAGTCAAGTAAAAACCAAAAGAGGAAATTAATCACTAGCCACTATTCACTATTCACTATAAACTATAAGTAATGATTGAGTTCAACGAAGATAAACAAAAAAAACAACTGCAAACTCTTCGCCAAGAAGAGGAAGAAAAAGTTGCAGAAATTCTTTCTTCAAAATACGGAGTTAAGTATGTTGATCTTTCTGGAATCTCCATAAACACCGATGCACTTCGTGCAATTCCAGAAGAGGAAGCACGAAAAAGAGAAATGGCGGCATTTAAAATTGTTGGAAAAAGACTTTTTGTTGCAATGCGTGCTCCCGAGCGAAATGACTCCGTTGAAATGATTGGCAAACTTAAAGAAAAAGGATACTCCATTGAATCTTATATGGTTTCTCGCCAAAGTTTAGAAAAAGCTTGGGAAAGATACAAAGATCTTTCTTTTGCTATGGAAACAAAAGCTGGAACTCTTGATATTTCAAATGTTGAAGTTGAAACTTTTCTTTCAAAAGTAAATTCTTTAGCTGATATAAAAAATCTTATTGAAGAAAATATTAAAGCCAACAAGGTTTATAGAGTTTCAAAAATTTTAGCAATCATTATTGCAGGAGGAATTTCTACAAAAGCATCCGACATTCATGTGGAAGCAGAAGAAACTTTTGCACGATTAAGATACCGTCTTGATGGAGTTCTTATTGAAGTTTTGCAATTTGATAAAGAGACATATCACCTTCTACTTTCAAGAATTAAACTACTTTCTGGTCTTAAATTGAACATCAAAGATAACGCTCAAGACGGCCGTTTTAGCGTAAAAATTTATAATGATGACATCGAAATTAGAACATCGGTTCTCCCCGGCTCTTATGGAGAATCTGTTGTACTTAGACTTCTCAACCCAAAATCTATACAAATCCCCCTTACAGATTTAGGAATTCCCCAAAGACTTTTGGATATTTTTATTAAAGAAATTTCAAAACCAAACGGAATGATTTTGACGACAGGACCAACTGGTTCTGGAAAAACCACAACACTTTATGCGTTTCTTAGACGAGTTTATTCTTCTGAAATAAAAATAATTACAATTGAAGATCCTGTTGAATACCATCTTCCTGGAATTGTTCAAACACAAGTTGAAGCAGAAAAAGGATATACATTTGCATCAGGACTTCGCTCAACACTTAGACAAGACCCCGATGTAATTATGGTGGGTGAAATTCGTGATAATGAAACTGCGGAAATTGCCATTCATTCTGCTCTCACCGGACACTTAGTATTTTCAACACTTCACACCAACAATGCAGCTGGAGCATTTCCCCGACTAATTGATTTGGGAATAAATCCAAAGGTTATGATTTCAGCAATCAATGTTTCTATTGCTCAAAGACTTCTTAGAAAATTATGTAACACCTGTAAGAAAAAAGTTCCAATACCTTTAGATAAAATGCCGGCACTTCAAATTATTTTTGAAAAAATAGAAAAAAAAGGAGCTAAAGTTTCTCAAAAAGAATTTGTGTATGAAGCTATTGGTTGTAATGATTGCAATAACACTGGATACAAAGGAAGAGTGGGAATTTATGAGGCAATCTTGATTGATAAAGAGGTTGAAAGAGTAATAAACGAGAATCCAAGCGAAAGAGAAATTGCAGAAGCCGCAGTGCCACAAAATATTCTTTCTCTTGCGCAAGATGGACTTCTAAAAGTAACAGATGGAATAACTTCTCTTGATGAGCTCGAAAGAATTGTAGACATCTCGTTTGAACTTCCAGAAAACTTTGACTACGCTGCTCCAGAGGTAAAGTTGAATTGAAAAAACAAACATCTCTTAAGTACGAATAAGATTTGGAGTGCAGATAAATTTTTTACTAAAATTTTCTTCTCGCTCGCGCCGTCGCGCTTCGCAAGTCTCCAAATCGCACCTAATTTTTAAACAAAAAATAAGAAACAAAAAAAACTCCTTGGGAATATGGACTGGATTTTCCAAGGAGTATACTTAGTTCGTAAGAAGTTTTCACATAAAGAATCTCTGAGCAATACTTTAGGCTCGGTGGCATAAAGTAAGGTAGGACTTTAAGGATAGATCCAGTAAGTGAACCGAAGTTACAACCAGGTCGTCCTTTAAATCAGACCAAAAGATAAAATAAATCATCCCATTGCTTAGAGATTCTTTAGGTCAAAACGCGCGAAGCGCTTGTATATGAAGAGTTTTTATATCTAACGAACTATGCTAATATATTAGCATACTATCTTTTTAATGTCAATACTCCCCTATGGATCAAGAAGAAACCAATAATAATCAAACAAATAACGTAGCGAGATCAAAAGATACTTCGCTTGATCAAGCATTACGCCCTTCTTCATTTGAAAACTACATCGGCCAAGAAGGTATTAAAAAAAATTTATCAATTCTTATTTCGGCAGCAAAAGAAAGAGGTCATAGTCCGGAACATATTTTGTTTTATGGTCCTCCAGGACTTGGAAAAACAACTCTCGCCCACCTTATTGCTAAAGAATCAGGCTCACAAATAAAAGTAAGTTCTGGGCCTGCAATAGAAAAAGTAGGAGACCTTGCATCTATTCTTACAAATCTTACTCCGGGAGATATTTTATTTATTGATGAAATTCATAGATTACACAAAACGATTGAGGAAGTATTGTATCCTGCAATGGAGAGTGGTGCACTAGACATTATTATTGGCAAGGGTCCTTCAGCAAGAACAATTCAACTAGAGCTTCCCCCGTTTACTTTAATAGGTGCAACCACGAGGATTGCTATGATTTCATCACCACTTCGTTCAAGATTTTCCGGCGGAGTATTTAGACTAGAATTTTATAATGAGGAGGAAATAGAAAAAATCGTAAAACAATCAGCTAATGTTTTAGGAGTTTCAGTTCACGAAAAAGCGCGAAAAGCTATCGCCAAAAGAAGTCGTATGACACCCCGAACAGCTAATTATTTATTAAAACGAGTTAGGGACTTTGCTCAAATAAATAAAAAAGATGTTGATGAAAAATTAGTTGAAGAAGCTCTTAAACTAATTGGTATTGATGAAATGGGACTTTCTGAGTCTGATAAAAAACTTCTTGAAGTTATTATAGAAAAATTTAACGGTGGACCTGTGGGACTTAATACTTTGGCAGCGTCTCTTGCTGAAGAAGAAGCGACAATCGAAGAATTTCATGAACCCCACTTACTACAAATTGGTTTTATTGAAAGAACACCTCGTGGTAGAGTAGCGAGCAAAAAAGCTTATGAGCATTTAGGAAAAAAATATCCTGAAAAACAAAATTCATTAATATAAAATATGTCTGGTCATAACAAATGGGCACAAATAAAGAGACAAAAGGCATCAACGGATGCAAAAAAAAGCAAATTGTTTTCAAAACATGCACGCCTTATAACCATAGAATCTAAAAAATCCAATGGTGGCTCATCAGCTTCTCTTCAGTCAGCAATAGAAAATGCTAAAAAAGATAATGTACCTAAAGATGTTATTGAACGGGCAATAAAAAAAGGAGGAGAAGACGGAGGAGAATCTTTAGAATCTATAATTTATGAGAGTTATGGTCCTGGAGGATCTGCGATAATTATTGAAGCCCTTACATCTAATAGAAATAAAGCTGCTCAAGAAATAAAACACATACTTTCTAAAAATGGATTTTCTTTAGCGGCTCCCGGAAGCGCTTTGTGGGCATTTATAAAAGAAAATGGAAATTTTATTCCATCTTCTACAGTAGATCTTTCTGACTCTGAACTAGAAATACTATCTAAGATAGTTGATGAACTAGAAGAAAATGATGAAGTTCAGAATGTTTTCACAAATGTAGAATAACATGGCTATAATCCTTGGAATTGATCCCGGTTATGAAAGAATTGGTATTGCTATATTAAAAAAAGAAAATGGAAAAGAAACACTAATTTATTCTGACTGTTTTAAAACACCTAATACCACAGCTCACCACGAACGACTAAAGATGCTGGGAGAAGAGATCTCAAAAATTATTGAGAGTAACAATCCAGATACTCTTGCAATTGAAAATTTATTTTTTGCTAAAAATACCAAAACCGCGATGCTGGTTGCAGAAGCACGGGGGGTTATTTTATACGAAGCATCCAAAAAAAAATTAAAAATAAAAGAATTTATGCCATCTCATGTAAAAATGGCTGTAACAGGAAGTGGAAATGCTGATAAAAAAGCTGTAATAAAAATGGTTGATTTAATAATAAAACCAGAAAAGAAAAAAATGATTGATGATGAATACGACGCAATAGCAATTGCTCTTGCTTGTAGTGCATCTAGTCGCTAGATAAATAGAGTGTTTTCTATAGGTCTCCCTCCTACAACATAATTTTGAGCACGGATATCTGCCTACTGGCAGATTCCTCGTGCTCGCGTCAGTCACGCTCGCAAGTCTCAAAATTATGTTGTAGAAGGAGAGGTTTAGTTTTTTCCACAAAAATTGACTATTGCATTATAATCGCCATTTTGATACAAATGTCAGACGAGGTTATTTAACCTCTTATTGAAAAATTAATTTAAGACAATTATGAGCGACGATGATTTTAGAGATCCGTTTTTAGAGGATGATAAAGAAGAAAAAGAAGAGGAGGAAGATGTATTAGACGAAGCAATTTTGGATGATGATCTTTTGGAAGATGACACCGTTGATGACGAAGACGATGATGATCCAATGTGGGATGAAGACGAGGAAGAATAGCTGAATTTCTGCCCCGTCTCCGCCTAGGCGGAGACGGGGCTTTTATGTATTAAAAAATAAAATGGTAAAATGATTCTTAAAAGGATGACATGGTTTCAAAACAAAATAAAAAAAGGGTTGGAAGAGGTGAAAAGAGAAACCAGATTTATTTATCGTGAAGCAAAAGATCTTGCTAAAAATCCTAATTTGATAAAAAGAAGATTAAAACATAATCACACTTTCAGAAATTTTATATTAGGAATTATTTCTATTATTTTTATTATTGGCGGAGGATCTTTTTTATGGTTTGCATCTTTAGATATTCCAGATCTTTCTTCGTTTGATAAACAAATTCTTGGTCAATCTACAAAAATATACGATAGGACAGGAAAAATACTTTTGTATGACATGGGTCAGAATGTCCGCAGAACAATTCTTCCTTTAAATGAAATATCAAAAAATATTCAACACGCCACGATAGCAATAGAAGATAGTGATTTTTATGAACATAAAGGAATTAAACCTAAAGCAATAATAAGAGCTGTATTAGTAAATATTTTTTCTCTAGAACTTTCTCAGGGTGGTTCAACAATAACTCAACAGGTAATAAAAAATACTCTTTTAACTAAAGAGAAAAAAATATCTAGAAAACTAAAGGAGTGGGTTTTAGCTATAAAATTAGAGAAAAAATTATCTAAAGACGAAATATTAGAGTTATACCTAAATCAAACTCCATACGGAGGAACTGTTTATGGTGTTGAAGAAGCGGCACAACAGTTTTTTGGAAAAAGTGCTCGAGAAGTAGATATTGCTGAAGCAGCTTATATTGCTGCAATTCCCCAAGCACCAAGCTACTACTCACCTTACGGATCTCATAGGGAAGAATTAGAGACTAGAAAAAACCTCGTTCTGCTAAAGATGAAAGAACTTGGACACATAACAAATGAAGAATACGAAAAGGCAAAATCAGAAAGAGTAACTTTTGATGCTCCTTTTGCAGGAGGAATAAAAGCTCCTCATTTTGTAATGTATATAAGAGAGTACATAGAAGAAACATACGGTGAAAAAATACTGCGGGATGGAGGGCTAAAAGTTACCACAACTCTAGATTACGAACTACAAAAAAAAGCTGAAGAAATAGTAAAAAAATATAGTTTAGAAAATGCAAAACTCTACCATGCAACAAACTCAGGATTAGTAGCAATTGATGCGAAAACCGGACAAATATTAGTTATGGTTGGTTCTCGCGACTATTTTGATAAAGAAATTGAAGGAAATTTTAATGTGACTGTAGCAAAAAGACAACCCGGTTCTTCATTTAAACCTTTTGCCTATGCTTTAGCATTTAATAAAGGATACAGACCAGAGACACTTCTTTTTGATGCAAAGACTCAATTTTCTGCCTCATGCCCACCAGATAGCATTAAAGACACTGGTGGATGTTATTCTCCTGATAATTATGACGGAAAATTTAGAGGACCAATAAGTATGCGAAACGCGCTCGCTCAATCTATAAACATTCCAGCTGTTCAATCTTTATATTTAGTCGGTGTTCAAAATACAATTGATTTAGCAACAAAAATGGGAATCTCAACACTAACAGACCCAGACAGATACGGGCTTTCTTTAGTTTTGGGAGGTGGAGAAGTAACACTACTTGATATGACAGGTGCTTACAGTGTTTTCGCAACAGGAGGTGAAAAACATGCAACTTCTGGAATTCTAAAAGTTGAAGACAAAGCAGGAAACGCTCTTGAAGAATGGGAAGATAAAACGTCTACTGTTCTACCGAAAGACACGACTCTCCTTATCAGTAGTGTTCTTTCTGACGATGCCGCTCGTTCTCCTATTTTTGGAACTCATGGAAGTTTATATTTTTCCGGAAGAGAAGTAGCGGCAAAAACAGGAACAACAAACTTTTATAGAGACACATGGGTAATTGGATACACACCACAGGTATCTGTTGGCGCTTGGGCTGGAAACAACGATAACAGCCCAATAGATAGAAAAGTGGCCGGATATATTGTTGCTCCTATGTGGCATGCTTTTATGGATGAATTACTAAAAACACTACCTAATGAACCGTTTGAAAAACCGGCTCCAAAAGATTTAAGCTCGTTAAAACCTATTCTTAGGGGTTCTCTTGAGGGTGAAAATGGTATTCATTCTATTCTTTACTATGTCGACAAAGAAAATCCTTTGGGTCCAACTCCATCAAATCCATATACTGATCCACAATTCGAAAGATGGGAATTTGCTTTGCAAAATTGGATAAACACAGGTGGTTCAATTCCTTTAAGTAATTCTGGAACAAATAATTTAATTTCTATTGCTGTTTTATCTCCACAAGAAGGATCATTAATTAATATAAATCAAAAGGTAAACATTGTGCCCCAAATACTTTCTGATAAACCTATAAAAAAAGTTGATTACTTTCTAAACGGATCTTTTTTGGGTAGCTCATTATTTAACCCTTACTCATTTAGTTTTATACCTAAAGAAATAAGTTCAGTATCAAAAAATAACACAGTTAGAATAGTTGCAACTGATTCAGATGGTTCAACAAAAGAAACGACTGTTTCATTTAAAGCTGACGGTTTTTAAAACTAAATTACTCTAGAAATACCTAACTTTGGAAATTTCTTTTTAATTTCTTGAAGTAAAATTTCTGACTTAAATAACAATTCTGTTTTTGGTAAAACAGAGTTTGAAATCGTGATACAACCTTTTTTTAAAGTTATATCTTTCTCATTTATAGATAAATTAAAAAAATTGGATAAAAAAACAGCAATTTCTTCTCTTTGTTGTTTTGGATTTTGGAGATTTTTAAACTTTTCAAGAAAAAACTTTAAAGAATCCATATTATCTACTATTAACGATTCATAGGCATCACCAGATAAATAAATCCTTTAGACTCAGCATCCTTAATAAGCATAGCTTTTCCAGCACCACTCATTAAAAATTCTGTATGCGCTCCAGATAATGTTTGTAAAACATCAGCAAGATATCTTTGGTTAAAAGTGGATGTTGTATCTTCGCCTTTAAAAGAACCATCCAATTCCTCATTAACTTCACCTATAGTAGAACTATGTGCCTTTATAATAACTTTTTTCTTTGAAACCAATACAGAAAATATAGCCTGGTGAAAATTATCAGTAAAAACTCCAGCTAATTTTATAGACCTAGCAAATTCATCTTTTAATAAGACAGCTTCTGTAGTGTATTCTTTGGGGATAATTTGTTTATAATCTGGGAAATTTCCATCAATAAGTCTTGAAGAGAAATGAATACCCTCAGCGGTTAGAGAAATCTGATTTTTTGATGCCGAGATAGAAAACTCATCCTTCATTTGATCGAAAGTTTTTACAATTTCTGAAATATTTTTTAAAGGAATGATGAGTGACGGTAATAAACATGTTTTCTTTTGCTTTATACGCCTTTCTGCGAGACGAAATGAGTCAGTGGCTACGAATACCATCTCCCTATTCTCTTCGTATATGTAAACGCTAGAAATTTCAGGTTTTATTTGTGAAATAGAGGCACTCCACCAAACAGATTTTACTCCTGATATAAAATCTTCTATAGAAATATTTTTTGTTTCTTCATTAACTTTAGGTATAACTGGAAAATCTTCACTACTCTCTGTTTTTATTGAAGCTACTGTTTTTCCTGATTTACATACACAAACACCATCTTTGGTTTCTAAAATAACTTCTTTTGAATTTTCAGATCCGGTAATAAAAGCTTTTAAGTGGCTACCTGATAAAGCAACAACACCTTCATCTAAAACTTTAGCAGAAACTTTTATTTCAATTCCAACATCAAGGTTTGTAGCTTTTACCACTAATTCATTATTTTTTGCTTCAAGAATAATACAAGAAAGAACAGGTAGCGACACATGACTACCAGATATTCGATCGGCGTGATTTACTGCGTTTAGAAGTTTTTCTTTTATTATCTCTATTTTCATATATAAATATTAATTTTAAATACAATACTCTATGGAAAAGTGGAAAACTCAAAAAAACATTATTTTATAATCCTCTTTTTCTAAACCATAGATATTTTTTTGTGGAAAACTAAATGTGATTGTGGATAAAAAATCACCATTAGTTTTTTTATTTATTTTTTTTACACAGGTTTTCATATTGTTTCCACAGTTTATACACATACTTTATAACATCGCTCTTATCTCACTAACCTCTTGAGATAATCTAGAATCAGACTGCATTTCATTTTTTATTTTCTCACAGGAATGTATAACTGTTGTGTGATCTCTACCCCCTAATTTTTGACCAATAGACGGAAAAGATATGTTGTAGTCTTCTCTTAGTATAAACATTGCGATTTGTCTTGGTTTTACAACTTCTTTTCTTCTTGTTTTATCTATAATTATTGCTTCATCAATATCATAGAATTTTGCTATTACTTTCAAAACATCTTTTACCGAAACTGATTTTTGTGGCTTAGCAGAGTCTTTTATAAGGTTTTTTAATTCAGCGATATCTAAGTCTCTACCTTTAAGCTCAGTTTGACATATAACAGAGTTTAAAACACCCTCCAATTCTCTTATATTGCCTTCTACAGCACCTGCTAAGAACTCTACAGATGATTCTGCTAGGTTAAAATTTTTTGAACCAGCTTTACTTCTTATAATTGCTGCTCTTGATTCAAAATCTGGAGCAGGAATATCTACAATCATTCCTGAAACAAATCTTGATTTTAAACGATCTTCTAAATCAGAAATATAATTTGGATGTTGATCTGAAGAAAATATTATCTGTTTATTATTGTCGTACAAAAAATTAAACAAATGGAACAATTCTTCTTGAGTTTTTTCCTTTTTTACAAGAAATTGAATGTCATCCATTATAAAAGCGTCGTATTTTCTGTATTTTTCTTTAAATCCTGCCAGTCTTCCCTCTTGAACAGCGTTAGCAAATTCATGGTAGAAACGATCTGCACTTATGTAATAAACTTTAAAATGAGGAAAATTTTTCTTTATGTGGTTACCAATTGCTTGAATAAGATGTGTTTTACCTCTTCCAGTGTTTCCGTAGAAAAAAAGTGGATTATATGAAGCTGGTTTTTTAACAACAGCTTGAGCTGCAGCATGAGCTAGTTCATTAAATGGACCTATTACAAAAGATTCAAAAGTATATTTTGGATTTAGATTGTCTTCTTTGTTTATGTAAAGTTCTGCAAGAGGAAGTTCTTGTCCTATAGATGACTTACTTTTTTCATTAAGGATTTTTTCTTTAGAACTATCTTTTACTATTAAGTATTCAACTGCTCTTACTTCGTATGATGTATCTCTTAAAGATTTAAGAATTGGTTTATGATATTTATTTAATAACCAATCTTTTACGAAAGCGTTAGGAACACCAACAAATACAATCCCCTCTTCTATTTTCACTATAAAAGTATCTTTAAACCAAGTAGTAAAATTTGCTTTAGAAATAGATAACTCAATATCACTTAAAACTTTATTCCACATTGAGTCTTTGGTTGTAATTTCCTCCATAGGCAAAATTATATGTTTAAATAGAAATATCGGAACTTGAAAATAGTTAATAACTATGTTGATAAGGTGTGGATTTCTCTTAATTTGTATTTAAATCTTGCAAAACCACCCTTTTTGTTTTAGAGTGTTCTTATGTCACAAACATACAAACCTAAAAAGCGAAAAAGAGCTCGATCACACGGGTTTTTGGCTAGGAAAAAGACTCACGGCGGTAAAAGAGTTATAAAAAGCCGTATGAGAAAGGGCCGAAAGAAGCTCTCTACGGTTTAATTACCTATGAAAAGGAGGTTTTCTCTCCTGAATAAGGATATTGGCGAAGTTATAAAAAAGGGTCAAAAATATCAAAATACCCTTTTTTATAGCCGTTTTTTATATTCTAATAGCTTAAAATTTGCCTTTTCTCCTACAAAAAAACTATTTCCAAAAGCTGTAGATAGAAATAGAGCAAAAAGACTTCTAAAAGAGTCTTTTTCAGCTCGAATTATGGACTTTTTACCCGTCTATTGTGTAATTTTTCCTTCTTTATCATTAATTACGGCTTCAAATAAAGAAATAAATGAAGCGGTAATTGATTTTGCTAACAAAATTAAACAAAAAAGTTCACATAATAGCTAAATTACTATAGAATTATCCAATATGTCTTATATATTTCACACCTTTTTTTACAATCCTTTCTACAATCTCCTTGTTTGGTTTATAGATATCATTCCTGGTCATGATGCTGGAATTGCAGTTGTTCTGCTAACAGTAGCTGTGAGTCTTGTTCTTTTTTCTATATCTAAAAAAGCCATTAAAACTCAATTGGTTCTAAAAGAAATGGAACCAGAGATGAAAAAGATAAAGGAAAATATTAAAGATAAAGCAATTCAGGCACAGGCGATGCTAGATTTGTATAAAAAATACGATATTAATCCTTTCTCTTCTTTTCTTTTGGTTCTGATACAGTTCCCTATTCTTTACGCTCTTTATGTTATTTTTTTAAAGAGTGGACTTCCAGAAATCCAGACAAATATACTTTATTCATTTATTTCGGCTCCAGAGGCAGTAAATATGAATTTTATAGGATTGGTTGATATAAGGGAAAAAAGTATTGTATTGGCGGTTATTGCGGGAGTTAGCCAGTTTATACAAGCAATGATTGCTTTTCCATCAAAACCCAAGGTTGAAGGGCAAGTAAGAACACTTACAGAAGATTTTACGCATTCTATGCATATGAACATGAAGTTTGTTTTGCCTGTAATAATTGGTCTAATAAGTGCCTCACTCCCAAGTGCCCTTCCCTTATATTGGTCTGCTAGAAGTCTTTTTACCGCTGGACAAGAAGTTTTTGTTAAGAGATCCCTAAAAAAGTGAAAAGTGAGTAGTTGCTAGTGGATAGAAAATATTAAATTCATTTTTTCTAGCGAAAGAAACAGTAATTCATAAATACTCTTTGAGTCTCGGCGGAGACGAAAAAAGAAATTTTAAAGCATTAAAATTTCGTGTATTTATGAATTACTGTTTCTGGAGTGTCAATTTGACTTTACTATCCCGACGGATAATATAAGAGCAATGAATGAGCAAATAAAATCTATTGTAATATCTTTTGGCGAAAAACTAGGTGCATCAGGCCTAGATGTTACTATTGAGGATATTGCTGATACTAAAAAGGTGATAATTCGTGTAGAAGACGACAGAGTTATTGTAGGAAAAGAAGAGTCCAATTTTGAGGCGTTTACTCACCTATTAAAAAGAATGATTGCTAAAGTTATTGGTGAAGACAAAAAAGTTTCTGTTGATGTTAATGATAGAAGATTGAGGCAAGATGAGATGCTTAAAACTAAAGCAAAAATTATTGCAGAAAGAGCAAAAGAATTTAAAAGAGATGTAGAAATGGAGCCGATGTCATCATACGAAAGAATGCTTATTCACACTGTTTTGGAAGAAATACCATTTGTAAAAACAGAATCTATTGGTGAAGGAAGAAATAGGCGTGTTGTTGTAAGGTTTATAGAAGAACCAAAAGAAACTTTCTAGATTTAATTTTGTGGTGTTGATGATGCCACACTTGGTGTGGAAGTTGATGAATTTATAACTTCATCTTTTAGTCGTAAACCCCACAAAGATAAATCTTTTTTATTTATAAATGCTAAATAGCTATCATCGCTTGATATTGTTAGATTGATTGCATCAATTTTTTGATTGTATGAATTTTCAAGATCTCCAACTATTTCTGTAAAACCAGTTCGTGTATTTATTTTCCATATTATATCTGTAAATGTTATTAATCCTTGATACCATGCGTCAGGATAAGTGTTTGGAGAAATAACTCTTGGAACGGCACAGAAAATAATGGCATTTTCTGTTTTTGCCCACACACATTTTTCTGGAAGTGTTCGGAGTGATAAATTTGTTTCTATTCTGTCTGTATTTGAGACTATTCTTGTGCTTATACTATCTCCTCCTTCCGCAACAATAGTTCGCAGTAAGTCTGGCGAAGTTAAAGCAGTAATTCCATTACCAGAAGCAATTTTTGTTAGTTTTCCAGTGATTACATCTATTAAAAATACTATTCCATTTGCAATCCCTGAAGGTTTAGAAGTTAAAGTAGCACTTTTGTCGTTAGACCAATCAATTAACCAGCCAGATATAGGCGAAGAAAATAATATTGTTTTACTTCCTCCATCAAGAGTTGATGAAACCACCTGCCCGTCGCCGTTTAAGTCTTTATTTACCGAAATCATTTTTAGACTTTTTGGAGCGACACTTACTTCATTTAAATCTGTTTCTAGATATTTACTTGTTACCTTTTTATATATATTTTCATCTCCAGGTGTTGTAGTGCTGGTGTTTCCAATCTCTAGTTTGTAGGTAATTATTGTATCTTCGTCGTCATCAAGTAATCTAGTAATTAAAATATTTGGATTGCTACTCCATTTTGCTTCGTAAATTCTCGGTATTGTTGTGTTGGATACTTTTGAAGTTACTAAATTATCTTTTCTTGTTTCCAAAATATGCCCTGTAGCACGATCAACAAATCTTATATATTGATCCTGAACAGTTCTTTTTATTCTGTCGCGAATAACCTCTCTTTCTCTATTAAATATAGTTAATCCAGAAACTGGATCGGTGTAGATGTGTCTTAGTTTTGGAATTTTTTCTTCGGGCTTATTTTCATTTATTGAAGGAGTTGTTATTCCACCTGTGTTTTCTACAATAGGGACTGTTATTTTTGTATCAGGACTTGGAATATTTCCAAAAGGTAAAAAATTTCTAACTGAGTTTGCTATATCCCCTTGTGCTCTATAAGTGCCCAGATTATTTTTACTGTACAAAAAAAAGAATACGGCCAATAGTAATATAAAAACAATTACTACTATCCCGATAATTACATATTTTTTTTTATTATCTGACATATTTTATTCCATTTCCAGCAGCACGATCTTTACCTTTGTAATAATCAGGAATTATTTTGTAACTTCTATTTCCATCCCCTCCCATTTTTCTACTTAACGCTTCAGTTTCATCTATCACAACACCTCTTTTTATTGGATCTGTTCCTGGTCCCAAATCTACTATTGGAACTATTTCTTTTTGACCACTAGGACCTGTAACCTCAACAGCTGCATCTCTTACTGAAGCCCAATCTGAGTATTTTGTGCTTCCAGCAGGTATACCAAAGTATTCTTCCAAGACCTGACTTGGCAATGCAACTCCCATAACTTCTGTATTGTTTGTATCAACTTTACCACCTTTTCCGTCTCCAACTAAAGCTGATCCCTCTCCATTATCGTCAACGTCATTATATCCAAAGTGTGTGGCTTTTCCTGCAACAGAACCAGATTCATAAAGTTGTCCAACCTGTTCATTTATTGATTTAGTAACATTTGGATCTTCTGGTCCCTCACCTTTTAATATAGATCTATTATCGGGTTTGCCACCTTTACCAGTTATTGCCTCCACAAAATCTGCTCCCTTAAATTTTGTAACCTCCATTGGTTGAACATCGTCAATCCTCAAATCAACATTTATTAGGTCTTTATTTACAGTTCTAAGTATCAAAAATGATCCAAGCGCCAAAAGTAAACCTAGTAATGCATTTTGAATTCTTTCTTTTCCTTCTTCTTTTCCCCCGATTGCATCGGTGGTTGCGTATTCAACTCCACCCCAAATGATCATTAGCACTGCAAGACCTGTAGCTAGTCCAACACCAAGCTTATACATGGCATTAAAATAGTTGCCAAGCCCATTCTCTCCTGTTGTTTGGTCTGGGTTATTTACTCCTTGAATAGGAGCTAACGGAACATATTGTTCTGTAGCAGCGTGTGATACATATACAAAAGCTGTTAAAAAAACATATATAAGAGCAAATAAAGAAAATATTTTTTTTATGTTTTTGTTTTTCATTGAAAATTAAAATGATACCACCCCATCTGGCGAATCTCTTTTCTCAAATTGTATATTAAAACTATCTCTCGTTTCTTGCAAAAAGTTAGATGTGTTTTTTAGAACTAAACTTATTACTGACTCACCTTCTTCGCCTGTAGTATTTCTAAAAACAACAGAATATTGATCTTCTGGTAAATCAACTTTGTTTCCGTTTATTTTCCATTCGTATAGTGCATTACTATCCCCTTTGGTTTTAAATCCAAAATAATATGGATATGCGGATATTTCTTTTTCATCAGAAGATAAACTTATTGTTGTGCCAAGCTCGTTGTTAAATAATATTCCGTATAGAGGGCTTTTTTCGTAAAATCTAGTAATAGGAAGAATTGGACTAATTAACACATATGATTGAGCTTTGCCGTTTGCATCACTCTCAACATTTACTTGGATATCTTCATCTTTAAGTAGTATAGTTCCGTTAAAATTCATATAGTCGTTTCCATAACCGCTAAATTCTTGCACCACATCAAAGTTTCTTTTCCAAGTGTAAGATAGTTTTTTAGGATCTACTCCCACACCACCATTTGATGTGAAATTTGGAAATGCAACAACTATCACTTTTTCTTTTGGAGCAAACAAAGCTTTACCTTTATAAAATGGAGGAGTGTATGTTTTTGATTCCCAAATCAAATCCACCTCTTCTGGGCGGATTTTTATAGTTTTTTCTATAATTGGGCCACTTTCTGGTTCTATTACAAGAGAAATAGTTTTTTGTTCCCCGGGTTTTCCGGCTGTTGTTTCAAATTTATTTGCCCCTCTTCCGGTTTTTGCAGAAGTACCGTTTATTTTCCAAGTTATATTGGCTTTATTAAGGTTGGTGCCATAAGCATTTACTATAATACTTACTTTTTGTCCCGGTTTTGGAAATTCTGGTTTAACCTCTATAGATACTTGTTCTTCTAGTCCCGGAATTTGTGACGGAATTGATGTTTGAGCATGGGAAAAGAGAGGAAAAAGGAAAATCGTAGATAAAATAAAAGATATTATTCTCATTACTTAAATTGTAACACAATAATTGTAATTGAAATTATGGTTTTATGCTTGCCTGTTTATCTTTTTTCACATCATATCCGTATTTTTCTTTGACAATTTTTTGCAACATCGGGGTCATTTGGTGTGCTATTTTTGCATCTTCCTTATTATCTACATCCAATCCATATTTATCTCTAAATTCTTGTCTTTTTTTATCACTGAATCTATAACCATGAATACTTCCAAGAGTGTGTTCTGCTGTTTTGCGGATTTTTTTTTCAGCGTAGCTTTCTAATTTTTTTATTGCTACTTTACCCAATGCATTGGCTTCAAGTCTTGTCACACCTCTTACCACTCCTTTTTTAGCAGCTAACAATCCAGTTCTTACAGCACCTTTTCCTGCAGACTTAGCTCCAACTACCACAACTCTTCTAAGGGATTTTCTTAAGAATCCTTTAGCAAATACTTTCGCTAGCCCTCTTGTTACAGACCCTCCAACACCAGTTACTCCATCTAACGCCAAACTAACCAAACCAAATAAAAAGTGAGCAAATCTACTCATTCCAACTAAAATAGTTCCAGTCATTTCTTTACCAACAATTGCCTCAATAATCATTTTTATTCCGCCAACAATTGGGCATATATCAAGAATAAAACTTATTGTTTTTATAGAAAAACTTGGTTTTTTATTTTCTTTAGACATTTAGAGACCATTCTCAACTTCTTTTCTTGCTTCCTGAATCTTTAGAACTTGAGATGGATCGGAGGTAATAATTTGATCTTCCGTGTAAGAGGCAATAACTTTAAGTGCCACGTGTTTAAGACCAGCAAAGAATATTCCCTCCCCCACATCTGATTCTAGAAGCAAGAATTTTTCCTCATCAGTAAGGTTGAAAGTTCTTTGTACACTATCTATTGATGACGGAGATTGCTTGAGAAGGATTTGAATTGAAGAGTTTGTAATAATCGGTAATCCGTAAGGAGATTTTAGAAAGTCTTCAACATCTTGAGTAATTGTTGCAAGGCCTAAATAGTATTTTCGGCATCTTTTTGCGAGACCTAAAAGGAAAGATGCTGTGTCTTCGGACTTCATCATCCACCACGCCTCGTCAATCACTAGGAGTCTTTTTTTAAGTTTTTGTCTGATGGCATTCCATATATAGTGAGTAACAATATACATCGCCACTGGTTTTAGTTCGTCCTCCATATCGCGAAGTGAAAATACTACAAATTTTTTGTTGATATCAACATTTGATGGTCGGTTAATAAAGCCCGCCCATGTTCCTTTGGTGTATTTTTCTAGTCTTTGAACAAGAGATGCTCCACCTTCCATTCCAGCAAGAACAAGTTCAAAATCAGAAAGTAGTGGTGGTTCAATATTTGAAAAATCAGACTCAGCAGTAATATCTTTAAGTGCGTAAGTTTCACTGATCGCTCTATCAATAATAGCATCCTCTTCTGGAGTAAGACCTCCAAGCATAATTCTAAAGAGTCCTACTAGGTTAATGATATTACTTCGCAAAACATCACCAGGTGATTCGTCTTCGCGAGGCACAGGCAGGTCGAAAGGGTTAATATGATGTTCTGATGTGAGTGAAATATTAAAATATCGTCCTCCAGTTGCTTCTGCTAAGTATTCATATTCTCTTTCTGGGTCAATTACAATTACATCAGTATCAAACATAAGAGATCTCAAAATTTCTAGTTTTGTTGCATAGCTTTTTCCAGAACCTGCTTTGGCAAAGGTTACGGAGTTGTAGTTTTCCAAGGAGAATCTATCAAAAAGAATGAGTGATGAATTGTGTCTGTTTACCCCGTATAAGATTCCTTTGTCTGATGTAAGGTCAAAAGAAATAAAGGGAAATATACTTGAAAGTGGCGAAGTGTTAAGTTTAGAGCTTACATTTATTTCATCATTACAGAACGGCATTACACTTCTAAAACCTTGTTCTTGTTGGAAAAGTGCTGGTTTTACGTATATAAGTTTAGATTCAAGAATTGATTTTATTTCCGACTCGATCTTGTCTAATTCCTCGTTTGTATTGGCATAGATTGTAAGATATAGGCCAACATCAAATATTTTTTCCTGAGCTTGTTGGAGTTGATCTCTAAGTTGTTCAAGATCTTGGTAAGCAGTGTCTAAAACAGGATCGCGAACCAATCCCTTTTCTTCTCTAGTATGAATTTGACTCTGAACTTCCGCTACTTTCTTTTGAAAAGTTCGTAGAATTTGAGCGGTATCTATTGGATGAACAAATATTGAAATATCAAAAATTTTATCTAAGTTTATTATCGGGGCAAACCAGCTTTCTGTAAGAAATCTTGGGTATGAAATAACAAAAAAAGTTCTAGCTATTTTATCTCCCAAGTTTAATTCACGAGGCGAGACTTTAAGTGCAGAAGGTGCGATAACATCTTTAAGCTCCAAAACAGCAGACTCATAAATTTCCTCAGGCAAAATAGCTGTTATTGGTTTTTCTTCCGATGTTTGTTTTTTTCCAAATAATGAATCTAGAAAAGTCATAGGAGTGAAAAGTG
>CAZAOU010000008.1:0-34181 GCA_964487135.1 uncultured Candidatus Saccharibacteria bacterium
GCTTTAGCCACAGCAACATTTGCTCCAAGTTCTTCAGCAATCATTCCAGCAATGTGAGCCATTTCTATTGAGTGTTGCAAAACATTTTGGCCGTAACTCGTTCTAAAGTATAGTCTTCCTAAGATTGAAATTATTCTTGGATCAAGGTTAAACACCCCACATTCGAAAGCGGCTTGTTCACCTTTTTCTTTTATTATTTTATTTACCTCACCCTTTGCTTTTTCTACTTCTTTTTCAATTTTTGCTGGCTGAATTCTTCCATCAAGAATTAAGTTTTCAAGAGCTAGTTTAGCAATCGCTCTTCTTATTGGATCAAAGCAAGAAATAGTTATTGTTCCTGGGGTATCATCAACAATAACTTCAACCCCTGTTTCACGCTCAAAAGATTTTATGTTTCTTCCTTCCTTACCAATTATTTTTCCTTTTAGATCATCTCCTGGAATTGTGATTGATGTTGTAAATATGTCTGGGCTCACAGAATTTGCCAGTCTTTGAATTGAAGTGGTGAGGATTTCTTTTGCTTTTGTTTCTAGTTTTTCTCCCGCTGTTTGTTCTAGTTTTCTAAGTCTCACAACCAAATCTTCTTCAGAATTTTTTTCAATTTCTGCGATAAGTTTGTTTTTTGCGTCTTCCTCGCTCATTTTTGCAACTTGTTCAAGAAGAGACTTCTTCTCGTTTTCCATTGCGTCAACTTTGTCTTTCTTTTCTTTAAGCTCGTTTATTTTTAGCTTAATTGATTCTACTTCTTTATCTATATCAAGCTGGCGCTTATCAAGAAGCTCCTCCTTTGAGACAAGTCGGTCTTCAGTTTTTTTAATTTTGTCTTCCTTTTCTTTTAATTCTTCTCTAATTGCTTTTAGAGTTTTTGCGGCGTCTTCTTCTGCAGATAGGGTAATCTTTTTTGCTTCTTCTTTGGCATCAAGCATCATTTGTTTGATGTCGTGCTCAATAGTGTTCTTTTTGCTTAGGGCAATGAGAACTCGCAAAACGTAACCCAGAGCTAGTCCCACAACCGCTGTGAGAGCTAGCAATACTGCTACTAATTTTAATGACATGATTGGGCTTTAGATTGCCCCTAGGTATTCGTACGCGTTTAAGGTGAAATTTTGTGGAAGTTTCATTGATTTTGGGTAACGAGGTGGAACACTAGAAGCAAATCAAAATTAACATAATAACAAAGCAACTATACTGCAGAAAAATAGCTTTGTAAAGCGAAACAGGTTTTTATTTTTTAGCTTTTTTAAGATAAAACTTTGTCTACAATACCGTATTTTTTTGCCTCATCGGCAGACATAAAGAAGTCGCGATCAACATCTTTCTCTATTTTAGAAAGTGGCTGGCCTGTATTTTTTGAGAGCATTTTATTTAGGACATCTCTATTTTTTATTATTCTTTTTGCTGAAATTTCTATATCTGTTGCTTGACCCTCTGCCCCTCCGTGTGGCTGGTGAATCATTATTTCGGAGTTTGAAAGGGCATATCTTTTACCTTTCGCACCGGCAGACATTATTACCGCACCCATTGAAGCCGCCATTCCTACGCAAACAGTAGAAACATCATTTTTGATATGATTCATTGTGTCTATTATTGCAAGACCTGATGTTATAACTCCTCCCGGAGAGTTCACATAAAGGGTTATATCTTTTTTTGGATCTTCTGATTGAAGAAATAGAAGTTGGGCAATGACTGTATTTGCAACAGCATCGTCTATTGGGCCACCAAGAAAAATAATATTTTCTTTTAGAAGTCGAGAGTAAATATCGTATGCTCGTTCGCCAAAATTTGTTTTTTCTATAACTGTTGGGATTAAATATGACATATACCAACAGAATAAAGAAAACAAAAAAGAAGTCAAATTGCCACTTAAATTATCTGTTCAGATAATTTAAGTGGCAAGAAGATTTTTTTAATTAGTTTTCACCAACAATAGCAATATTTATTTCTGACATAAGTATTCTTTCTCTAAAGTATGAATTTTTATAACCAGAGCTCGTTAGTTTTTTGTTTTTTAAGAAGTTTATAGAACACTCATTCTCCTTTCCATAACAATTTTCTAGTGCATCGCCAAGCGACATTATAGATTGATAAGTGTTTGCTATCGCTTGCAAATCTCCAGAAGAAACATCCGGGTAGTCTTTTTTTACTCTTTCTATAAATTTCTCGTCCAGTGGAATTTCAAAATATATTAATCCATTTGTTGAGTCTTTAGGTAGTTCATTTAGTAATTTTTCTGTTACACAATCTTGTTTGTAGCAGAATAATTTTACTGGTATTTTTAACTCATATTTTTGTTTTATAAGTGCGTAAGCGCCATCTTCGTACATTATAGGAAGGATGAAATCGGTTTTTTCTTGTTTTGCCTTTAGTAAAATAGTTCTAAAATCTTTTCCTGTAAAACCGTCAATTACTTCAATATTTTTTTCAGGAATTTTACTTTGTAATCCTTTTTTACAATACTGAGACGCATCGCCAATTGTGCTTAGAATAAGTATTCTGCTACTTTCTTGAATTGTATCAGCAAATTTTTTGCATACTACTTCATAGCTGATAAATGTTTTTATAGACAAAGGGTTATCATCTGCTATTTTTTGATTGAAAGTACTATAAACCAATATTTTGTTATTTTTTTTGACGATAGGAGATATAGCGCTTGATACTCCTGAAAATTCTGAATAGATTGCGTCGGCTCTATCTATTTGGAGTAATTTTTTAGTTGCATTTACCCCTATTTTTATATCACTTTGACTATCTTCAACTATTATTTTTATATCTTCTCCGTATTTTTGTTTTAAATCTGTTTCGGCAAGAGAGACCCCTTTTCTTACGGCTTGCCCCCAATATACCCCAAATCCTGTTTCAGGTATTACAGCTCCAATTACAATCTTATTATCTTTTTCTTTATAAAATTGTAGGAATGCTATTGTTAGCAAGACCATTAAACTCAAAATTAGCCACTTTTTCATGTTTTTTGATTATTTTAGTAACGAAAGTAATTTATAATAAAAAGCAATTTTTGTCTTAAATTAAGACAGTTTTTATAAGTAAATTTAATATACCTTTTAAAATATTGATATTTTGGTATATTAATGTTGTCGGATTTTACGACGGTTATGTTTTATAAGTATGAATAATATAAAAGATGCTCTGATAAGATATGGACTATCAGAAAAGGAATCATTAATTTATTTGTTTCTTCTTGGTAATAGGGATGTGCCAGCTCATAAGGTGTCGCTTGAGACAGAGATTCCTAGGACAACCGTGTATGAAGTTCTCGATAATCTTAAAAAACAGGGAATTGTTTCATCTTGGATAAAGAACGGTGTCAAACACTTTTCTGCTGAGAGTCCGGAAATACTAAAGAGACTCATAAAATCAAAAGAAGAATCTATACAATCTGTTTTTGGTGAAATGACACATATGTTTAATATGGATGCAATTTATCCTTCAACTAAGTTGTACCAAGGAAAAGAGGGTGTTAAACAGGTTTTTGAGAATATTCTTGATGTAATAAAACATCAAAAACTAAAAAGACTTTACGTATTTTCTGATTACCATCTTACGGAGCAATTTCCGAAATATTTTAGTGACTGGAGAAAAAGAAAAAATAAAACCGGCGCATATACTTTTTTGATTGTACCTCCAGGGACTCCAATGAATGAAAATTATAGTAGTAACGAATTTCGTGAAACCAAATTTATGCCCTCCAATTTTCCGTTTGAGGGGTCAGTTGATATATGTGGAACACATCTTGCGTTTTTTTCTTTTAAAAATAATGAAGTTTATGCAATTACAATTGATTCACCTATAATTTCCGAAATGCTTACTAAGTTTTTTCTATATATTTGGGATACACTGCCTAGGATTAATGATAATTAGTTTTTATTGCTAAATGTATTTAAATAAGTAATGTAGAGTTATGAAAAAAGTTTTGGAGGTTATTCAGATTGGGGATAGAAGACTTCGGACAAAGTCAAAGGAGGTTAAATTTCCAATTTCTAGTGCTGATCACAATCTTATTAAAGATTTGATTTTGCTTTGTAAAAAAAGAAAGGGTGTAGGAATTGCTGCGCCTCAGGTTGGAGTAAACAAAAGAATTTTTATTGTATGGAGTCGTCCTAGTAAGAGAAGACCAGATGCTCTTAAGATGAAACCGCTCGTTGTAATAAATCCAAAAATTATTTCAAAATCTAAAAAGATGATTAAAGATTTCGAGGGGTGTCTTTCGATCCCAAATTTGCGTGCAAAAGTTTCAAGACATCAAAAGATAGAAGTAGAGTTTTATGATGTGGATAGCCGGAAAATCCGCCACGGCGGATTTTCCGGCCTTCTTGCCCGCATCTTCCAACACGAGTTTGATCATCTCGAAGGAATACTATTTATTGATAGAGTAAGTTCAAAAGATTTAGTTTCTGAAAGCGAGTTCAAGAAAATAGTAAATAGAAAAAGATAAATATAAAAAATTCCGTTGGGTAAGCCAACGGGTTATCTATCGAAAGGAACGAGTTGATTCCACAGTTGTGCAAAGCAATTCCACCATCTACTTTTTCCAATTGGCATTAGTGGCGAGGTTGCGCATTTTCCTAGAGGTCCGAATATCCCACAGATCAGAATATAGACCGTGTTTACTGACCAGCGAAACCAGAAGTTTGGGTGGGTTTGTTTTGAACCCAACGCACAGAAGTCGAGGTTGGAAAACTTTTTAGGTTCTCTCACGAATTCGCGTGTTGGATCGTCATTTCCCCAGTCGTCATTGCCTGGCACTTGAGGTTTTGCCACATAAGGACGTAGCGTCACTTTTCGATATTTGAAGGTTACCAAAAAGGCAAACAACAAATATTTGATTATGAGTAAGGGGTGTTCGCTCCTAAACCCCATAACCAAAAGTGTTTCTGGAATTATTTCTGCTTCTTGTGCTGCTTCGATTGACCTCCATACCTGGTTAAGATTTCGGTTTTGAGATTTTTTCTGTTCTCGCCACGTTTCCGTGTTTAATCCATCAACGCCGAATCCTATGCACCACAGACCCGCACGAGAAGTTAGCTTCTTGAAGTTTGGAATAATTTCTCGTGCTTTGAGAAACGAACTCATGCAAGAGAGACATCGGATCTTAAACATAACTCCCGTTTCCTCGGAGACTTCAGCAGCAACACGCAGTCGGTCTTCTACTTCTTTAGGATTCTGAAAAAAGTCGAGTGAAGTGGTGTAAAACTCGATCTTTTTAAGATCGAACTCTTTTGCCTTCTTTGCGAGGTAACAAAGTTCCTCACGAAGAATCTCACTTGGCTTGAACTGTTCCACCTTTCCTTTTTCTGCTGCACAGAACCTACAACCAAAGTGGCATCCTTGAGAAATCACCAAAGTCATTTCTTTTTCGAGATATGCTTTGAGTTTCCATGAAGGCATTCCCTTCCAGATCGGCACGAGTGAGTGGGTAAGTCCTCCACCAATGTGAAAGGGCATCTCTCGCATAACTTTCTCTCCGAAAAGCACTTTGAACTCTCTTTCACCTAATTTTGCGATTACTTGCCCACCCACAACGATCTGCTTCAGAAGAGGAGTAAGTTTATTGCAGAGTTCGACTGTTCCTGGGATGTAAGGGCTTCCTACAACGCTTATGCCAATGAAATCAGATTTACTTAGCGTCTCCCAAACATTTTCAAGTGTTTCAATGTTAAGGTCGATAAGGGTGACCGTATGCCCGAGAGCAAGTAACTCTGCTCCAAGAGTGCTAATCGATCCACCGAAGTAGATTTGATGCTTACCATAGGGGTAAGCTGGATTGATAAGGACAATTTTCATATTCTAAAGTAACTTCACAATATATTTATGAATAGTCAATATATGACGACAATTAAAAACTAAAAAATCTATTTAAAATAAGCTTTTTTTCTAAATTTTATGAAAATGTGGAAACTTATTGACACAGATAGTTAAAAATATATACTTAAAAACATCAAAAATATGGCCGAATATAATTCAAATTTTGAAAGAGCCCTTTTAGAATTAGGGTTACATGACAAAGAGGCAAGGGTGTACATATCTCTCCTTTCAGCAGGAAGAACGACTGTAAGTGAAATTGCTAAAAGAGCGGGCATAAATAGAACAACAGGATATGACATATTAAATGGTTTAATATCAAAAGGGCTTGTAAGTATTTCAGGAAAAGAACCCAAGCAAGAATATCGTGCTGAAAATCCTGATAAACTGTTAACTTATTTAAGAAAGGATATAGAAAAAAAGGAGATAAATTTTCGTTACGCAAGCACTATTCTCCCAGAACTAAAATCAATTTATAAAGTTGGCTCACGCCCCCAAGTAAAATTTTACGAAGGAGAAGATGGGTTGCGTGATGTATATGAAGATACACTCTCTTCGAGTGAGACAATTAGAGCATATGCAGCTGTTGATGATGTAAATAAAGGTATATCAAATTATTTTCCAAAATATTATAAAAGAAGAGCAGCAAAAAATATAAAAATTCGGGCTATTTTTCCAAAAACTGAAGTTGCTATCGAAAGATCCTCTTTTGATAAATTAGAGAAAAGAGAAAGTCTTTTAATTCCTTTTGATAAATATAATTTCACCCCTGAAATAAATATATATGACAACAAAGTTATGATTGCTTCTTGGAGGGAAAAACTTGGAATTATTATTGAAAGTGCAGAAATTGCAGATGCAATGAAAAAGATTTTTGAATTATCGTGGGATAGAGCAAAAGAATTAGATAAAGAAATTAAAAAATAATTATGAAAAACACATTTGAATTTGATGGATTTGAAGATGAAGCATCTTCTGATCATATATTGGAAGCTGCGGATCTTGAAGCTGATCCTGATTTCTATAAGACGAGATTTTTAAGTATGTCAAAACAAGAAGTAAGAAAAATTATTGAGAAGGGGTCACAACTTTCTATTGTTATAGATACAGGAAATTATTCAATTGGGATAGGTAGTGATCATCATAATATGTGTTCTAAAATGGGAATTGATATGAAAAATTATTTTGCTGGCTATGCCGTTATGGATAGAGTAACAGGTAAAATATCTGTTAGGGATTTTACTGACTGTCGGCCCGGAACAAATCTTCGAAGTGCTCCCGGGCTCAAAAACGCTATCGCAGAAAGATTACAAAGAGATATCTTTTCTTAAAATTATATGAGATTACACAGATTTTTTGTTGAAGGGGAGTTGGAAATTGGTGAAGATTTTGTTTTAAAAAATGAAGAACAAATTCATCAGATTGTGCGTGTTTTTAGATTGGGAGAGGGAGATGAGGTGATTTTGTTTGATGGAAATAGATTTGATTTTATTGCAGAGATTAAAGAAATTAAAAAAGACCAAATTATTTTTGACTTGAAAGAAAAAAAGGAAGGGATTTTACCTAAGGGAGAAATTCATTTATTTTTAGCAAGTATTAGAAAAGAAAGATTTGAATGGGCAGTTGAAAAGGCAACTGAACTTGGGGTAAGTAGTATTACTCCAATAATTACGGAACGGAGCGAACATACAAATCTCAATATTGATCGTCTTAAAAAAATTGCGATTGAAGCGAGTGAGCAGTGTGGGCGAAATAATGTACCCATTATTTCGCCAGTCGATAGTTTAAAGTTGATAGTTGATAGTTTGGACACAAATTCAACAATTATCGTTGCAGATTTTGGTGGTGTGTCTTTAAAAAGCTATAAGCTATTAGCTAAAAGCTGTAAGCTTTTTATCGGTCCCGAAGGCGGTTGGACAGAAGAAGAAAGAGAATTATTTAAAAATAAAAAAGCCCAAGTTGCTTCACTTGGAGCTTTAACACTTCGTGCTGAGACGGCGGCGATAAGTGCTTTATCTATTTTGAATCTTTAGAATCCTCTAAAAATTTAAACACCGCTTCTTTCTGTAGAGCTTCTTCAACAAATGAAATTAGTCTTGATTTTTCGGCATCAGGGTAATGCTCTTCCAAGTGTTTAACTTCTTTTTCCACTTGCGAAGCTTCCGGTTTTATTTTTTCTTCTCTAGCAATTTCCATCAATATTAGTTCATTTTTAACTCTTTTTTCTGCACGTTCTTTCCACTCGCTACGAATTTGTTCGTCAGTTTTGTTGGTTTCTTTTTTGTAGTTTTCAAATGATGATCCAAATCTTGAAAGTTCGTGAGAAAATTCATTTGTCATTCGGTTTAATTCTTCTTCAATAAGTGTTTCAGGAATTTCTGCCTTTGTGTCTTTTGCAATTGCTTCAATTATTTCAGAACGCTTTTTCTCCTTAGCTCTTACCTTCTTTTCTTCAGTCAAATTTTCTTTTACCTTTGCTTTGAATTCGTCCACTGTTTTGAAGTCACCAAGTGTTTGAACAAAGTCGTCTGTAATCTCAGTATTTTCTGGAGAGTCTTTTGCTCTAAATTTTTTAATTTCATTTACAACATCCTCAATTTCTTTCTCAGTCACTTCTATTTTTTCTTCAGTTTCCAATACTTTTGATGCAATTTTTTTATATCCCGGTAGTGTAATACTTGGAAGAATGTCTGTCTTAATAATTACTTTAACATCAGAACCAATTGCAATAGATGTGATTGCAATTTTTGGATACCCAAGAGGGAATATCTTTTTTTCCTCAACAATTTTTGGATATATTTCTTTTATTACTTCTTCTGCAGATTCTTCTAAAACAGTCATTTCACCCACATGTTTTATTACCATATTCTCTGGAACTTTGCCCTTTCTAAAGCCCGGAATAGAAATATGTTCACTTAGGTGTTTAACAGCATGACTTTTTTTGGATTCTATAGCTTCCTTGCTAATTTCAACTTCAAACTCTATAGCGGACTGAGGAAGTTTTGTTTCTTTGGTTATTTTATACATAGTTTCCACATATTACTTAAATTTTGGAAAAAGAAAAGCCAGGTAGTAGATTTGCACCCAAATCTACTACCTGGCAAAACTATTCTGATTTATTCTCCAAAGCTACTATCTATTGAATTTAAGTCCCCACTTATATCAACATCTGTTCCAAGCTGGGCTTTTAGTGATTCATCTGTTTGAGCTGGAGCAACCTGAGTATTACCTGTTGTTGTTTTCTCGGCAGCGTCTTTTGGCATTAACTTTCCTCCACTCATTGAGTAGATATACCATCCTCCTGCGATTAAAACTAAAATGATGACAATAATACCTATAACCGCACCAATACCTCCTTCTTTATTTGCTTCAGGCATTGGCATTTGGCTACCTGCGTTTTGTTGTGGATAGTCCATTTGTTTTTTTTGTTAATTAATAATTAATTTGTTGTTTGTGTTGTTGAAGCCGTAGAGGGTTCTTTTGGAAGTGCTTCAATCGCCAATCTGTAAGCTTTTCTCGCATCAACAATTTTTTGTTGAGCAGCTTTCAGTGTTTCTTTTAATGCTTCTTTTGAAACACCTGAAGTTGACGCTAGTTGTGTAGAAATACTTTCTTTTGCGCTTGCTACTGCCAATTTAGCTTCTTCAAGTTTTGTTTTTGCTGTTGCCTGTAAACCTTCTGCTGAAGTAGTGTCTAGCCCTCTTGCCTTTTTATCTACGATTCTTTTTGTTAGGTTTTGATCGAGTGTATCAATTCGAGTCAATTCCTTATCAAGCTTAGCTATTATTCCGTCAGCTATTTTTTTCTTTACCTCTTCCTTTTTTTCATCAGATATTTTTTTTCTATCAGCCTTAAACTGCTCTATTTTTGCTTTGAGATCAGCCTGGAATTTTTTCCTAGCTTCTTCTATTGTCTTCTTTCTCTCTTCTAGAATTTTTTTATTTTCAGCTACCATTGCTTCTCTTTTGGCTTTAATTTCAGCAGGAGTAGCTGAAGCCATTCTCATATCTTTGGCTTCTTTTCTAAATTCTTCGCGGTTTTCTTTCATTTCTTCTCTAGAATCTTTTCTTTCTGCCTCAGCTTTTGCCTTAAATTCCATTCTGCTATTTTTTATTTCCTGTCCAAGGTTATCTCTCGAATCATCTTCTGCGAGAGCGGGTAGGGCAACAGCAATAAGTGCAATTACCATTATGTTTTTAATATATTTTTTCATATTTTTAATTTTTTTAGTAAAGACTAATAATCGTGCCTAACAATCTCTTTAGGATTAGGCATTTATATTATACCAAATTTATAAATTTATTGTTTAAAGGAGATTTTCTTAAATTATAGGGGTAGTTTAAGAGAGGGCAGAATTTGTTTTTTTCTTGAAATAATTCCTGGTAAAACTTGAGTATCTGAATCCGAACTTGCTCCGAATGAAGCGGAAATAACGTCTTTTGTAAATTTATTGTATGTAAAAATCGTTGACTCTTCCTTCAAGATATCAACTATAAAGAATAGAATGTCATCTATTTCTTTTTCTGTTTCGATAATATTTTTTATTGCCGAAATAATTCCTTCTTTTCTTTCTAATATTGTATTTGGGTTAGTTGTTTCTAAAACAGATACCCTGATATTTTTATCACCCAAAGATGATTTTTTACTATCTAAATGAATTAGTCCAACATCTGTGAAATCCGAAACATCTGATTTTGCAGAAAACATTTCATCGGCGTATGAATTAACATTTAGACCAAGTTTTTTGGCTATTTTTTCTGCAACATCTTTATCGTGAGGGGTTGTAGTTGGAGATCTAAAGGCTAAAGTATCTGAAAGAATGCATGATAAAAGTACTCCCTGCATATTTTCTGGAAGTGTTTCAAATTTTTCAGCTATAAGGCTATGAATTACCGTTGCTGTAGAAGCAAATGGACGAAGGGTCATTTCAATCGGTCCATCTGTTTTAAGATCACCTGCTAATCTGTGATGGTCTATAACTTGAATAATTTTTGAATCGTTAATATTTGAAAATAGTTCCTGAGTGCTGTTTGTATCAACAATTACAACTTCATCTTCTGGTTTTATTGATTCAAGAAGTTCTGGTTCAGGAATATTCCATTTTTTTAAAACAAAAAGAGTTTCTTTGTTAAGAGGACCAAGCACAAACGCCTTTGCCTCATTTGAGGTGTGAGTGTTTAAATACCATGCCCATAAAATAGCACTTCCTGTGCAGTCAGTGTCAGGAGAAATATGTCCAAATACTTTTATCATATTAGACTATGATACAAGACTAAGAGAGAAATAAAAAGTTATTCAGTTGAAGTTGATTCTTCTTCAGTTTTAGTAACTTCCTCTATGATTTGTACAGGTTTTTCTTCCGCTATTGTTTCTTCGCTGTTTTCTAAGTTTTCTAGTGTTTCAGTTTCGCTATTAGGGCCTTTTATAGACTTAATATCAATTCTAAAACCAGTAAGTTTTGCTGCAAGACGAACGTTTTGGCCACCTTTTCCTATGGCTAGTGATTGCTGGTCTTCTGTAACTGTAACTGATGCAGTGTTTGTTTCTTTGTCTACCTCTACATTTTCTACTCTAGCAGGGGAAAGTGCATCACCTATAAACACCTCAACATCGTCTGACCATTCAATAATATCTATTTTTTCACCCCCAAGTTCGCTCATAACTGTTGAAACACGGACTCCTCGCTGGCCCACCATAGAACCAACTGGATCAATGTGTGTGTCAGCAGAAAATACGGCTACTTTTGAGCGCGATCCAGCTTCACGAGCAATTGCTCTTATTTGAACTGTTCCAGCAATAATTTCTGGTACTTCTTGCTCAAAAAGTTTTTCTAGGAATGTTGGATGAGCACGGGACAATCTCAAAAATACTCCTCTAGGGGTTTCTTCTACTTTTGTAAGAAGAGCACGTACTTTTTCACCTTGTCGGTATCTTTCGCCTGGAATTTGTTCCTCATATGGCAAAATTCCTGAAGCACGGCCCATATCAAAGAAAATATTACCTCGTTCTACTCTCTGGACTGTTCCAGAGACGATAGTATTCTCTTTTTGACCAAATTCACCAAAAACAGACACTTTTTCTGCCTCTCTTATCTTCTGAATGATTACTTGTTTAGCTGTTTGAGCGGCAATTCGGCCGAAATCGTCTTTTGGTTCTAGTGGAAATATTATTTCGTCATCTACTTTTGACCCTTTTTTGATTTTTTGAGCATCATCTATAAATATATGGTGTTCAGGGTTGTAAAATGCTCTTGTGTCCTCGTCTTTTACATCCTCATCTTCCATAATTACATCATTTTTATCAACAACAATTTTTACTTGGTAAAAGTCGGTTTTTCCTGAGTTAATATCAAAATGTGCCCTTATTATTTGGCCTTTTTTTCCGTATTCTTTTTTATATGCTGTTGCGAGAGACGTTTCTATTGCTTCTAGAATTTTTTCTTTCGGTATACCTCTTTCTTCTTCAAGTTGTCCCAAAACAGAGTGTATTACTTTTAGGTCTATCATGATTGGTTTTAGTTTAGTGGTTGATAGTGTATAGAAAGATACAAGACCAACTGGCTTTTAAAAAAACAAGCCCGCCTCGAGGGCGAACTTTCGTGTCGGTAATAATATCTTATTTTGGTGTAAAAGTCAAATAGACGCTTCAGGAAATATGTTTGCAAGAGTACGGATATTTTTCTACTGAAAAATTCCTCGAGCTCGCCTCAGTCAGGCTCGCTAGTCTCTCGCAAACATATTTCCTTCGCTAAAGAAATAAAAAAATAAACATATCCACATTCTCTTTTTAGATTATGTGGCTTTAGTGATAAAATTTAGTGGTTGAATTCTTTCAATCATTTTCAAATGAAAAGAACTTTTTTTCTATTTACTTTGTTTTTTGTTGTTTTTCTATTTGGAACACCTTCCATTGTAGAAGCTGCAAGCATATCAATTAGTGCGTCGCCGTCTTCATGGTGGGATAAGGCTGATGGGGTTAAGCAGGTTGCTACTATTACTAGAACAGGAACAAAGTCAGCTTTTCTTCTCTGTCTTAAAGATAATTTCACTAATAATAGTATTCTTTTAAAATCACAAGGAGCATCAGCTAATAATAATTCGACAGTTAATATTGATGTTTTAGATTCAGTGCTTCCGTCTGCTTCGTCTACAAATACTTTGATTGTGGTATCAGGTGTTTCCAGTTGTAATTATGGTTCTGCAATACCAACTTTTTATGCCGATATAAAAAACATAAAAGTATTTAGTGGAATAACTATTGATGAACCAATTTCAACATCATCTTGGAATATTTTTGCTCGTGATATTTCTGGAAATTACACTACACAAAATATAAAAATTAATCGCAACGATGTTAGTGATACTCTTCAGGTGTGCATCAAATCAACAGTTGCAAATCCGCCCCCTCCAGTTCATTTAGGGGCAATTGATATTTCTAATCTTGATGGTTCGGTTAATGTTAACTTATTTAATTTTGGAAGTAGTCTAGCAAAAGGTTCATACAAATTGATTTTTAAAGCTGTTGGTGCTGATAATGGCAATTGTGATTCTTCACCACAAGGTTTTTATAAAGAAAGTGATACATTTTCTATTGTTGAAAGAAAAGTAGATGTTCAAACTTTTTCTCCGGACTCTTGGAATTTTATTGATGGTTTACCTAAAACTATTTCAGTTGCGAGGACAGATCTAAACAATAAAGCCCTTTATATTTTTGCTAGTTCAACAGATGTTTGTTCTAGAATCGGTTCAATTACTGCTTCAAGTAATAACGGAACAATTACAGATAGCTCAATTAATACTCTTTCTTCCGGAAATTACAAAATTGTTGTTTCTACGGATACTAATTGCTCAAAAATTTCAAATAGTATTACTAGATCTGTTGCCAAAAAAAGTCTTGATCCTTCCAGCGCTGATTTTCAAGTAAGCAAAAATATTGAAATTTATTCCTCCCTTTTTCTTGAAGACAATTCCCAAAATTGGAATAAAAGTGACAATATAAATCAAAATTTTTCTATAAAAAAGACTCATTACACAGGACCAGTTTTAGTGTGTATGAAAAAAGGAACAGTTTATTCAAAGCTTGCAGATTTTTCAGCAACAGCCTCAAGTCCAGATCCGTTTACTGTTAATGCTTCTATTTTTGATAAAAATACTTCTCCTAATATAAGTACATTGGCAACAGGAAATTACAGTATGATTGCTCTTGCAACTTCTGATTTAAATAATTGTAAGCAATCTGTTGCTAGTACAACAATTCCTATTTCAATTATTGATATTCCTCCAGTTATTACAGTCAGTAAACCGTCTTCTTCTTGGAATACTCTTGATGGAATAAGTGCTAATCAAGTTGTTACTATTACAAAAACAGAAATATATTCTGATGTTTTGGTTTGTCTTCAGTCGGAGGTTGGTGGTTTTAATAAACCTTTAGGAAACGGTGCAAAAATTGCTTCTACCACCTCAGCACGAACTTTAGAAGTTTTAGATATTGACTCTACTCTTGTCTCAATAAGTCAAAGTGGTTCGTATAAATTATTTGCAACCACAGGAAATAGTTGTAACGACACAAGCTCATCGTTTATTACAGGAACCAGCGCACCTTTTAATGTAATTGTCCCAAAATTAACAATTGGTACTAATAATAATTTTTGGGATAAAAATGATACAGCCATTCAAACTGTTTCAATAACTAGAGAAAACTATTCTTCAGGTGCACTGTCTGTGTGTTTGGCAAAAGTTGGTGATGAATCCAATTCTGATCCAGCAAAATATATTGTATTAGGTTCTACAACTAACACCGGAACAACTTTCTCCATTGATGACGCGACTCTTTCAACTAAGGTATCAGACTATGGTGACTATAAAATTATTGTAACAAGACACCCATCTAATTGTTCACCATTGGATAGTTTTATACGAGGTGTTAGTACTGCGTCTATAAAAATATTTTCTTCTTTTTCTATTGTAGAGCCAATAGATGATTGGAATAGACTAGATGAAGTTAAACAGGTTGTTTCTGTTTTAAGAAATGATACTGATTCGAGTGGAACAGCAAAGCAGTTAAAGGTGTGTTTAGTCTCAACTTCTGGTCCAGTAACATATTATAATCTCGGTGATAATGTTAGTCTTTTAACTTATCCAATAAATAAGGATTATAAAATTGTTGTGACAACGGGTTCAGATTGTGCGACGCCTGCAAGTAGTAGTGTTACGCGAAAAGTAAGCACCAACTCATTTACTCTTATAGCACAAGAATTTTCTGTTACTCCAACGGGTGAGAACGGAGTTCCTAGTCCTCTTACTGATTGGGATAAAGCGGATAACCAAAATCAACTTCTTGTCATAAAAAGAGCAGGAACAAAGGCGGCATTAAAAGTTTGTGCACAATCTTTTTCTGAAGATTTAGACGAGAACGGTGTTTTGGTTAATAATGAAATATACAACATTATTAAAACTATTCCTGCAGTAACAACACCAACAAAAACTAGTACAACGACAATAACTGACAGCATTATATCGACTCTATCAAATGGCAACCACAAAATTACTGTTACTACTGCTACTGGGAATGATCCAACTGTTGTTTGTAAGGATAGTAAGTCTGATGCAAATGTTATTTGGACTGATACATCTATAAATATTCGTGAGTCACTTAATGTTGTGACACCTGTTTACTGGAACAAGAAGGATGGAATAAATCAAGAAGTAAAAATTATTAGAGGAGATGCACCGCTTACTCCTAATAATGCTTACATGGGAAATGTTTTGGTTTGTGCATTAACGGGAAGTAAATATGTCAAATTGGGTGTTATTGAAGGTAATAATAAAATAACTTTGTCGGACGCTGATATAACAACGGGAAGTTATAAATTAGCCGACGGAAAATATAGCCTTGTTGCTTTTGAGATAGAGGGTGATCCTGGAACTACCTCAAAATGTCCCTATCCTAATGCAAAGGCAGTAGTTAAAAGTAATTCTTTTATTGTTACTGGTGAAAACCCTTCACTAAAGGTAACAGCAAATCCATCTACACTTTGGAATATTTCAAATGAAAATAGTCAGACAATAATTGTTGATAGATCTTATGTGGTTGGTAATTTGTCTGTTTGTTTATATAAGGGCTCAAATTATGTTGGTACTTTTAGTAAAAAAATTATTGCAGATGCGGATGAGAGTGGTCTAAGTGAGGAAACTTTTGAAATTTCTGATTTGGATTTAAAGACCTTAATACCCGCTGGAACTATTAAGACTAAATATACGCTTCGTGTAAGTAATAAAGAATCCAATTGCGTCGACAATACTGCTGTTTTTGCTGAAACAAAAGTAGATATAGTTGATTCTCGTATTGATATTTCTTCTCAACCGTCTAATTGGAATATTGCTGACGGTATAGATCAAAATATTTCTCTTGAAAGAACAAATGCGTCCGGTACCATGTTTTTATGTCTAAAAAAAGATGATGAGAATTCTACCGGTTACATTCAATTTCCAGATGTTACTTCTGAGAGTTTGTCTCGAGCAGATAGAGATTTATCTTCAATAACTCCTGATTCTTATAAACTATTTGTAACAACTAATCCTCTAGCAGGAACAGGTAGGGGTAAGTTGGGTTGCGATTTCTTTTCATCCAGTGATTGGTTAAATAATGAGGATTACGCGAACGCTGTTTATCCAGTTGATATTATCTCAGTTTTACCTGCTGAAGTGAGTATTAACCCTTTAAAATATTGGAATAAAAGTGACGGGTTGCCCCAAAGTATAAAGATAGATAGGAAGAATAAGTACGACAATACAAAATTCGACCTTCCCTTGAAAATTTGTTTGAGAAAAATTGGAGATACTAACTTCTATGATCTTACTTCAACAGGAGGATTTTCTGGTGATATTTTTGATGTTCCAGATATAAATCTTGCCCCAGTTCCTCCAAGTGGGACAGGTGAGTATGAAGTATTTATAAATGCTGGACCTACTTGTTTTGGTCTGCCTGCAGTTTCTAGTTCTTCTTTTAGTCTGGTTGATATTTTATCTGCATTATCGTTAGAACTTTCTCCAAAAGATTCATGGAATAAAAAGGATCCAAGGAGTGTAAGCGTGTACTTGAAGAGAATTGAAAATACAAAACCAGTGTATCTTTTCTCTAAACTTGGAAGTAATCAATGTAAGTTAATTGGAAATATTAGTCCGAATTCTAGCTCGGTTACTTTTTCAGGTTCAAATTTGTTAGCAATGTTTCCTGAATCAGGAATTAGATCAACTTATAAAATAATTGCTAATACTTCTAATGATATTAATAAGTGTATGCAAGCAACACCACCGGAAACATTAAGAACAGAGGTGAATATTGATGTCGGAGAGTCAAATCTTGGTTTTGAGTCTGGGGGTATGGATAACGATTTTACAAATGATCTATCTGGTTGGGCTTGGTCTAGTGACATTGGATTTATTAGCTTTAATTCTAAAGATCAACCAGTTAATACTATTAAGTATGGAGTTGATGCTGCTGAAACTCCCGACGGAAATGGCTGGATTCTTAAAGGATATGCTTGGTCTCCTAATGTTGGTTGGCTCAAGTTTGGCCCGCAAGCAGAATATGGTTCAGGAGAAGACACCAAACTAGCAAGTTGTAAAAATGCTATGGGAATAATATACAGTAACCCTTGGACAAATACACAAGGGACCATTAGTGACGCTACTCTTTGTCAGACTGTTATGCCATCAAAAACTGGAAGTCAAAGCTTACCAGTATATGGTTGGGCTAGATTTTTATATACGATAGGAGGAGATGTTAGTAATAGTTTACTCGCATTAGATTATAGTCGTCCAGATGTCCAGATTTCATATGATCCTGTAAGTCAACAATTTTCTGGTTGGGCAAAAAGTGTGGATGCACCAGGGTATATAAGTTTTAATAACAACATATTTCCAGGAGAGATGGCTTACGCGGTTCTTGGTCCGCAGTTTCTGTTAAATGCACCTCAAAATGTTGAAGTTCGTGAGTCGACCTGCGATAGTGTTGGGCCAGTTAATTCAATTTCTTTTAGTCCAGTGGTAGGAGCAACAAAATATTTTCTATATACAAAAAACGGTTCTTGCACACCCGATTTTAAAACTCTTCTTGTAGATGATGATCAATATTGTACTAAGCCAACTTGTATTGTAAGTGGTGGAACTCTAATAACACACCGAGCTAACAATAATCAAGATTATTGTTATGGGGTTGTAGCAGCAAATAATTCTGGAGAAAAATCTTTATTAAGTACAACTAGTTATATTGGGCCCAGAAATGCCGATGATTGCGGTATTTCTCTTGCGGGAATTGAGATTGCAAGTTTCGTGGCTAAACCTTCTATAGTGAATAAATCCGATGATGAAACAGCTTTTACTGAGTGTAAGTTTGAATGGAGAGTAAAGGACGGAGGTGAGGCATTAAATTCAGACTCAAAGTGTCAAATAACAGAGAACGGTAGGACTATAAAATTTGCAGATTCATTTGGAGATTTTACTGATCCAGCTAATAGGTCTGGTAGTTATACAAGAAGGTTGTATTCTAGTAATGGAAATTCATTAACTAATGAGATGTTTTGTTGGCAAGCTGATTCTCCAGAAAATACTAGCCACGCCAAAGCAACGTGTCAGTTTAATCCTAATTTTAAAGAAGTTAAATAATTATGTCACTAAATAAAAAAATATCTCTTATAGTTTTTATAATAGTTGTTATATCTATTGTTTTTTACTTTTTTTTCTCTCACAGAGTATCAGTGGTGACACCTGATGTGATAAAAAATCCTGTTGTTAAAGAAATAATTAAACCAGTTCAGGTGGATTTATCTATGGATGATAAAAATAAGATGTTGGAAGAATTAGCAAAATTACGATAAAATTATTAGTATAGCTTCATATTATGAATAAAAAAATTCTATTACAGTCTCTAACAGCAATAGTCTTTCTTGCGGTTATAACAGTAGCCTCACCTTTTGCTTTTGCAGCAAATAATTGGGAGCCACCTTATGGTCTCAGACCTCCAGAAAATAATGTATTTGCACCTATTAACATTGGACGTGACTTTCAAGCAAAAAGTGGAGCACTTCAGGTAGAGGCGCTACGCGTTCAGCTACTTACATATATGGGTTGGGAGAATAAGACAGCTCCTACATCTTTTCCTGCAAACGTGAACCCTGGTTTAGCGGTAGAGAAAGATATTGTTGCCAATAAATTTTGTAATTTCAGAGGAGATTGTTTAGATTTTGATCAACTTAGTCGTGATGGGAGAGTTATTCCGAATGGAGCAGTTATGGCATTTAATTTATCACAATGTCCAACGGAAGCAGGGTGGTACCCACTTGATGGCACTGATTCGTCTTTGCCAAATTTAGCTGGTAGAAATATCATCGGTGCTGGTGCTGGGTATACTTTGGCTTCTCCTCCTGGTGGAAATAAGCAAGTGACATTGCAAAAGGCACATATTCCCAATTTCTCTCTTGATACCACTATTCCAAAAAGTCAAAATACAAGAGCTGAAAACGGTTCTGATGGAAAGGTTTTGTATGGACCAGGTTCTGGAAGAACAGGAACTTTCTACTCGAGTAATGGTATAGGTTCACAGGCGCCTGTAAACATTATGGACCCGTATGTTGTACTAACTTATTGTGTAAAAAAATAATATTTTAAACCACCCCGTGAGGAGCGGTTTTTTTGTGTATAAAAAGTTTCCGAGCATATGTTTTCTTGGTATAATTTCTTTGTAATTAAATGCTCATCAACAAAGAACAATTAGAGAAATTTATTTTAGACTCTGGGTTAGTTACCAAGTCTGATGTGACAAGTGCAAAACAAGAGGCAGATGAAAAATCTGAAGATCTTGGAGATGTGCTTGTTCGTTTGGGAAAGATTTCTCCAGATGATTTGCGTCGGATTCAGGCGTATGTTTTAGGTATTCCTTTTGTTGATCTAAAAACACTCAAAATAGATTTTAATATTTTGTCTCTCATTCCTGAGCCTATTGCTAGAAAGCATAATGCTATTGCTTTTAAAAAAACTGAAGAAGGTTTAGAGGTTGCCATGCTTGATACGGCAGATCTCTCGGCTATTGATTTTATAAAAAAGAAAACCGGATTAAGAATTTTGCCAAGACTAACAGATGCTGAGTCTATAAAAGCGGTAATTTTGCAATACCAAAAAAGTCTAAAGGCCGACTTCGGCGATATTATAAAAAATGAATCAGCTACACTCACATCTATTGCTGATGGAAAAATAGAAGAGGGTGGTGCAGAAGATTTGAAAAAAATGGCGGAGGAGTTGCCTGTGGTCCGAATTGTAGATGCACTCATAAAGCACGCAATTCTTCAGAGTGCTTCGGATATTCATATTGAGCCATACGAAACAGAGGTTGTGGTGCGTTATCGAATAGATGGTCTTCTACATGATGCGATGATTTTGCCAAAAAACGCTGGAGCAGGAATTACTGCGCGTATAAAGGTTCTTTCAAATTTAAAACTGGATGAAAAAAGACTTCCTCAGGATGGACGATTTAAAGTTGATCTTGATGGAGAAAAAGTATCTTTTAGAGTTTCACTTTTGCCAACATATTTTGGTGAAAAAACAGTAATGCGACTTTTGCGTGAAAATGCTTCCGGTTTTACTCTTGAAGGTCTCGGATTTTTTGGAGAAGGTTTGGAAAAAATTCATGATGCCTTAAAACTTACCACTGGAATGATTTTGACAACTGGTCCAACCGGTTCTGGAAAAACCACTACTCTCTATACTCTTTTGGATATTTTAAATACACCCGATGTAAATATTTCAACAATTGAAGATCCTATTGAATATCAAATGAAGAGGATTAATCAAACCCAAGTAAAACCAGAAATTGGATTTACTTTCGTATCGGGACTCAGATCTTTGGTTAGACAAGACCCAGATATTATTATGGTTGGTGAAATTAGAGATAATGAAACCGCTTCTCTTGCTATAAACGCTTCTCTTACTGGTCACTTGGTTCTTTCAACTTTACATACAAACTCTGCAGCCGGAGCACTTCCTAGACTTCTTGATATGGGTGCGGAACCATTTCTCCTTGTCTCAACTCTTCAGATTGTTATTGGACAAAGATTGGTTAGAAGATTAGAAAAACCAAAAGAAAAATTTACACTTTCAAAAGCAGAAATTACAGATTTAAAGAAAAAACTAGATCTGGATAGAATTTTAGAAGTTTTGAAACAAGAAAAAATTGTTCCACCAAAAGCAACTTGGGATGATGTTCCTTTTTGGAAGCCAAATCCTTCAAAAGAATATGCGGACGGTTTTCATTCACGAATCGGTATTCATGAAGTTTTGAAAGTCACTCCTTCTATCAGAGAGCTAATTATGAAGGGGGCAACTGCCGCAGAGGTTGAAACGCAAGCAAAAAAAGAAGGAATGCTTACTATGATTGAAGATGGAATTGTAAAAGCTGTGAAAGGACTTACTACAATTGAAGAAGTCTTGAGGGTAATTGCAGAGTAAATTTTTATTTTATGCACTATAAAGTCTCTTATAAGACATTCGATGGCCACGATGCTCAAGGTGTTTTTGAGGCGGATGACAAATTTGCTCTATATGAACAATTAAAAAAAGAAAATTTTACTCCTATTGATATATCAGAGAACGAGGGTCATACCGCTCTTTCCATACCTTTTTTTGGTAACAAAATTAATTTTCATGAAAAAATTATTTTTGCTCATAATTTAGGTTCAATGCTAAAAGCTGGACTTGCTTTATCGAGAGCTTTACAGGTTATGGAAAAACAAGCTAAGAAAGAGAAAATAAAATCTCTACTTCGTGATCTGCAGTCTTCTGTGGCACAGGGAAAAACCTTGCACGAAGGAATGGAAAAATTTCCAGACGCGTTTAATTCTCTTTTTATTGCTATGGTGAGAGCCGGAGAGGAAGGGGGGTCTTTGGCAGAATCTCTGCAATTAGTATCAAGTCAAATGGAAAAGACATATGCTCTTATTAGAAAAGTTAGGGGAGCTCTTATATATCCCGCAATAGTTATATTGGTGATGATCGGTATCGCTATTTTGATGTTGGTTTTGGTTGTGCCGGGATTAACAAAAACATTTTCAGATCTTAATGTTGAACTTCCTTTTTCTACTAGGTTAGTAATTGGCACAAGTGATTTTATAAAAAATCACTATGTTTTGGCTATTGTGTTGCTTGTTGGTGCCATTGCAGCGGTTAGTTCATTATTAAAAACTCCACAAGGAAAAAGATTTTTTGACAATTTTATTTTAAAAATTCCAGTTGTTGGTCCACTAATAAAAGAAACTAATGCAGCTAGAACAACTCGAACGCTTGCTTCATTAATTTCTTCAGGTGTAGAGGTGGTTAAAGCGGCTGAAATAACTCGCGATGTTTTACAAAATTCTTTTTATAAAGATGTGGTTGGAGAGGTGGCGAATGTTATTCAAAAAGGTGAGCCAATGTCATCAATTTTTGAAAAACATCAAGATTTATATCCTCCATTTGTTTCTGAAATGGCGAGCGTGGGAGAGGAAACAGGTAATTTACCAGAAATGTTTAAGCAAACGGCAGAATATTATGAAAATGAAGTGGAACAAAAGACTAAAGATATGTCTCAGGTTGTTGAGCCGTTTTTGATGGTGGTAATAGGTTTGGGGGTAGGTTTTTTTGCGGTTTCAATGATTACACCAATGTATTCTGTTTTGAACACAATTTAATAATAGATGAAAAAAATAAATCAAAAAGGTGTTACTTTTCCAGAATTAATTATTTCGGTGGCTATTATCGCTATAATTTCCGCTTTAGGGATCGGTGTTTTTTCTTCATTATCTAATAGAGAATCTTTAGATGCTGATGTTACAAAAATAATTTCGTCTTTTGAGAAAGCGAGAGCTCTTGCAATTCAAGGAGACGGCGCGTCAGCCCATGGCGTTATTGTGGCGTCATCTACTGTTATTGTGTTTCAGGGAACAACTATAAGCTCTTCAAATAGAGAAGCGGTGTATAATTTATCTAAAGGAATTGTTTCCGGTTTATCATTTACCAACGCTACAACAAGTCTTTATTTTAATACTCTTACTGGTAAGCCAAGTGCAACAGGAACAATCACTGTAAGTTTTGGAGGTCAAAATAAAACCATTACCGTTTTCGCTTCTGGTTTGGTTGAATAATTTACAAAAAGTGAAAAAAAATTTTTCTTTTAAAAAAGGAGTCAGTTTGGTAGAAGTTGTAATAGCGGCATCTATTATTTCTATTGCAACTGTTACGCTTTTTGCATCTTTTGGACTAATTCAAAGCTTCGCGTTAAGAAATACAAATTCAATTAAGGCAGCACTTCTTCTTGAACAGGGAGCAGAGGAGCTTCGTCTCATGAGAGATGCATCATGGACTACATATATTTCTCCCATATCCTCAGGAACAACTTACCGATTTGCTACTTCTACAGCTACGTGGACTGCCACCACAACTGTTCTGCTTATCGATAACAAGTTTGATCGAAGTTTTGTCTTGTCAGATGTTTATAGAGATTCAAATTATTCCGTGGTGTCTTCTGGGGGCACTTTGGATACTGGAAGCAAAAAAATAACCATATCTGTTGCGTGGCGTGAAGGTAATGCAACCACAACAAAAACCTTAGAAACATATCTATTTAATGTTTTCAGTAATTAACATGATTAAAAAGAAAGGAAATTCAATAATTGAAACAATAATTTATGTTGGTCTTTTGGCTTTAATGGTTTCTTCCATTACTGCGGGATTGGGTACGCTCATAAAAACTTATAATAAAATAAAAACTGTTAGAAAAGTTGAAAATTCTGCAATTAGTGTAATGGATAGAATAGTTCGTGAAGTAAGAAATGCCGAAACCGCCGTTACATCGTCTGGATTACTTTCTCTTACAGGAAAAGATGATGCCGGAAGTGCACAAACAATATCTTTTTCTTTATCTCCATCAGATAATAAAATATATGTGTCGGAAAATGGTAGTCAGTTAGGTCCACTTTCTCTCTCTGGAGCAAAGGTTTCAGATTTGTCTTTTACTTCAACTTCAACATCCGTTTCACAGATTATCAGAATTGAAATGACAATATCTTCAACATCAACGGGTACACATAAGTTTTATGATTCAGTTATTTTAAGAGGATCTTATGAATAAACATTCCAAACAAAAAGGGCAAATAGTTATCTCGGCAGTACTGTTTTTTTTGATTGTTACAGGAACTCTTCTTGGAGGAGCGACTCTTCCGGTCGGTAATCAAATAAAAAGTTCACAAGATTTTCTTCGTTCCAAAAAAAGTCATACGGCTTCTGAAGCAGTGAATGACGATGCTTTTTATAGATTAAATAAAGGAAAAACTCTTCCGGCTACTATTTCTTTGCCATTTCAGGGTGATGTTGTGGCAACTGGACAGGTGACAGATACATCTGGAGGTAAACAAATTTCTACCACCGGTGAAACAAATGATTTGTTTAGATCGAATAGAAGTATTTTTTCTCAAAGTAGTGGAGCATCTTTTAGTTATGGGTTACAGGTGGGTAATGGGGGGGTTACCATGACGGGTAGTTCAAAAATAAAAGGTAGTGTTTATTCAAATGGACCAATAAGTGGATGTTCTAGCTGTGAAATAACGGGTTCCGCTACAGCTTCTAACGCTTCTGATCCAACCATCGATCAATCAAATGGTAGTGGTACTCCAACTAACAACATAACTTTTGCCAATTCGTCCTCGGTCCAAGATTTTGCACAAGGTTTTAAGGTGGGAACAACTACTTCGGTTGTGGGCGCTCGTTTTTATATAAAAAAAGTTGGTTCTCCAAGCAATGTTACTTTAAGAATTACTAGCGATAATGGGGGCAAACCATCAAAAACAACTCTCGCCCAAGGAACATTGTCGGCAAACCTTGTCTCAACTTCTTATGGATACGTTGAAGTGTTGCTAGATTCTTCTGTTGCACTTTCCTTATCTACTCAGTATTGGCTTGTAATAGATGCAACAAATTCAACTACCAATTATTTTGTTATCGGAGCTCTTGATAATACCTATAGCAATGGTGTTGCCAAAACAGGTGCATGGGCAAGTTCTAACGGAGGAACATGGAATGCAACTTCGCCATCAACATTAGATGCATTTTTTGATTTATATGTCGGAGGTTCTATAGGTAGAATTTATGGAGAGAGTCAATATAATCGTTTAAAAATTGGTTCAAGTGGGGTGGGTACTGCATGGGCTCATGATGTTGATTATATAAATATTGAAGATAAGGCTTATTGTCAGACAGGAGAGCATATTTATAAAAATTCCAATCTTCAAGCATGTGATACTTCACGCGGAGATCCTTCGCCTGTAGCTTTTCCTGTTTCTGATGCAAATATAACAGAATGGAAAGATGCTGTGACAAATGGAATCGGAACCATTTCTGGTGGATGGACATATAATGGAAATTTAACGATTGGTTCTAGTGGAACAACAACATCAACTTTGAAAAAAGTGGTTGGAAATTTAAGTGTAAATTGTGATGATAGTCACGATTCATCTTTCGGTGATATTTATGTAACTGGAAACATTAGTTTTGGAAGCAGTTGCGAAGTATCTCTTGGAAATATCCAAGTTGATGGAACTTTTTCAACTGGAGGTAGTTCCGAGGTTACATTTGGATATTTAAAAGTTGGATCTTCAGCAACAATAAATTCTGATACATTCATGAAAAATGTTGCTTGGATTGTTGGAAATTTAACTATTGGAGGATCTTCTAAGTTTCAGTTGGCTCCTAATTTAGGTGTTAGTGATGGTTATGTTGTTGTAGATGGGAAGGTTGATGTTGGAGGTAGTGGTGCTGCTATGGGTTCAGGAACTAACGGTAGTTATATAGTGATTGTTACGACGAGTCAGTGTCCTTTTTCAGGTAGCTGTTCTGGAAATCCTGCCATCAATATTTCAGGTAGTGCTGGTTCTGTTGTTTTGGTTGCTCCTTACGGACAGGTAAGTATATCTGGAAGTGGAAAGGCAAAATCTGTAGTTGGAAAAAAGATGTTGATGTCTGGCTCAGCTGAACTTGAATATGAAAGTGGTCTTACTGATTTGGATTTTGTAAACGGCCCTATGGGATCTTGGACTGTTGATTCTTGGCGGGAAATTTTTCCATAGTCAAATATATCTTATTTAGATACAATATTCTGGTATGGCTAAACCTTTAATTGTTGCTAATTGGAAAATGCACCCCGATTCTTTCAAGGATGCTCTAAAACTTTTTTCTGATATTAAAAAATTCCTTCCTCGAAGCAAATCTTATAAGGTAGTAATTTGTCCACCTTTTCCTTTTTTGGTGTCTTTTGCTATTGGAAACAAATCAAAAGTATTGATAGGCGCACAAAATATTTCATCAGAAGATGAGGGTCCATTTACTGGTGAAGTTGATGGAAAGATGTTGTCCTCAATCGGTGTCTCTTACTGCATAGTTGGGCATTCTGAAAGAAGGTCTTTAGGGGAGACAGATTCTATTGTTTCAAATAAGGTATTAAAAGCGTTACAGGCAAAGTTAAACGTAATCTTGTGTGTTGGAGAAAATAATAGAGATTCCAACGGCGATTTTTTTGCGGTCTTGCGTGAAAGTATTGTTAATTCTCTCAAGATGGTTTCTAGAGAAAAGGCAAAAAATATAATTATTGCCTATGAGCCACTTTGGGCAATAGGTGAAAAATCTAAAGGAGCTATTGATCCAGAAACACTATACGAAACCGTTATTTTTATAAGGAGGACACTATTAGAATTATTTGGAAAAAATATGGGAGCAAAGATCCCTATCCTTTATGGTGGTTCAATCGATGAAAATAATGCAAAAAGTATTGTCCAAGAAGGAAAGGTTCAAGGTCTTTTGGTTGGCCGTGCAAGCTTAGATCCAAAAAATTTCGGTAAGATAGTAAATTTGGCATCATGAATATTCCTTGGATAAAAGATTGTAAAAATATAAAAGGCAAAAAAGTTTTACTCAGACTAGATTTTAATGTTCCAATTGAAAGAGGGATAATTACAGATACTTTTAGGATTGAACAGTCTTTGCCAACTATAGACTTTTTAAAAAATTTAGGCGCAAAAATAATAATTATTTCTCATCTTGGGAAAAAAACAGACAGTCTTGAGGTGGTTGCAAAATATTTAACTCCAAAATTTCCCCTAATTCGTTTTGTTAAAGATTTATTTTCAATTTCTTTAAAAAAAGAAATTTCTAGTATGAAAGATGGTGATATTTTAATTTTGGAAAATCTTCGTTCATCAGAGGGGGAAGAATCTAATAATGATGATTTTGCTAAATACTTAGCGTCACTTGCCGATATTTATGTTAATGATGCCTTTTCAGCTTCTCACAGAGAGCACGCTTCTATTGTTGGTGTTGCTCAAAAAATTCCTTCATATGGTGGATTATTGCTTTTCAAAGAAGTTTCTGAATTATCCAAAGTTTTTACACCCGATCATCCATTTCTTCTTATTCTTGGTGGAGCAAAAGCAGAAACAAAACTTCCCATGATACAAAGATTTTGGAGTGAGGCAGATCATATATTTATCGGAGGTGCTTTGGCTAACGATTTTTTTAAGGCCAAAGGTTATTTTGTTGGCGAATCTTTGGTATCTAATGTACAAATTCCAAAAATCTTTTCTGAAAGTAATGAAAATGAAAAAATAATCCTTCCAATAGATGTCAGAACTCAACACAAAGGAATAAAATATGTAAAAAAACCAAATGAAATTTCTATAGGTGAGAGAATCTGGGATATAGGTCCTAAAAGCGAAAAACTTTTGTCACACGCTGTAGAAAGTGCTGAATTTATTGTTTGGAATGGGCCAATGGGATATTTTGAAGGTGGAGAAAAACAAGGAACACAGGCGGTTGCAAAAATGCTTTCAAAATCTACAGCCACAACAATTGTTGGTGGAGGTGATACTTTATCTGCCATAAAAGAATTAGGTCTTTTTGACTCATTTTCTTTTGTTTCAACGGGAGGTGGAGCGATGCTCGAATTTCTTTCAGTAGGCACACTGCCCGGTATTGAAGTTTTGAAACAAAACAAAAATTCTATTGTTTCAAAAGGAAACTGGTTTTCAAGATTGTTTGGAAATTAGTCTTGAAGACTTTCTTTTATTTTTTCTGCGACAATTTCGGCTTCTCCATCTTGATATTTTCCTTGAGGCCAGAACATGAAACCGTCATTTTCTTTTCTAGGAATTATATGAATATGTGAATGAAAAACTACTTGTCCTCCAGCCGGCTCATTATTCATTATTAAATTTATTCCATCTGCTTCTACTCCTTTTTTTACAGCCAATGCTATTTTTTGTGCTGTTATTGCCATACGAGCAAAAGCTTCTGGAGGAGTTGAATAGATATTCTCAAAATGATCTTTTGAAATGACTAGAGCGTGTCCTGGATTATTTGGCGAAACATCAAGAAAAGACAAAGTTTCATCATCCTCATATAGTTTGTGGTGTGTTGGGATTTCTCCAGATATGATTTTGCAAAATATACAATCTTTCATACACAAAATTATGGCATAATGGATAAATATGAACAAATATAAGGTTAAAGAATCATTAGCCGATATACCTTTGGAAAATTTTATTGATGCACTACTTAATGATAGGGGGGTTATTTCTGATGATGACAAGCAAGATTTTTTGTCGCCATCTTTTGATAATGGATTAGGTAATCCATTATTACTTTCTGACATGCAAAAAGCGGTTGATAGAATATTTGAAGCCGTTGATAAAAAAGAAAAAATAGCAATTTATGCTGATTACGATGCCGATGGAATTCCTGGTGCCGTTGTTTTGCATGATTATTTTAAAGAAATAAATTACGAAAATGTTGTTGTTTATATTCCTAACAGAGGTTATGAAGGATTTGGTCTAAAAAAAGATGCAATACAAAAACTAAAAGATGATGGTGTTTCTTTAATTATCACAGTTGATTGTGGAATAAATAATATTGAAGAAATAGAATATGCGTCTCAAATTAATATTGATGTTATTGTAACCGATCATCACGAACCATCAGAAAATCTACCAAAAGCATACGCAATAATTAATCCTAAAATTTCTCCAGAATATCCGGAGAAAATGCTTTGTGGTGCGGCTGTGGCGTGGAAATTAGTTTGTGCGTTACTCTCAAAAAATCGTCTTAATGTTAGGGTTGGTTTTGAAAAATGGCTTCTTGATCTTGTTGGTATTGCAACTCTATCTGATATGGTGCCACTTACAGGAGAAAATAGAATTTTAGCTTATTTTGGTTTGGTGGTTTTGAGAAAAAGTAGGAGAAAGGGTCTAAAGGCATTGCTTGGACTTTTAAGAATTTCACAAGAAAGTCTTTCTGAGGATGATGTTGGTTTTATGATAACACCTCGAATAAACGCAGCATCGAGAATGGGAAATGCATATGATGCTTTTGCTCTTTTGTCTACAAAAAAAACAGATGAAGCAATTTTTTATGCTAAAAAGTTGGAAGAGTTAAATAAAAAAAGAAAAGTACAAAGTGCCGTGCTTGCCAGAGAAGTAAAAAAATTTCTCCTAGAAAAAAATAAAACAGATGTTTCGGTTATTGTTCTTGGTAGTCCAGACTGGAAACCATCTCTTTTAGGAACTGTCGCTAGCAAAATTGCCGATGAAGAAGGAAAACCAGTGTTTTTATGGGGAAAAGAAGAGGGAGGGTTGTGTCTCAAGGGCTCTTGTCGTTCTGCTGGAGCCAGTGTTGTTGAAATAATGAAGTCGGTTTCAAAAGGTATTTTTATTGAATACGGAGGACACCACGGCGCAGGAGGGTTTTCTGTTTCTTACGAATCCATACATTTGTTAGAAGATGCTTTGACACAAGCTTTTGATGGAGAGAAAGATAATGCATCTTTTGTTTCAGTAGATAAATCTATTTTGCCGGCTGATGTTACAAAAGAATTTCTTTTAGAAATTGAAAAACTTGCTCCTTTTGGTGTTTCACATGAGAAACCTCTTTTTATTATTCAGTCAGTATCTCCTAAACAAGTTCAAAAATTTGGAAAAGAAAAACTTCATCTTAAATTTAATTTTACTCACGCCGGAAAAGATATTGAGGCAATGGCTTTTTTTGCATCTGAGGATATTGTTGAAAAAGCTTCAACACAAAGTATGTTTTCAGTTGTAGGACATATAGAGAGGGGATTTTTAGGTAGAGGTGTTAGGGTAAGAATTGTAGATATTATATAAAAGTGGTTAGAAAAAAATGTGAGATAATCAATTCATGAATCAAGAAATAAAAGAAGCAATCGTTTTTACAGATGGATCGTCTAGGGGAAATCCTGGAAAGGGTGGATGGGGCGCAATAATAATGTGGAGGGTGGATGATGGTGAATTTTCTGCCGGTAAAGCGGGGTGGAAAGTTGAAGAAATAGGAGGATCAAGTCCCAAAACAACAAATAATAGGATGGAGATTACTGCTGTATTGGAAGCATTTGTTTTTTTAAAACAAAAAAATATTAAAAGTGCTGTTATATATACTGATTCTTCTTATGTAGCCAAAGGAATGCAGTCTTGGGTTTATAGTTGGCAGTCTAATGGGTGGAAAACAAAAAGCGGAGATAGTGTATTAAATCAAGATCTGTGGGAAAAAATGTTGGCTTTTTCACAAATTATAGATGCATCGTTTGAGTTGGTTTCTGGGCACTCTGGTGTTTCTGGTAATGAAAGGTGCGATGAGATTGCCACTGCGTGTGCAGACGGTTTTGACCCACATTTATTTTCCGGTTTAAAGAAAGACTATAAGTATGATCTATCCATTAAAAAGATAGACAGTTCAGTTAATAATTTTGGTTCTTCAAATTCAAAAAATAAAAAAGCTTACTCTTACATAAGCGAAGTTGATGGTGTTGTAAAAATTCATTCAACATGGGCAGAGTGTGAGGGTCGTGTTAAGGGAAAAAAAGCTAGATTCAAAAAAGCTCTATCTAGGATGGATGAAGAAAATATTTTCAGAGAATTTTCTAAAAAATGAGCCGATGCGTAGTTTCCTTTATTGTAGGAATATTAGTTGGTATATCTTTTTTTCTAACTTTTAACATAAATTTTTGGATTTTATATTTTCTTTTTGCATTAATTATTTCTATTGGGTTTATCTGGCTTTTTATTAGGAAGTATTATTTTCTTTTAATTTTTAGTTTTGTTTTAGGTGTTTCTCTTGGTGGTTTACGTGTGCTCTCTGTAGAAAATAATTTTTTAAATCTTAAGCTAAATGATTTTGAAAGTAGTGAAGTTGTTGTGCGAGCTATTTTATTAGACGATCCAGTAATTAAAGGTGAATACTCGCGAGCGATTTTTAGGGTTAAAGATATAGATGGAGAAATTTTTGATAAAAAGGAAAATATTTTGGTAAGTTTTGCTTCGGGCCTACCACTTAGTTATGGCGACGCAGTTTTAATCAGAGGAAAAGTTCAAAGGATAAAAAATATAGATAAGAGTAATTTTGATTATGTTTCTTATGAGAAAAAAGATGGAATTATATTTGAAATTCCTTTCGCTAAAATTGAAAGACAAAATAATTTTGGTGGCAACTTATTTTTTAAAAAACTTTTTTCTTTTAAAAAATACATAGAATCTAATATTGAAAAATTTTTACCGATACCAGAAAGCACTATTGTTTCGGGGATGTCTATTGCAGGAAAGGGAAATTTGTCAGAAGAAATAAAACAACAATTTATTAATTCTGGACTTATTCATGTTGTGGTTTTATCTGGCTATAATGTGGCGCTAGTTATTTCTTTTGTACTAATTATATTGAAAGGTTTTTCGTTAAGAATAAAAATAGTCACCGCTTCTATTTTTGTTGTTTTGTTTATTTACATTGTCGGTGCGGATCCTCCAATTATTCGTGCCGGTATTACCGCATTTATTGCTCTTTCGGGAAAATTATTTTTTAGAAAAGTTAGACAGGGTAGAGCGTTGGTTTTTACGGCTGGAGTAATGTCATATCAAAATCCTTACATTCTGATTTTTGATCCATCTTTTATTCTTACTTTTCTTGCCACAATTGCAATTATTTGGATAGCACCAATCTGTTTTAAATATTTTTCTTTTATTACTGAAAAATTTTTGCTCAGAGAAATTATTTCTCAAACTATTGCTGTTGAGATTTTAGTAACACCTTTTATTTTGTATAAAATTGGAGCAATTTCTATAATAGCGCCTCTAACTAATATACTGGTTATTCCAATTGTTTCTTACATCACTATTTTAGGAATAATTGTTGGTATTTTTGGGTTTCTTGGATTCATTATGTATCCAATCGCACTAGTACTTCATGTTCTGGTTTCGTGGGTTTTATTGGTTTCTCAATTAGGAAATTTTTCTTTTGCTTCAATAAATTTTACTTTACCAATTTGGTGTGTTTTTGGACTATACATGTTAATTAGTTTTGTATTTTTTGTATATTTACCGAGGTTGCAGAATGATACAGGTAAGGCGTAGAATAATTATAAATTTTCCCGTACCCCCAGAAAGATCTTATGAAAACAAAACCTGCGTTCGCGCGCATCCCTGCAACCGCACATACAAACGAGATCTATGGCAAGATCGTTTGTTTTAACCCCAAAAATGGAATCGGTGTGATCAAGGAGCATCGCACCGACAAACGTTTTCAGTTTCATGCATCCTCACAACTTTGTGCGGAGATGAAAAATGGGGCCCCTACTCTAACCCTGAAAAAAAGGAGGCGAATTGAAAAAATTCATCGAGGCATGGGCGTTGTCTTCTTTGCGGAAGATGAAGAGGTGACCGGTTTTTCTCCGGTGCGGGATTTCCACAATCTGGAAAAAAGGGCGAGTTCAGTCGAATTTGCAAAAGTGACTCTTGGCCGTCGGTCTTTTAAGACTCCTGCTTGGAAAGCTCGTCAAATGCTTCGTCGTTGGGGCAATAACGGGTCATCTGATCAGGTGATCGAGGCGAGATTCTTTCGTAGGCGCAATTATTCCGTTGCCGCCTGATCGCAGAGAAAATCTGCGAATTTTTTATATACAAAAAGCCCCGTCCGCCTAGGCGGACGGGGCCAAGTGAATATTTTTATTTTTTTGCCTCAGTAAATCTTTTTTCGCAAACCTCTTGATTTGTTGCATTTAAGTAACTTTCAACATATTTTTTCTTATCTGCTGGAGTGTAATCCATTAAATACGAGTGTTCCCACATATCTATTCCATAAATAAAATGTAGTCCGTTTAGGTGTCCTAAATGTTGCTCATCAATCCAAGCGTTAAGCATCCTGTCTGTTTTTTTGTCGTAATAGAGGATTGCCCAGCCAATTCCTCTTGTTAAACAAAGTACTTTAAATTCTTCAAGCCATTTCTCTACACTTCCAAAATCTTTCTCAACTTGTTTATACATAGCCCCATTCATGTCACCACTCTTTCTTCCTTCTTCAAGTTGTTCAAAATAATATTCATGGTTTCTCATGCCATCAAATTCAAAAGAAAATCTTCTCTGTAATTCACTTATTGCAAGCGCATTTCTGTCTACCTCTTTCCTGTATTCTTCGATTTTTTCAAGAATACTGTTAGCGTTTTTTACATACCCAGCGTAAAGTTTTAAGTGTTCTTCTATTGTTTTTTTTGAAATTCCTTCAATTTCAGGAATATTAAATTTTTGCTCAGTAAATGCCATATTTTTTTGAAGTTATAATTAAGTTATGCGACGAGTAATTTTTTACCTTTCAATTATAGCACTTTTTACTTTTTCCATTTCTTTAGGTTTTAAAGAAATTTCTTTAAAAAATAATGACGGAAAACTTATAGTTTCCTTTCTAAATATAGGGCAGGGTGATGCTATTTATATAAAATCACCAAATGGTGTTGAGGCATTGATTGATGCTGGATCGGATAAAAAAGTAATTACTGAACTTCAAAGTGAAATGAGTTTTTTTGATAGGACAATTGATATGTTTGTTGTTACTAATCCTGATAAAGATCATATCGGTGGATTTATTCCACTTTTAGATAGGTATAAAACTTTTCTGGTTTTGGAGTCGGGGACAATTTCAAAAACCGATACGTATAAAATTTTGGAAGAAAAAATAACAGAAAAGCAAGTGAAAAAAAGGGTGGTTCATAGAGGTGAAAAGTTTGTTCTCGATGAAGAAAATAATGTTGTTCTTTCGGTTTTGTTTCCAGATGGAGATGTTTCGGGGCTTTCATCAAATGATGGTTCAATGGTTCTAAAACTTACCTATAAAAACACTTCTGTAATGCTTCAGGGGGATGCAACAAAAAAGGTTGAGTATCATTTACTTACAATTAATAAAAATAATTTAGATGAATTAGAAGCAGATATTTTAAAAGTTGGACATCATGGATCGTATACATCC
>CAZAOU010000009.1:0-17891 GCA_964487135.1 uncultured Candidatus Saccharibacteria bacterium
GGCTAGTACTGTAAGGTGTTATTTTTCTCAATATGCTAATGGAAGTATGGCGCTAGGGTGTGCTAATGCTGACTCAGTAATTTATACACCACCTTTAAGAGCTTCTTGTTCCCCAGATAAAACAACAGCTAAAGTTGGTGAGAGTGTGAGGTGGACTGTTAAGGCAACTGGTGGAAATGCCTATGAAGCCGATACTTATGATATAAAATGGTTTTTGGAAAATAATTCTGGTGCTTCTACTCCAGATTTAACACAAGATGAAGTAACTTCGCCAGCATCTGTTCAGAAAACTTACACAACAACAGGAATAAAAAGTGCTAGTGCTTTTGTAAAAACTAACAACGAGAGATTTAGGACAAGGAGAAATAACATACAAAGGGTTTTGGTTAGAGATTCAGACATTACAATTTCTTGTTCAGCACCGGTTGTAATATCTCAAAATGATCCAAATTGTCCGACAGTCGGTAACTCTTGTGTGCCAGCATCTAATAATGTGTGTGGCGGACGAGTAACATCATGTAGTTCTTCTGGTACACCTGTTTGTTCTCCAATACCTGCTGGTTCATGTCCGAGTGCAAATAATGCATTGCAGGGCGATGGTGTTTTGGGAGGAATTGGTCCCGGAACAATTCTTGAGGATGGTGTTAGGGTTGGAGAAGTAAAAATAAAAACATTTAAGGTAGAACCTCCTCTTATAAATCCAGCAAGCGTAGGTGGAGGAGTTTGTAACTTTAAGTGGGAGTTTGAACAGTACGATCAGTTTACTAGATGTGAGTTAATTGATACAAAAAATTCTACGGTTGTTGATCAAATAGTTCCACTAACCATTAATCCTGATGACGGTAGTGTAGGTATTGCCTCTAAGTTTAAGAAAGTTGATGGTGTTGAAGATGAATTAACTTACAAGTTTAGTTGTTTTGAGATTGATCCTACGGATGGAACAGAAGTTCCTAATACTAGAAAAACCCCAGCTCCTGCGACTTGCGGTATTAATCCAGAATATAAAGAAAGTAGAGGAAATTAGTAAAATATATATCATCTTGATATTTCTTAAAATAAGAGTATAATTCTCCTTACTATGGTAGTACGAATGAGACATACACGCGCCCATACGGCAAACCGAAGGAGTCACCATGCTCTTAAGGCGGTTGTTGCTGTTGTGTGTGAAAAATGCAAGAGTCCTAAATTAAAGCATGTTGCATGTAGAATTTGCGGAACATACAAAGGAAAGGAAGTTGTGAATGTCGCAAGCAAGATAGAGAAAAAAGCTAAGAAAAAAACCAAGAAAGAATAATTTAATTTTTTGAGCAAAAGCTCACACGCCCTCGGGCACGCCATCATATGGCAAACAGGCACCTTTCAAGATCAATAGCTTTACAAACACTCTTTGAGTGGGATTTCAACGGCAAAAAGAATTCTCTTTTAAATGATTCTCTTAAGAGAAATACAGATGAGTTTAGTAGTGGAGCTGGAGATGATGAGTTTATGAAAAAACTCGTTGAGGGTGTTACTAAGAAGTCTTCTGATCTCGATAAAATAATAGAAAAAGCCGCTCCTGATTGGCCAATTCAAAAAATTGCAAATGTAGACCGAAACGTTTTGCGTATCGGTCTTTATGAGTTGTTATTTTCTGATAGAGGTGAAGTTCCTGCAAAAGTTGCTATTAATGAAGCAATTGAATTAGCAAAAAGTTTTGGAGGGGAAACATCGGGTAAATTTATTAACGGAGTTTTGGGGGCGGTATATAAGGAGCTTGGTGAACCAGGTAAAGAAGAACAGTCAAAGCGTAAAAAAGAACAACCTGAAATTCCTTATGAAGAAATGCCCATTGAAAAATTAGTTGGAGCTGTTGTTTTTGCACGAGACGGAAGTTCTATTTATTTAGGTCTTGTTCATGATGTTTTTGGAAGGTGGACTCTTTCTAAGGGACATATGCAGGATGGAGAAAAAGACGAAGATACTGTTAAAAGAAAGGTGTTGGAAGAAATGGGTGCAGAAGTTGTTTCGGTTATGGATAAGCTTGGAGAAAACGAATATATTGCATCTCACCCTAAAGATGGCAAAGTAAGAAAGCAGGTCGCCTATTATTTGGCAGAAGCAGAATACAAAGAACTTCGGCTTGGAAACTCTGGGGGGTTAGATGATGCAAAATGGTTTGGTCTTACTCAAATACTTGACCTTAACTTTTATGATGATATTCTCCCACTTATTACTAAGTCTCTACACATATTAGCGGCAAAGGACATAGTAAAAAAATAGTTATTAACTAATTGACAGGCAGTAGGCATTAATAATTAAAGATTAGTTTCTTTAATCAATAACGCGTAAGGCTTGATCCTAAATATGGAATTTAAAGAAATAGAAAGTAAAATCGGTTTATCTTTTAAAAATAAAGATTTATTAAAAAAAGCTTTTACCCATCGCTCATATCTAAATGAGAATAAAAATAGTGGTTTAGAACATAACGAGCGTTTAGAATTTTTGGGCGACGCGGTTCTTGAGTTAGTTGCAACTAGATTTTTGTTTGATAAATATCCAAAAAAACCGGAAGGGGAACTAACGGCTCTTCGCAGTGCTTTGGTAAATTCTGTAATGCTTGCAGAAGTAGCTAGCGAACTTAATTTTGGGGAATTTCTGCTTCTTTCAAGAGGTGAAGCAAAAGATACAGGAAGAGCAAGACAATACATATTAGCAAATACTTATGAGGCACTCGTTGGTGCTTTATATCTTGATTCTGGGTATGACAGTGCTTCTGATTTTATTACTAGAACAGTCCTATCCAAAATAAAGGATGTTGAAGATAAAAGACTTTATATAGATGCAAAAAGTTTTTTTCAGGAAAAAGCACAAGAATATTTTGGAATTACACCAACATATAAAACGCTAAAAGAAATTGGACCGGATCACGACAAAGAATTTAAAGTTGGACTTTATATAGCCGATGATTTTATTTCTGAAGGGTCAGGAAAAAGTAAACAAGAAGCTGAAACAGATGCCGCAAGAGAAGGATTGAAGAAAAAGGGTTGGTAAATTATATATCCAAGTCTATTCTTTGCTGCTCACCGTATTCCCAATGATAACCATTATTATCTAATACGAAAGTAACAATTTTTCCTTCTCTACGAAGTCTTGTGACTTCCTCAGGAATTCTTTCCGCTCCGTCTTTAATGTCTTCAATATCGGCTTGAGGCCTTTCCATACCACTAAGCAAAATAAGTCTTTCTTTTGGTGTGTCTCCATTACTTTCACTCATATACTAAAATAATATCAAAATTTTTATAAATAAAAATTGTCCGGACGAAGTGGTTTACTTCGGACGGACGACGATGACAAAGAAACTTTCCCCTACACCGATGCGACGCTCGTCGCCATGGAAGCATTCCTCAACGGTTAGCCCCAGTTTTTCAAACCATTCTTTTAGGTGTTTGAGGATCGTCTTTTTTTGTCGCTTGTTTGGAATTTGCCTATAGACGTAACTCCACCAGACCTCTTCACTATCTTCTGCGTATCCAAATGGAGACTCGGCGATGTCGCGAATTATTTCCGCGAAGCCCTCAATGGCGAGAAGATGGATGATCCCGGGGCGTTTTATTCCCAAATGGATGTTTCTGAGGGTGTGCAAGATGTTCATTTGTTACTGATTTCAACAAATGTAAGCAAACTTGTCAACAAGCTCTTTTCTTGGTGATATGAGAAAATAACAATTATGAATCTTAAATCTTTAGAACTATCTGGCTTTAAGTCTTTTGGAAAAAAGACGGTTCTTGAATTTAAAACTCCAATTACTTCTATTGTTGGTCCAAACGGCTCCGGAAAAAGTAATGTTGCCGAAGCATTTCGTTTTGTTTTAGGAGAGCAATCTCTTAAGAGTATGCGTGGAAAAAAAGGTGAAGACCTAATTTTTAATGGGTCTGCGGACATGCCAAGAGGTAATCGCGCTCAAGTAAAATTGGTTTTCAAAAATGAAAATCGTATTTTTAATTTAGATTTTGATGAAGTTTCCATTGAGAGATCTGTATATAGAGATGGAACCAATGAGTATTCAATAAATGGCACGAAAGTTCGTCTAAAAGATGTTTTAGAGCTTTTGGCAGGAGCACACGTCGGGGCATCTGGACATCATATTATTTCTCAGGGAGAAGCTGATAGGATTTTGCATGCAAATGAAAGGGAAAGACGAGAAATGATAGAAGATGCACTCGGAATAAAAGTATATAAATATAAAAAAGAGGAGAGTGAACGAAAACTTGAAAAAACAGATGAAAATATAAAGCAGGTTGAATCACTGCGAAGAGAAATTGCTCCTCATCTTAAATTTTTAAAAAAACAGGTAGAAAAAATTGAAAAAGGAGAAGAACTTAGGCGCGAGCTCATTACTTTATCTCAGGAATATTTTTATCGAGAGGAAAAATATATAAAAGAAGAGGCAATAAAAATTAAGCAAGAAAAAAGTGCTCCAGAACATGAATTAAAAACACTTTCAGAAAATTTGACCAGAGCCAAGAAAACCGTTGAGTCTGGTTTAAAAAATGGTGAATCGGCTCCAGAAATAATTGCTCTGGAGGAAAAACTTCAAAATGTTAGATATGAAAAAGACGATTTGATTAAAGACGAAGGAAAGATAGAAGGTGAAATTTCTTATGTAGAGAGGTCTTTGGCCAAAGAAAACGAAACCGAAGAAAAAGAAGAAAAATCTGTTCCGTTGTCTTTTGTTGAAAAACTTTTTAAAACCATAGTTTCTGAACTTCAAAGAGGCGAAGAAGTTGGAACTCTAGAAGCATTGCGTAGTGCACTTTATGAGTCAAAAAAACAGGTTAAGGAATTTATTGATCAGTATAGTCACGGAGTTGTTTCAAAAGCCAAAGAGAGACTAGAACAGGAGCTTAAGGGTCTTAAAGATAAGAAAAATATATTAAATAAAAAGCTTGAAGACATACGTTTTGAAGAAAAAAAACTTGTAGATGAGTATCAAAAAAAGAGAAATGAACTAGAAAAAGCAAAAGATGAAACTAAAGATGCGGAAAAAGAGGTGTTTAGAATTATTGCTAGACAAAATGAACTTCATGCAATTTTAGACAAAATAAATTCCAGAGAGGCATCTCTGCGATATGAAGAAGAATTATTTAAATCTGATATGCATGAGATAGGAAAAATTGCCGGAATTGAAGCTTTGAGATTTGAAAGCGTTTCTGTTGAACTTGATAATTCTCGAGAAGAGCAACAAAGCAGAAAAAAACAACTAGAACGGCTAAAAATAAGATTAGAAGAAGCGGGTGTTGTTGGGGGTGACGAAGTTCTTAAGGAATACAAAGAAACAGAAGAACGAGACACTTTTTTGGCTAGAGAATTAGAAGATCTAAAAAAAGCATCCGAAGATTTGGTGGTTCTCATAAAAGAGCTTGAAGAAAAACTGGACCAAGAATTTAGAGATGGGGTATTGAAAATTAATGATGCTTTTGAAAAATTCTTTACTTTAATGTTCGGAGGAGGAAAAGCTTCGCTTAGGGTGATAAAGCAAGAAAAGCGTCGGAGAAAAAATACTGAAGAGGGTGGCGAAGACGAAAACGAAGAAGAAAATCCTGAATTTGAGGAGGGTATTGATATTGAAGTTTCTCTTCCTCACAAAAAAATAAAAGGATTAATGATGCTTTCTGGAGGTGAGAGAGCTCTTACTTCTATTGCACTTCTGTTTGCAATATCTCAAGTGAATCCACCACCTTTTGTAATTTTGGATGAAACAGATGCAGCGCTTGATGAGGCAAATAGTAGAAAATATGGCGATATGATAGAAGCCTTGGCAAAAAACTCTCAGCTTATTGTTATTACTCACAATAGAGAAACAATGAGTCGTGCAGGAGTCCTTTATGGAGTAACTATGGGTAAAGATGCTGTATCAAAACTCCTTTCTATTGCGTTTGATGAGGCGGTTGAGGTGGCTAAATAGTTTAGGAATTTTATTGCAAGAATCATCGGGGGGGGGTTATAATATTGTGTATATTTATTTGCTGTTAATTTAATACTAAAAAGCATGAAAAAGTATATTGTTGCAGTAGTAATTGTTTTGATTTTATTTGCTGGATTTGTTTTTACAAAAAATAATAAAGGTAGCCTAAAAAACGGTGAAGAAATAAAAATAGGAAGTATTTTGATCCTTACCGGAGAGGGTGCATCTTGGGGTGAATCTTCTAAAAATGGAATTGACTTAGCTGTTGAAGAAATAAACAAAGATGGAGGTATAAATGGTAAAAAACTAACAGTGGTCCATGAAGATAATGCAAGCGAACCAAAAAAGGCAATAAGTGCATTTAATAAGTTAACTGACTTGGACGGCGTAAAATTCATAATAGGTCCAAATTGGTCTAATTCAGGATTACCTCTTGTTGATTTAGCTAAGCAAAAAAAAGTTGTGATGATATCTCCTTCTTTGGGTGTTAAAGATTTTAATGAAGCTAATGAGTATTTGTTTAATACATGGCCTCACGATTTCATTCTTTCAAGAAATCTTGCTGATTATGTATACGAGAAAGGATTTAAAAATGTTGCATTATTTGGAGCTCAGGATGTATGGGTAAAAGATCAGACAAAGAATTTTAAAGAGAGATTCGAGGAATTAGGAGGAAAAGTATCTTTTCTTTATGAACCTAATACCGATCAAACTGACGTAAGAACTGAGATTGCAAAATTAAAAAATAATAAATCTATTGATGCGGTGGTTATGACTATTGATGGATATAGTTTGACTGATGTTGTTGCAAAGCAATTGAAAGATCTTTCTGTAAAACTCCCTATATTTTCTATAACAATAGATAAAAAAATAATCGCTGACTGTCAAAATGCTTGCGAAGGCATGACATTTTTGACATTTCTTACACCCTCGAAATCTTTTGAAGAAAAGTATGTAAGAAAATATAATAGAGAAGTAGAAATAGGTGCTGATTCTGCCTATGACGCTGTGATGATGCTTGCTAAAGCCATGAGATATACTAAGAGCGAAGATCCAGATATTGTTTCAAAATTTATCTCATCAATGACAAATTATGATGGCATTTCAGGTAAACTTGTATCAGACGGAAAGAGGGCTTTTACTAAAGACTATCTCATTAAAATTGTTAAAAATGGCGAACCGGTAACGGTCTCTAAGTAGGTTGGTTGTAAGTAAATTATTAAGAATCGGTTATTTGACCACTTTTAACTTCTCTGGTAATATCTTCGAACATGTTAAAAATACGATTACAGCGAACAGGAAGAAAGCACGAGCCAACATTTAGGCTTGTTCTTACTGATTCAAAAAACAGCACTAAAAGCGGAAGATTTTTAGAGGTTTTGGGAAACCACGATTTTAGACTTGAAAAGAATACGCAACTTGTAAAAGAAAGAATTTTACATTGGTTAAAGCAAGGTGCTAAGGCAACAAATACTGTTCATAATCTCTTGATCACTCATAAAATAATTGAAGGTAAAAAAATAAATGTTTTGCCTAAGAAAACTGTAGAAAAGAAAGAGGAGCCTAAGGAAGAGTCTAAGGCAGAAGCGACTCCGGTTGTCGAGGTTCCTAAGGCCTCCGAAGCTGCTTCAGAAGAACCTAAAACAGAAGAAGCTCCAACAGCTTAACTATTTTGATTTTTTGTAATCCTTAAGCTACAATAGTGGTGTAGTATTTTTGATCCAAAACAATTTTGTTTTGAGAGGTCGGTACTGCGCTTTTACAAATATATAAAGAATTGATATGAACGACAGAGATGTAGAATTTCTTGAGTTCGTCGTCAAGGCTCTTGTTGAAAAGCCAGAGGCGGTAAAAATAAACCGAACTGTGGATGAGATGGGGGTTCTTCTTTCTCTTTCAGTTGATCCAGCTGATATGGGAAAGGTAATTGGCCGAGCAGGTAACACTGCGAAAGCTATAAGAACTCTTCTTAAGGTTGTTGGCATGAAGAACAATGCTCGAGTTAATCTTAAGATCAACGAGCCAGAAGGCGGAAGTATGGGACACAACGGTGTTAGTGAACCATCAAGAATAAAAACAGTTGATGAAGCGATGGAAGAATTGAAAATATGAGATTAGCTTAAAGCTGTTAGCTACTAGCTGTCAGCTTGGCAAACAAAAAACCGCCTCTGGCGGTTTTTTGTTTGCTTTATTTTTGTTTTTATCTAAGCTATAACCTAACAGCTAATATCTAAAAGCTGGTTTTATGCATTTTCACGTAATTACATTATTTCCAAATTTGATTGAGGGCTATCTTGCCGATTCAATTATTGCTCGTGCCATAAAAGAGAAAAAAATTAAAGTATCTTTTTATAATCCTCGTGATTTTGCAAAACCAACAAAGTCTCAATCAAAAAATGAAAAACCGTATTTGCGTGTAGATGATAGGCCTTATGGGGGAGGCCCGGGGATGGTGATGGAACCCACACCTATTTTGAAAGCAGTAGAAAAAGCTTTAAAAAAAATAAAAAACCTTAAGAAAAGTAAAATTGTTTTTTTTAGTCCCTCAGGAAAAGAGTTTAATACTCATTATGCAAAGGAATCAGTAAAAAAATATACAGACATTGTTTTAATTTGTGGACGATATGAGGGGGTGGATGCACGGGTAAAGAAAATACTTAAGGCAGAGGAGGTGAGTGTTGGACCCTTTGTTCTTACAGGAGGAGAAATTCCGGCTATGATTCTTATAGACTCAATGTCACGACAGATTGAAGGTGTTTTAGGTAATTTTGATTCTCGAGAGGAGGAGAGAGTGGCTTCTTCTGAGGTGTATACTCGCCCTGAGGTTTTGGAATGGAAAGGGAAAAAGTACAAGGTGCCTAAGGTGCTTCTTTCAGGAAACCATAAAGAAATTGATGAATGGAGGAAAAAAGCTTAGTTTTTGTATTATACCACAAATATTACAAAAAGTAAATATTGCCTTATTCCACAATAAAAGTACAATAAGCGTCAATTCGTTGGAGATTGAGTTTTGGTGGCAACAAAGCGAATTTTTAATAAAAAGAGATCTTCACGGCAACTAAACACTAGATAAAAAGATAGAGCGAAAGATTCGGGCTTTATCTTTTTGTTTTGCGTCTTTGTCTGTCTTGTTTTTTCTCAATAATAACTAGGATTACCTTATGTCCACAGGTGTCAAATCAAAAGAGGAGAAAACCTCTAAGCTTGGTCAAAGTGCCAACACTAAAAACAAAAAATCCTTTGCAAAGTTCAGGAAGCCCCTTGCAGAACTTCCTAATCTTGTAGAAGGTCAGGTTGAGTCTTTTAAATGGCTCATTGAAAGAGGTCTTAAAGAAGTATTTGACGAGTTTTCAAAAATTTCTGATTATTCAGGAAAGAAATTTGATTTTAGTTTTGGAAAGTTTGAGTTAGGTGTTCCAAAGTTTGATGAACACTACGCAAAAGAAAATAAACTTACTTTAGAGGCGCCTCTTAAAGTAATGGTAAAACTTAAGAACAAAATTCTTGGTACAGAAAAAGAACAAGAAATTTTTGTTGCAGATTTTCCAATTCAGACTGGTCACGGAACATTTATCATTAATGGTATAGAAAGAGTAATTGTTCCACAGCTTGCACGATCATTCGGAGTATTTTTCACTATGTCAGACTCAAAAGGAATGAGTTTCTTTGGTGCAAAAGTAATTCCTGCGAGAGGTGCTTGGATAGAAATTGAAACCGAATCAGATGGAGCAATATTTGTTCGAATAGATAGAAAGCGAAAGTTTCCGATAACTTCGCTTCTTCGTGTTTTTGGGGTGAAATCTCAGGAAGAAATGTTAAAGCTTTTTCCAAAAGAAGAAGTTAGAAAACATATTGAAGCAACGCTTGCTAAAGATCATGCAAAGAGTGCTGATGAATCGTTTATAGAAATTCACAAAAGACAGAGGGATGGTGATTTAGCAACAGCAGAAAACGCTAGAGAATTTGTTACCGGTCTTTTTGATATAGAGCGTTACGATTTATCTAAAGTAGGGCGCCATAGATTTAACAAGAGATTTGGAAAATCAATGGATGAAAAAGAGTTGAATCGAAAAACTCTTTCTTTGGATGATTTGGTAACAATAATAAATTATTTAGGAGAATTGAATGCAAACACTGACTCAAATCCTGATGATATTGATCATCTAGGATCTAGAAGAGTAAGATTTGTTGGAGAACTTTTACAGCAAAAAATTAGGGTTGGTATGACTCAGATAAAGAGAAATATCCAAAATAGAATGTCAACAATTGATTCTGAATCTAATCTTCCAATTCAATTTATTTCTCCTAGACCACTTCAGGCAAGAATTAAAGAATTTTTTACCACAAACCAACTTTCTCAGTTTATGCAACAAGAAAATGTGTTGACTGAGCTTGAACACCTTAGAGTCGTTTCTGCTTTGGGTCCTGGAGGTTTGACTCGAGAGAGAGCAGGTTTTGAAGTTAGAGACGTTCACCCTTCTCATTACGGAAGAATTTGTCCAATTCACACACCAGAAGGTCCGAACATCGGTCTTGTTCTTCACCTTGCCTCATATGCAAGAGTAAACGAATTCGGAATGATTGAAACTCCTTATGCAAAAGTTAAAGACGGAAAAGTTACAAAAGAAATTTCTTATCTCAATGCTCTTGAGGAAGAAGGGAAAGTAATTGCTCACGCTGCTACTCCGGTTGATGAAAAAGGAAATATTACTGTTGATACTGTAGAAGTAAGAATTAAAGGCGTTCCAGGATATGTAGAAAAGAAGGCGGTTGAGCTTATGGATGTTGCTACAAATCAGGCATTTTCTATTGCAACTTCAATGATTCCATTTCTTAATCACGATGAAGCAAATCGAGCTCTCATGGCATCAAACATGCAAAAGCAGGCAACTCCTTGTGTTATTCCTGAAGCTCCACTTGTTGCAACCGGTATAGAAAAGAAAGCTGCTCTTGATACAGGAAGAGTTATTACTGCAGAAGATGATGGAGTTGTAACTTCATCTGACGCTAGAAAAGTTGCCGTTAAATATGGAAAGAAAGAAGTAACATACAGACTTGCGCAGTTTGAAAGAACTAATCAATTTACTTCTTACCATCAGCGACCAACTGTAACCGTGGGCGACAAAGTAGTTAAGGGTGATGTTCTTGCTGACTGTTCTACAACTGTAGATGGAGAAATGGCAATCGGACAAAACGTTTTGGTTGCGTTTATGACATGGGCAGGGCAAAACTATGAAGATGCAATTGTTCTCTCTGAAAGATTGGTTAAAAACAGTAAATTTACTTCAATTCATATTGAAGAGTTTGTTGTTAATGTTCGAGATACAAAACTCGGTCCTGAAATTACAACTCACGACATTCCAAATGTTGGAGAAATGAAACTCAGAAATCTCGATGAAGATGGAGTTATTAGAGTGGGTGCAGAAGTAAGGCCCGGAGATATTTTGGTTGGAAAAATTACTCCAAAAGGAGAGACACAACTTACTCCAGAAGAAAGATTGCTTCGATCAATTTTCGGTGAAAAGAGTAGAGATGTAAAAGATTCTTCTAAGAGAATGGAGAACGGTAAAAGAGGAAGAGTCATTAGTGTAAAAGTATTTTCTAGAGAAAAAGGTGACAAACTTGAAAGTGGAATCATAAAAAGAATTCATATTGAAGTTGCACAACTTAGAAATATTTCTGTTGGAGATAAGCTTGCTGGAAGACATGGAAACAAGGGTGTTATCTCAATTGTTCTTCCAGAAGAAGATATGCCATATATGGCCGATGGAACTCCTGTTGATGTAGTTCTTACACCTCTTGGTGTGCCAAGTAGAATGAACCTCGGACAGATATTTGAAATCCATCTCGGTCTTACTGCTAATACATTAAATTACCAAGCTATTGTTCCTCCTTTTGCTGGAGCAACTGATACTGAAATCAAGAAAGAACTTACATCTGCTGGATTTAAAGAAAATGGAAAAATGGTTCTTTATGATGGACGAAACGGACAGCCATTTGATCAAGAAATCGCAGTTGGATATATGTATATTCTTAAACTTCACCACATGGTTGAAGACAAGATTCATATGAGATCAATTGGTCCTTACTCTCTTATTACTCAACAGCCACTTGGTGGAAAGGCACAAAACGGAGGTCAAAGATTTGGAGAAATGGAAGTCTGGGCATTACTTGGTCATGGTGTATCTTATATGCTTAGAGAAATGCTTACTGTTAAGTCTGATGATATTCAGGGACGTTCAGCAACATTCGATGCAATAGTTCGTGGAGAAAAAATAAAGAGTCCAAATTCACCAGCATCATTTAATGTGTTGCTATCGAATCTTCGTGGTTTGGCTCTTGATATTGATTTGCAAAGGTCGGATGACAAGACTGAAGAAGAGTCCGCTTAACATCCAATAAATATTACTTCTATGCAAAATAAAAAAGAATTAAATAATTTTGACACAATAAGTATCAAAGTTGCGTCTCCTGAAAGAATTAGGGAGTGGTCATATGGTGAAGTCACAAAGCCGGAGACAATGAATTACAGGACTCAGCGTTCTGAGAAGAATGGTCTTTTTGACGAAAAAATATTCGGCCCAGATAGAGATTTTGAGTGTTATTGCGGAAAATATCGTGGCATCCGATACAAAGGAATTGTTTGTGAAAAATGTGGAGTTGAAATTACTCGTTCAATTGTAAGACGAGAGCGAATGGGACACATTGAACTAGCAACACCCGTTGCTCACATTTGGTTTTTGCGCTCAATGCCTTCAAGAATTTCTCTTCTTATGGGAATTCCTTCTGCTGATGTTGAAAAGGTTGTTTATTTTGCGGGATATCTCGTCACAAAAGTAAATGAAGAAGAAAAGAAGAGGGTTCTCGCAGATTTAGATTCCGAATTTAAATCTAAAGTTAAAACTGTTCAAGACGAAAAAACAAAAGAAGCAATCAGAACACTTCTTGTTACTACAAAAAATGAAATTGAGAATATTCAGGTTGGTAAAGTATTAGACGAAGTCCACTACCACAAATATTCTCTAAAATATGCGACTGTTTTTGAAGCGTCAATTGGAGCCGAGGCAATTTACAATATTTTTAAAGCTCTTGATCTTAAAAAACTAAAAGCTTCACTAGAAAAAAATCTTGAAGAAGCTGGAGCTCAAGAAAGAGAAAAAATAAATAAGAGATTAGGTTTGGTTAAGAGTATGATTGAGGCAAATGTTAGACCAGAATGGATGTTTCTTTCTGCAATTCCTGTTATTCCTGCAGCACTTAGACCAATGGTAGCTCTTGATGGAGGACGACATGCAACAAGTGATGTAAACGATCTATACAGAAGAGTAATAAATAGAAATAACAGACTTAAGAAACTAAAAGAAATTCATGCTCCAGATGTAATTCTTAGAAACGAAAAAAGAATTCTTCAAGAAGCAGTTGATGTTTTGGTTGATAATTCAATTAGACACGGCAATACCTCTTTTGCTGGTGTTGGTCAGGCACAAAGAAGACCTCTCAAATCTCTCTCTGATAATCTTAAAGGAAAAAGAGGTTTGTTTAGACAAAATCTTCTCGGAAAAAGAGTTGATTATTCTGGACGATCAGTGATTGTTGTTGGACCAGATTTGGAACTTAATCAGTGCGGTCTTCCAAAACATATGGCTTTGGAATTATTTAGGCCATTTGTTGTTGCTCAAATATTAAAGCGTGAACTTGCTTACAATATTAGGGGAGCAAGCCGACTTATTGAGGATGCGATTCCCGAAGTTTGGGAAATTCTTGAAGAAGTAATTAAAAATAAATATGTACTTCTTAACCGTGCTCCAACTCTTCACAGACTAGGTATTCAAGCTTTCAAACCAATTCTAATTGAAGGAAATGCTGTAAGAGTTCATCCACTCGTATGTACTGCTTTCAACGCTGACTTTGACGGAGACCAAATGGCTGTTCACGTTCCTCTTTCAGAAGAGGCACAAATGGAAGCTAGAGAAATCATGGCTTCAGATAAAAATATTTTGAAGCCAGGAAGTGGAAATCTTATTGCATCAGTTGATAAATTGGATATTGTTTTGGGCTCATACTGGATGACAAATATAATGTCTGGAGAAAAAGGTGAAGGAAAGTATTTTGAATCACCATCAACAGCTATTGCCGCGTTTAACTTTGGAGACGTGTCATTTAGAGCTGGTATTAAAATTATGATGCCAACAACGGGTAAGTTTTCTGAGTGTGGAACAATTTGTGATACATCTGTCGGACGAATTCTGTTTAACGAACTTCTTCCTGCTGATTATCCATTTCTTAACAAAGAAATTGATAAAAAAGCAATGGCAGTACTTATGTCTGATCTCATGACAAGATATGGTGTAAATTCTTTGCCACCAATTCTAGATAAAATTAAAAATTTCGGTTTCCGATACGTAACGAATTCCGGTGTTACTTGGGGAATTGATGATATTCAGGTTCCTGAAGCTAAAAAAGATGTTATTGCTAAAGCTCGTGCAAAATCTGATGAAGTATTAGCACAATACAATGATGGATTGCTTTCTGAAGAAGAAAAAACCAGAAAAAATATTGAAATATGGCATGCAGCTAAAGCAGAAATTGAGAAAATTATTCCTGAAGTGATGAATAAAAAAGGTTCTGTATATACAATGTTTAAGTCTGGTGCCAGAGGATCTCTTTCTCAAATTACGCAAATGTCTGGAATGAAAGGTCTTATTCAAAATACTGCAGGAGAAACTATTGAATTTCCAATCCTATCTTCATCTAAGGAAGGTCTTAATCCGATTGAATATTTCATTACAACTCACGGATCTAGAAAAGGTTTGACTGACACAGCTTTGAATACTGCTAAGGCGGGATACCTTACAAGAAGACTGTTCGTGGCTGCTCAAGATGTAATCATTTCAGAAAAAGATTGTGGAACAAAAGAAGGGATAATTCTTAGAAAAGAAACTGCTTCAGGTATCGAATCTCCTTTGTCAAAGAGTATAAAGGGAAGAGTCTTAAAGGATGATGCTAAAAATTCAAAGGGTGAGGTTATTCTAAAATCAGGAACTCTTATCTCTGAACAAGATGCGTTCAATGTTGAAAAAGCTGGCATAGAGGAAGTGGTAGTAAGAAGCCCTCTAACATGTAAAACAAAAATGGGAATATGTGCGTCTTGCTACGGCCTTGATCTTGGAAAAAACAAAATAATTGATCTTGGTGAAGCAGTTGGAACGGTTGCCGCTCAAGCTATTGGTGAGCCAGGAACACAGCTTACAATGAGAACTTTCCATGCCGGAGGAACAGCTCAGGTTGGAGGAGATATTACTCAAGGTTTGCCTAGAGTGGAAGAAGTGTTTGAAAAACGAAAGCCAAAAAATCCTGCTATCGTTTCTAAAAATGATGGAGAAGTTATTGAAGTGGTTGATAACGGAAAAGAAAAGAAAATTGTTGTTATACCAGATTTAGAGGATAGAGCGAAAGCAAAAAAACAAGCTGTTGAGTATGAGGTTCATAGACTAAGAATGCCATTGGTAAAAGTTGGATCTAAAGTAAAGAAAGGAGATCTTTTGACTGATGGATCTGCAGATATTGATGAGCTATTCAAATACGCAGGCAAAGAAAAGGCTGAGTCTTACATTATTTCTGAAATCAAGAAATTGTATGAGTTGCAAGGTGAAGCTGTATCAAGAAAACATATTGAAGTTATTGTTAGACAGATGTTTTCTAGAATAAAAATTAAAGATGCTGGAGATACGGTGTTTGCTGTTGGAGATATTGTTGAGTGGACCGAACTTGATGAAGAGAATGCAAAAGTGAGAAAAGAAAAGAAGGCGGAAGCAAAAGGAGAAGTTGTTGTGCTGGGTATTACTGATGTTTCTCTAACACGAAAAAGTTTTCTTTCTGCTGCGTCATTCCAGCATACAACAAGAGTGCTTATTCAGTCTGCTGCTCAAGGAGCAAAAGATCGACTAACGGGTCTCATGGAAAATGTTATTCTTGGACGACTTATTCCTTCAGGAACTGGTTACAAAGGAAGTGAAAAGTCAAAAATGATTGAAAATCTTCAGAAGACTTTTGAAGATTATAGTTTCTAGAAATGTATTTAGGGCCCTCTAAATTTAGGGGGCTCTAGAGCATTTTAGTTTATTAAATGTCCTCCACAGTTCAACAAATTAAGGAGAGGCTACGGGTAGACGATGTTATAGGATCGTATATCACTCTTATGCGTGCCGGCACTTATTTAAAGGCACAGTGTCCTTTTCATGATGAAAAATCAGCATCATTTTTTGTCTCTCCGGATAGAGGAACTTATTACTGTTTTGGCTGTGGGGCAAAAGGGGATATTTTTTCTTTTGTTCAGGAATTCGAATCAACCGATTTTAGGGGAGCTCTTGCTATGCTTGCAGAAAAAGCTGGGGTCACTATTGAACCATGGAAAAAAGATGAAAAAGATAAAAAAGAAGAACTTTTTGAGATTTTAGAAAAAACCAATTTGTTTTTTGAATCAAATTTAAAAAACGCAAAAGACGCCCTTGTTTATCTTAAAAGTAGAGGGTTAAGTATTGAAACATTAAAAAAATTTCGTATTGGTTTTGCTTTGGATGAGTGGAAAAGTCTTCGCAACCATTTATCTTCATACCAAACTAACAAGCTTGAGTTGGCTGGACTTATAAAAAAAGGTGAAAGTGGTGATTATTACGATAGATTCAGAGGAAGAATTATTTTTCCAATTTTCGATTCAACTTCGAGAATAATAGCTTTTTCCGGAAGAACATTAAAAAAGGATGATGAGGCAAAATATTTAAATAGTCCCGAAACACCACTATTTGAAAAATCAAAGACACTTTTTGGAATAAATTTTGCAAAGCAGTCAATAAGAGAAAAAAAGGAAGTTGTGTTAGTAGAAGGACAAATGGATCTAGTAATGAGTCATCAAGCTGGGGTTAATAATACTTTGGCTACATCAGGAACAAGTCTCACCTATGATCATTTGAATTTTATAAAGAGGATGGTACCAACTATTATCCTTGGGTTTGATGCAGATAAGGCCGGTTTAGGTGCTTCTTTTAGGGGTGCTTTGATGGCCCTTGAAAAAGGTTTTCAGGTAAAAGCCATTTCCATTACTTCAGGAAAGGATCCTGCTGACATGGTAAAAGATAGTCCCGAGTCTTGGATTGATGCTGTAAAAAATTCTGTTCCAGTGGTTGATTATTTTTTGTCAGTTATCTCTTCAAAGGATAAGAAAGATCAAGATTCTATAGTTATGACAGTTGTTTTGCCTCTTATAAAAGCAATGGATAATGCAATTGAACAAGCGCGATCAATTTCTCAAACTAGTTTTACAACCGGTATTCCAGAGCAAGCCCTAAGAAAGGAGTTGGAAAAAATAGATATTGTTAATACATCAAAAAATATTTCTGCTGGTGATAAAAAAATAAAAGGAAATATAAGAAAAGCTTCGGCTTTGTATGCTTTCCTCTCTGAATCATTTAAAGAAAAAGCAGAAGCATTCAAAAAAGAATATATTGAGATTACAGGAAATGACAATTTAGACGATAAGAGTGAAGAGATTTATTTTGAAGGAAAATTGTATTTTGATGGGGTATCAAATATAGATAATGTTGTAAAAGAAATTTTATTTTTGATTGAAGAAGGGGTAATAAAATCTGATTTTGCAAAATCTATGGAAGATTTAAAAAAAGCAGAGGCGGTAAGAGATGGGCCCAAGAGTAAAGAGCTTTTGGAGAGGTGTAAGAATCTTTCGGATCGACTTACGCAACTTTCAAAAAAACATAATTTTAATAGCAATAATTAATAATTTTAAAAAATATGGCAAAGAAAAAGAAAATAAAAAAAGTTTTAGCAAAAAAAGCCAAGAGCAAAAAGGTTGTTAAAGCTAAGAAACCAGCAAAGAAGGTTTTAGCAAAAAAAGCCAAGAGCAAAAAGGTTGTTAAAGCTAAGAAACCAGCAA
>CAZAOU010000009.1:17991-33809 GCA_964487135.1 uncultured Candidatus Saccharibacteria bacterium
AGAAGGTTTTAAATTCTTCTCCAAAAAAGGTTGCCAAAAAGGATGGTCTGGATAGAAAAGCATCTTTGTTGCTTGCAAAAGGAAAAGAGAGAGGGTTTGTAACATACGATGAGATTTTGAAGGAATTTCCAACAATTGAAGAAGATGTAATGTTTTTGGAAGAGATGTATGAAAAATTTCAGACAGCGGGAGTTGATATTCTAGAAGGAGGAGGTCTTCTTGAGGTAAACACCAACGATGAGGATTTCTTAAAAAAATATGGAGGAAAAAGCGAAAATTATGATTCAATCCAGATGTATCTTAAAGAGATTGGTCAGTATCCTTTGATTCATGCTGCCGAAGAAAAAGATTTAGCAAAAAGAATTCAAGCTGGAGATGAAGAAGCAAAAAATTTGCTTGCTAAGGCAAACCTCCGTTTGGTTGTTTCTATTGCAAAAAAATATGTGGGACGATCGCCAGATCTTACACTCCTTGATCTTATTCAGGAGGGAAATCTCGGACTTTTTAAAGCGGTAGATAAATTTGACTGGACTAAGGGTTATAAGTTTTCTACATATGCAACATGGTGGATTAGACAATCTATTACAAGAGCTCTTGCTGATCAATCTAGAACAATTAGAGTTCCGGTGCACATGGTTGAGACAATTGCAAAGTATAAGCAGGTTGTAAGGAGACTTTCTCAGGACCTCGGAAGAGATCCTTTAGCTGAGGAGATTGCTGTTGAGATGGGGTTAGAGGTAGATAAGATTTACCAAATTGAGAAAATTGATCAAGCAACAGTTTCTCTGGATACTCCAGTAGGAGATGATGGAGATGAAAAATCAACATACGGAGATTTTATTGCTGATGAAAAAATTCCTTCTCCCGATCAAGATTCATCACACAGAATTCTTAAAGATCAGGTAGGAGAAATATTGGGTGATCTTTCAGAAAAAGAAAGGAGAATTTTAGAAATGAGACATGGTCTTATGGATGGAATTCAGCACACTCTTGAGGAAGTGGGAAAAACTTTTGGAGTTACTCGCGAAAGAATTAGACAAATTGAGGCAAAGGCTTTAGAAAAAATCAGGACTCACGATAAGGTCACAAGACTTAAAAATTATTAAAAAAATAGAGGCCTGTGGCAACACAAGTGTTGCCACAGGCCTCTGAAATGTTTTTTTACGCCGTTGTGGCACTCAGGTTTTCTTGCCTGCTTACCGAGAATCCAGATTTCTCGAGAAGTTTTGCGGCAAGTTCCAAGGTGGGGGAAAGTCTCGGATCAAAGAGCTCTCGATCAAAGTAGATGATCGCATGCTGGGTGTCTGGGATGACATTAACCCAAGCCCCGTTTCTTCCTCGGTCGCCGTAGATGACAACCGTGAAGAATTCTTGAAGTTCTTGGTCTTTGGCTCGCAGATACATTTCGATGATCGTCCTCACAACCTGTTCTGCGCGCACCCGCTGTTCTTTCGGGGTTTTTGAGGCGAACAGATATAGAAGGACGAAGGCGGTTGTCGCCAAAACTGCGATGATGACTAGGGCACAAAAAATGCCCATGACGGTGGAATGTGCGGATGTTTGCATTTCGTGTATTAAATACTTTCTATGTATTTTGTCAAAACATTAAAATAGGACATAATTTTAAATATGAAAGATGACTTTTTTACTGAGTATAAAAAATTAACTAAAAACCAAAAGGAAGCCGTGGATTCAATTGATGGTCCTGTAATGGTTGTAGCTGGGCCTGGAACAGGAAAAACCACCATTCTTACTCTTAGGATTGCTCAAATATTGAGAAAAACTGATACTGGAGCGTCTTCAGTTTTAGCTCTTACATTTACAGAAGCAGGCGCTAGGGCTATGAGAGATAAATTAAATAAATTAATCGGTTCAGAGGCACTTAAAGTTTCGGTTTTTACATTTCATGGTTTTGCTAATTTTTTGATAAATAGATATCCAGAAGAGTTTTCAAGAATTACAAATAGCCGTTTAGCTGACGAGTCTGAGCTTATTTTAATTGGCGAAGAAATAATTGATAATGGTTCTTTTGATTTGCTTAGTCCGTATGGCGATAAATATATGTATGTTACTAAAGTGCTCGGTTCTATTAAAGATTTAAAAAAAGAATATGTTTCCGCGACAGAGTTAAATAGTTTTATTGACAATGGGGTAAAAAAACTTTCTTTGGAGAAAAAAAATATTAAAGATATTAAAAAAACAGTTTTACAAAAAATACAGACAAGAGAGAATGCTTTAAATAGAACCAAGGAACTTTCGGTTTTTTATGAAATGTACGAAAAGACATTAAGGACTAGAAAACTCTTTGATTTTGAAGATGCTGTTGTGGAGGTTGTAAAAGCCCTAGAAAATAATATTAATTTTAGAAGGGAGGTGCAAGAAAATTATCATTATATTTTGGCTGATGAGCATCAAGATGCGAATGGGAGTCAAAACAGACTATTAGAATTGTTATCAGATTTTTTTGATAACCCAAATTTATTTGTGGTAGGAGATGAAAAACAGGCCATATTTAGATTTCAGGGAGCAACCCTAGATCATTTTAGATATTTCTCAAAAAAATATAAAGATGCAAAAAAAATTATTTTGGAAAATAATTTTAGATCCCACCAAACTATTTTAGATGCTTCATATGCAGTTATTGAACCAGCCATTATTGAAAGTCAAAAACTATTTTCAATAGATAAAAATAAAAAACCTATAAGTATATACAAAGCGTCAGACAAAGATGCAGAGCATTGGTTTGTTGTTATGGAGGTCAAAAAATTGGCGTTAAAAGGGGAGAGTGTTGCAATTATCTCAAGAAACAACGATGAGGCAGATCAAATCTCTAAAATACTTTCAAAAAATGATATTTTGCACAAGAGACTTGGCAGTAGGGATTTTTTTAAAACAACGGAGTCGAGGGTATTTTTGTCACTGTTTAGTGCTATAGAAAATCCATACAACAATGAAGCTATTTCTGAAGTAATATTGCAAGGTGTTTGCGGGGTTAATATATTAGATGCAGTCAAAATTATTTCTTTGGCTCGTGAAGACAAAAAACCTATTATAAAGTATTTAAAATCTATAAAAGGTGAATTTGAAAATATTATTGCCATAAAAGATTTTTATAAAAAGATAATTTATTGGTCAGCACAATCTAGAAAAACAAACCCTTCGGAATTTTTAGAGAAACTCTTTTTTGAAAGTGGATTATATGAGCGTTTTGCTATACAAGGAGAAATGTTAGCATTCATGAGAGTTTTGTTTGAGGAAGCCAAAAAAGTAGTGGGAAGGGATTCTCTAATTAAAACATCAGATTTTTTTAAACATCTAGAGACTCTGAAATCATATTCTCTCGCTCTTAACCATGATAATGCTTCTAGCGAATCTAAAATCACAGTTTCAACTGTTCACGGAGTAAAAGGTTTAGAATTTGATCATGTATTTATGATAGGTTCTGTTAATGAAAAATGGTTAAGGGGCGGTTCACGAAAATATTTTATATTTCCTTACGAAAAAGAGACATACGAAGAAGGTGATGAAAGGAGGCTTTTTTATGTTGGTATGACTAGAGCAAAAAAACACCTCACACTCTCTTATTATGAAAATGATCTTCAAAAACAATTTTCCAAACTATCTTTTATTGACGAAATTCTACCTGAGTTAAAAGATGAAAAAAATATAGAAGAAGTTTTTTTTAACAAAAACGAACAAAAGGGAGTTAAAAAGTCTTCAAATTACGATAAAATTTTAGAAGAATATTTTGAAAATCACTTCTTCTCTGTAACAGCACTAAATAATTATATTAAATGTCCTTGGGAGTATTTTTTTAAAAATTTAATTAAAATTCCTTTAGCACAAAATAAGTTTGCTTCCTATGGAACCGTAGTTCATAACGCCACCGAGCGTTATTTAAAGGGAGGTATTTCAACAAAGAGCGATTTTTTGTCCGAAGTGAAAAAATTAATAAACAAAGAGCTAATATCAAAAAAAGAAAAGCAGGAATTGATTAAAAAAGCTTCAAAAAATATGCCTTTATTTTTTGATAAAGTTTTAAAAAATCTTTCAAAAGATGGTGAGTCAGAAAAAGAAATTATTTTGCCAATAAAAATTGAGAATAATAAAAAAACAGTCTTGTTTAAAGGTGTTATTGATTTTGTGGATTTAAGTGATTTAAAAAATATAAAGGTTATTGATTTTAAGACATCAAAACCAAAATCTCGCAACGAAATATTAGGTAAAACGGCTAAAAAAGACTCAAGTTACATAAGACAGCTTCTTGCTTATAAATTTTTATACGAAAAAGAAAGTAAAGGTAGAAGCGTTTCTTTTGGGGAAATTTGTTTCACTGAGGAAGATGGGAAAAATATAAAAAGAGAAGTCTTTAGTTTAGGTTTAGAAGATGTAGAAAATTTTTATAAGGAATTACAAAAAACCCTCAAGGGTATTCTTGAGGGTTCATATCTCAATTCTTCTTGTGGAGATAAAGATTGTAAATTTTGCCCTTTAGGAAAATCTATAAGAGATTCTCTTACAAAGAGTCAATGATTTCGTCCATTATTTTTTTCATACTAGGTTGTGTTGGATCTGGATCTGCAAAAGGATATGCCCCAGGGACTTTTACTGTTCCTTCTTTGGTGATAATGAAGGTATTTGGTGTTCCTCTAACTCCAGCAGACATTCCTTCGTCGTATTGAGCCTGAATTTTTTTTGTATATTTTCCACTTGATAGACATGAATCAAACTTTGATTTATCAATTCCTTCAGCGACAGCAAATTCGCTTAGTTTTGAAAGACTGCCTTGTTGTTGACCGTCAAATATTGCTTTTGTGTAAGACCAAAACTTTTCGTTTCCTCCAAGTTCAGCTACACACTCACTTGCCTCAGCTGCTTTTCCTCCAAGCGGGTGGAATACTGCGCCATTAGACATTTTTCTTACTGCCCAGTAGTGTCTATAAACCCAAGCCACTTTTCCATCTTTTCCGTAGGTATCCATTACTTGTCTCATTGTCTTATCAAATTCTGCACAATATGGGCACTGCAAGTCGGAGTATTCTATTATTGTTATAGGAGCGTTTGGATTTCCTATTATATGGTCATCCGCAGAAATTGGCTTAACTTTAGCTGTTACTTCTGTGTCATTATTATTAATTTGACTCGGTTTTTTAGAACCAGAAAAATAAATTGCAAGACCAATTAAAGCTCCTGCAAGAACTATTGCAATAGGGATAGACCAATTACTATTTAAGTTTTTGCTGTGGTGGTGGCTATGATCGTGATGTTCATGATCATGGTGAGGATGTATATGTGGTGTTGTTTCCATTTTTTATTTTTAAAATTAATAATTTACTAAAATGGTAGAGAAAAATTCTGAACCGCTTCAGTTTTTTTGTCCCAATCAGAGGTGTCAATTATAACATCCTTTATTATTTCGCCATCTTTATATTTAAGTTTTTTATGTTTTAAGGCATATTCATATACTTCTTTTGTGACTTTCACATCTTGTAGACAATATTTCTTAATGCTTTCAATATCGCCCTTTTTCCACCATTCAATTGCTTGGAGTCCGTGTCCGCTTTTACCATATCCAAGGGTTGCTTCAGCAATGACCCCAAGACCAATTCTTCTTCCTAAAGAATTCCTAATTTCTTTGAGCAAATCTAAACTTTTTATGTTTAAGAGATCTCCGTGATAATACTTGTTAAGAAGGGGAATATCAAAATGATCGCTATTGAATCCAATGAGTAAATCTGTTCGTTCAAGTATCTGCCAAAGTTTTGGAAGTTCTTCAACTAGGTAGCTTGAATACTCGTCTGTTTCGTAATCGTAAATTCCAACAAGCGAAATATCTAAAAGCACCGGATCTGCTTTTCCGACATCTTCAAAAACATTTCGAGTTTCTATGTCAAAAACTACTTTGCGCATAATCTATTTATGTAGAGGTAAATTGTGGGTTTCTAAAAAGTCGCGAATTGTAATATCTCCCATACCAAAGCCAACGGTTGGAAGTGGTTCAACACCAAACATTTCTAAAAGATTGTCGTAGCGTCCTCCGCCGAAAAGCGCGCGTTTATTATCTTCGTGCGTGTCAAAAACCTCAAAAACCATACCAGTGTAATAGGTTTGGCCTCTGGCTAAATCCGCGTCAAAAATTATATTTGGAAATTCGTTCTTAAAATTATTTATGTCAGCATTATTTATTTTGATTACAAAATCCTCATCTTTGGCGCCAAACTCTTTCATTATTTTGTAAGCTAAAGAAATTATTTCAATCTCTGCTTCAATTCCTGAAATTCCCATAATATCGCAGTTTAGTTGCCAGTGTTCACGGCGTCGTCCGCGCTGAGGGCGTTCGTATCTAAAACAGTTTGGAATTGAAAACCATCTAAGTGGAAGTTTGAGGCCTTTGCGTCTAGATGCGATCATTCTCGCAAGTGTTGGGGTCATTTCTGGACGAAGCGCTACCTCTCTGTCGCCTTTGTCTGTAAAAACATACATTTGTTCATTAACAATTTCATCACCGCTTTTGCTCCTATAAATATCAGCGTATTCAAGAATTGATGCGCTGTACTCTTGGTACCCAAATTCTTTGGCAACTTTTTTCCAAGTATCAAATATATAATTCTGAATAACCATATCTTCTGGGTAGAAGTCTCTGACTCCTTTGTATGGCTCTGTACCTACTAGCTTTTTTTCTTCACTCATAAAGAGTATTCTAACAGTGTATGGCTGAAATTCAATCTGTATTAAATTTGTATAAAAAGGAGGGGGATACACCTCTTCAAACTATAGAGCGCTATAAGCTCCAAAACCCGTTATATAAGGATATTCCTATGACCTACGCAGGCAGGCTAGATCCAATGGCAGAAGGGCTTCTGTTGGTGCTTGCTGGAGAAGAGTGCAAAAATAAAGAAAAATATACCTCTCTAGATAAAGAATACGAGGTAGAAGTTTTGTTTGGTGTTTCAACGGACACCGGAGATATTTTGGGAATTGTAAAAGAAGTTCAATGTGAGGGAGGTTTAGCCTCGCCTGAAATAATAGAGGTAGCTATTAAAAAAGAAATCGGAAAATCTCAAAATTACCCGGCGTATTCTTCTAAAACATTTGAGGGAAAAAGTTTGTGGCAATGGGCAAGAGAAGGAATTTTTAAAAAAGTTTCCTCTCCTGGAAAAGTTTTGGATGCTAATTTAATTTCTGTTAGAGAAATTTCTTCAGAGGATTTATTAAAACAAGTTTTAGAAAGAATAGAAAAAGTAAAAGGTGATTTTAGGCAGGAAGAAATAAAAAAAACTTGGGAGGATACTTTGAGGCAAAAAAACTGCAGTTTTTTTGCTGCAACAACTGTTGTCACTGCCTCAAGCGGAGCATATATGCGTGTTTTTGCCGAAAATGTCGGCAAAAACACACATCTCCCAGCTCTTGCATTGTCTATAAAACGTACAAAAATTGGTAATTTTGACATAAAAGACAGCGTGGTATTATAGATTCATAATATTAAAAGCTAATAAAAGATGAATTTATGAAAAAAGTGATCTGGGCAGTAGTTGCGATAGTGTTGGTTTACTTTATCGTATCTAGTGTTGCCACAAAAAATCCTTCTGATACTAAAAAAGAAGTTAAAGAAACTGGCCTGATTAAGATTGGTGTAATGGTTCCTCTTACTGGTGACGGTGCTATTTATGGAGAACCTGCACGTAATATCTACCAAATAGCTGCTGATGAAATTAATAAAAGTGGTGGTGTAGACGGAAGACAGATTGAGCTTGTCATTGAGGATGATAAGTGTAACGGAGAAGGCGGTGCTAATGCTGCCCAGAAATTAGTAAATGCCAACGGTGTCAAAGTTATTATTGGTGGTATTTGTAGTGGGGCAACACTGGCCGCCATACCTGTTATTGAGTCTGCAAAGGTTGCTTTATTTTCTCCGGGGGCAAGTAGTCCTGACCTGACTGCTAAGAGTGCTTATTTCTTTAGAAATTATCCTAGTGATAGCGGACAAGGTGAAACAATTGCTCAAACTTTACACAACAAAGGTGTTAAAAATGTTGCTTTTATTCAAGAACAGACAGATTATGCTCTAGGAGTATATAAATCTTTCAACAGCAAGTTTGATTCTTTTGGAGGTAAAGTAATAAAGGAAGAATTTCCTTCTACAACCAAAGATTTTCGTTCGATTTTAACAAAGCTGAAAGCAAAAAACCCAGATTTTTTGTTCATAGATACCCAAACGCCTAGTTCTGCAGAATTAATCTTAAAACAGTTTAAGGATTTGAAATGGAACGTAAAAATTGTCTTAAATGATGTTCCTTTAACAACACCTGAGCTTGTAGCAAAGTACGCAAGTGTTCTTGACGGTGGAATAGGTGCCATATTTGGTATAGATCTAACTAACACTAAATTCACAAGTATAGTAAGTGCTTATAAAACAAAATACGGCGCTGATATGCCTTACCAAAATTATGGCCAAACCGAATATGATTCCGTGTATATGGTAAAAGATGCCATTTTAGCTGTTGGATATGACGGAGAAAAAATCGCAAAATGGGGTCATCAAGTAAAAAATTGGCAAGGGGCTTCTGGTTCTGTAACAATTGGAACAGACGGAGACAGAGCAGGAGCATTTAAAGCTCAAGTTATTAAATCTGGAAAAATAGAAAATCTGTAAATAATTATAAAAAGCCCTGCATTTGCAGGGCTTTTTTGTTATTATAAGGAGCGTGGAAAACATCATTCCTCAAATCATAGCCAATAGCATTATTGCCGGCTCATTGTATGTGCTTTTGGCACTCGGTTTTAATCTAATATTTGCCAGCGCCAAATTTTTTGAACTTGGATATGGCGCCATGACAGCTATCGGCGGATACGCTGTTTTTTATTTAACAAATACGCTCGGCTTTGGGCTTTTAGTTTCAATATTTTTAGGAGTTTTGTTTGCGGGTCTCATAGGATTTTTTATAGAAAAAATAGTTTATAAAAAACTTCGCAAGCAAAAAGCATCAAGTTTGGTTCTTCTTATCGCGTCTCTCGGAGTTCTTACAGTTCTGCAGGCTTTGATCGCAATGAAATTTACCAGTCAGTTTCAGTCTATCCAAAGTGATATTTCGTATCCAATTCAAATTGGTGGGGCTGTAATTACAAATATTCAGTTTTGGATTATTGCGTCCGGAATAATTTTGGTTGTAGCAATTTCTTTATTTCTTAAATATTCACTTTTTGGAAAAGCGGTTAAGGCAGTGAGTGATGATGAGGAGGTTTCAAAAATTGTTGGAATAAATACTGAGAAGGTGATTGGTGTGGTATTTTTTGTTTCATCAAGTATTGCGGGTCTCGCTGGAATTCTCACCGGACTTGATGTTGGCATTGAGCCAACAATGGGTTTTGGATTACTTCTTAAAGCAATCATTGCATCAATTATTGGAGGGTTAGGAAGTATCTGGGGAGGATTTTTAGGTGCCTATCTTTTGGGATTTGTCGAAAATTTTGGAATTTTACAAATTGGAGCAGAGTGGAAAGATGCAATTGCTTTCATGCTTCTTATTTTGTTTTTACTATTTAGACCAGAGGGAATTATAAAAAAATAATGGAATACTTAACACACATTTTCATTTTAGTTTCTATATACTCAATTCTCTCTCTTTCGCTAAATTTGGTTACTGGTTTTACGGGGCTTGTTTCTGTTACTCAGGCGGCATTTTTTGGAATAGGGGCTTATGTAACTGCAATACTCATGAGCATATACCAAGTAAATTTTTTTGTTACTCTTCCTTTGGCAATGCTTTTATCTTTTATTATAAGCATTATTATTGGTTTTATTTTGAGTCGGTTTAAAGGTGATTACTATGTTTTGGTGACATTTGGATTTAATACTATTGTGTGGAGTATTTTTATAAACTGGCAATCTCTTACAAGAGGCCCTCTAGGAATTCCAGGAATTGTAAGGCCAGAGTTTTTTGGATTTGAATTTAGCAATAATTTTTCTTTCCTTGTTTTGGTGTTGGTGGCACTAGCACTTGTTTATTTTGTATCTAAATTTATTACCAATTCTTCTTTTGGTAGAGTGCTTAAAGCAATTAGGGAAGACGAAAAAGCTCTACAGGTTTTCGGTTATAACACGGGAGTGTTTAAGCTTATGATTTTTGCTATTTCTGCGGCTCTTGCAGGACTCGCTGGATCATTTTTTGCTTCATATATTAGTTTTATTGACCCATCAACATTTACTCTTACCGAGTCTGTATTTATTCTTTCAATCGTTATTTTAGGTGGCCTTGCAAGTCTAGAGGGTTCAATTGTTGGTGCAGCGTTTCTTGTTATTTTGCCAGAAGCCTTAAGATTTGTTGGTTTTGATGCAGATATTGCTGCCCAGATGCGTCTCGCCGTATATGGTCTTCTTCTGGTTCTTCTTATGATGTATAGACCAAAAGGTTTTATGGGAGAGTATAAAATATAGATATGCCAATAAAAGAAATAGAAGTTAAAGCAAAAGTAAATAATAAAGAAGCGCTGATTTCTGCTTTCAAAAAAGAGGGAATTGAATTTGGTGAAGAAGTTTTTCAGGAAGATAGGGTTTTTATAAATTACGATGGACCTTACAAGAATTTTCAGAAAGGAGCAACTTTTTTGCGAATTAGGATAACAAAAGATAAAACTTTATTTACACTAAAACAACCGCAAGGAGGAGCAGATTGTCTTTCAAAAATAGAAAAGGAACTTGAAATAAGTGATTCAAAAATGATGTCAGAAATTTGTAATATTTTAGGATTTAAAGAAGCTGTCGTAACCAAGAAAAAAAGGAGAAAAGCTAAAACAGAAAATTATGAAATTTGCCTTGATGAGGTTGAAGGTTTGGGAACATTTATTGAAGTAGAGAAAATGTCGGACGAAGAAGATGAAACTGTTTACAAAGAACTTTTTAGTTTTTTAGAAAAATTTGGGGTTAAAAAAGAAGATAGGGTATTTGTTGGTTATGACGTATTAATGGCAGAAAAAATGCGTATATGAAAGCACTAAAAACGGAGAATCTAAAAAAACATTTTGGGGGAATTTATGTAACCAACGACCTTTCGCTTGGGTTTGAAAAGGGAAAGATTACTGCGCTTATTGGCCCAAATGGAAGTGGAAAATCGACCCTCATAAATCTTTTAACAGGAATATTTCCATTTGATTCCGGAAAGGTGGTTGTAGACGAAAAAACAGAACTTACAAAAATAGATTCAAGAGAAGTTGCTGATCTTGGAATTACAAGAACATTTCAGGAAGTTAGGGTTTTTGAGCAAATAACAGTGCTTGATAATGTTTTGGTTGTTTTAACAAAACGCACTCCGTTTTCGTCACTTTTTGAACGACATAAAGAGCATCATTTATCGATAGCAAAAGAAGTTCTTGCAAAAGTTGGGCTTTACGAAAAGAAAAATGAGCTTGCAAGTGCTCTATCATATGGACAAAGAAAGCTTCTGGAAGTTGCCCGAGTTTTGGCGATGCATTTTGCTCCAGAGGCGGAGCCAGAAGTAATTTTTTTTGACGAACCATATGCAGGACTTTTTCCTCATATGATTGAAATAATAAAAGGTATTATGAAAGAGTTTCGATCCAATGGTAAAGCTGTTGTTTTGGTAGAACATAATATGGATATAATCCGCGAACTTTCTGATCATATAATTGTGCTTGATGAAGGCAAACTTTTGGCAGAAGGGGAATCGCACAAAGTATTATCTGATAAAAAAGTAATTGAGGCTTATTTAGGAGAGTAATTATGAAAGAAATTTTATTACAAACTAAAAATATCACGGTTCACTATGGCGGAGTGAAAGCGCTTGACGGAGTTTCGATTCAAGTTGATGAGGGTGAGATTGTGGCGCTTATGGGGCCAAATGGCGCAGGAAAGTCTACTGTTCTTAAAGCAATTTTTGGTTTAGCTCCACTTGCGCACGGTGAGGTATTAATTCGTGGTCAAAAAATTACTCCAGAGCCGTCATTTTTGGTAAAAGAAGGAATTTCTTTTGTTCCGCAAGGAAGAAGGGTTTTTAAATATTTAACTGTTCGTGAAAATTTAGAAATCGGAGGATATGTGACGGGAGATAAAAGGATTATAAAAGAGAGAATTGATGAAGTTCTTACATTTTTTCCAGATTTAAAGAAAAAAATAAATCAAAAAAGTGGAGAGCTTTCTGGTGGGCAACAACAAATGGTTGCAATTGCTCGCGGATTAATGACCGATCCAAAGCTTCTGCTTTTAGATGAGCCATCTCTTGGTCTTTCACCAAAAATCACCAAAGAGGTTTTTGAAAAAATCCACGAAATAAATGAGCAAAGAAAAACTGCTATTGTGATAGTTGAGCATAATTTAAAATCACTTTTACCAATTGCAACCAGAGCTTATGTGCTTGATAAAGGAAAAGTGGTGCACACTAGCTCTGGCAAAGAAGTAATTGAAAGCGATATTTTAGAAAAGGTGTTTTTAGGAAAGATTTAAATATTATTATGGAATCAGAACATCTTTATGTTGAAAAATTTGCAAATCCCAGAAATATAGAGGGAGATCCACAAACCGAGCGTTTAGAATATATTAGAAATTTTTTTGATTTTTTTGCAAAAAGAAATAATAAAATTGTTGCTGGTTGTGTCGTGGGCTCTACGGTAAAAGGTTACGGACTAGAGTCATCTGATATAGATGCGGCAGTTTTTTATTTTGAGGAGATTCCTGTTGGAGAAGATGCCATGAAGCATTATCAAGAATTTTATGAATCTTTTGAGAAATCTGTTCTTGATTACAAAACAATGGTTGAGGCAGAGGGAAAACCTTCTTTTTATATTGATACTAAAGATTTTTTTAATATAAGAGCACTTATCAATATTAAAGATGGAAAAATTATTTTAAGAGAAGATTTAGAGCGTTATTGGACAAGTATTATTATGACTCTGTGTTTTCCGTCTGTAGAAAATAAAGATAATCCTTTTAAAATATCTTATCTCAAGACATTTATTAAAAACACCATCGCTATGTTAGATGATAATAAAAAAAAGTGGCTTTATCGCGAGCTGATGTCTTTAGCATATAATATGTCATCAAATGAAGCGAACAGAATTGAGAAACGACAGAAAGATTTTGATAGAAGTAACTATGAGTCTGCGAGAATAAAGAGTTTTAAAAATAAGTTAAAAAATGAGTTTGGCATTGAGATTCCTGAAACTCCATAACAGTAATTATTATTGATAATAAATTAGTTTTAGAAAAAAATTAAAGGGTATATAATAACGGTATGGTTAAAGAACAAATTTCACCCGAAATTCCTACAATACCTTCAGAGGATGTTCTTATTATTCCACCAGAGCCAAGAGATAGTTCATGGCATGACGGGGCGGAATCTAGAGCTGTAGAAGCAAGGTTTGAAGATGTAGAAGATGTTGGGGTTAGGCCTAGAATGGGTGAATCGGGTGAATTTATTTCAGGTGTTAAAGATGATGAAGAAAATGTTGGATCCTTAAGTCCTGAGCAAAGAGAGGTTTCTGGTGGAGAAGAGTGGAGTCCAGGAAAAGTTGCGGAAGCAGTCAAGGATGCCTTTGCAATAGTTCAAGCTATTGTCAGAGAGTCAGGATCGGAAGGTAGTTCCGGTGAAGAAAGAGACCATGGTGAACAAAAAAACAAACAAGAAAATCAACCAGAATCTCCAAAACAAGAAACTTCTCAAGAGCCCCAAAAAAATATTCCTAAACCAAGTTTATGGGCAAGAGCACGAGAAGCTGTGAGAACAAGTGATTTTACTCCACAGGGTTTAAAAAATGCTATTGAAGCGGGCGATGTAAGAAAGCAAGTTTCTGAAAGTGAATCAAGAAGAAATGTAGAGCAACTCAAGAAAGAACAAGTTGTTACTGCTAATGCTTTAGCAAAAATAAATTCTGAAATAGGAGCTTTAGATAGTGGTTTAGATAAAATTGCAAGGCAGGTTGCTGAACAAAAAAGGGTTATGGAAATAAGGGTATCTCTTCTTATCCAAGCAGAATATAAAGATGGTGAAGGAGGCGAAATTGATGCGGCAAAGAGAGCGTTTGAAGATTTTAAGGAAGCAATGGAAGCTCCTCGACTAGATTTAGAAAAACAAAAACAGAGAAAACTTATAGAGAGAGGGGGAATAGAAGCCGAACAAAAATCTCAGGCAGAAGGAATTAATGCTGAAAAAGTTAGGATGATGGATATTGTTGAAGGTAAAGTGACAACAATCAAAACAGAGACGGGTTATGATGGATTAGTTGCCGAAAGAGATGGGGTGAGAGCACAAAGAGAATCTCTTGAGCAAGGAAGTTCGGCTTTGGATTCAAGGATTTCTGCATTGGAAGCCCTCATAAAAACAGGACAATTTGGAAAGAGTCAGATTGAAAATTTTAAAGCAAAAATTGCTGAACTTAGAACTGAGCAGGGGGCTTTGCAAAAACAGATTGGAAAAGTAAGGGCAAATGAATCTAAAATTTCAAAAAATATTGGAGTTATTGATGTGAGGATTGGAAAAATAAAAACTATTCCTGCAGAAATGGGCTTTGCTGGGGCAAAGAAAAATCAGACTGTATCATCTGGTGGTAATGTCTCCAATACAAACAATTCTCCTAGAGGTGGTGGAGGTGCTGTAGAATCTCATGTTGAATCTGAGGCAGAAAGTGAAAGAAAAGAATTGTTTAGAGAGTTTGTTGCAAGTATTGCTAATTTAAAAAATAGAATAAAGAGACCTCAATCAAAAGTTGATGACGATGCTTTTTCTATGATAAGAAATCTCATGCTTTCAATTTACGATAGGTCCGAAGGAGTTATAGAAGATGAGGCGGAAGACAATATCTACGCCAGTGTTAGAGGTAAGCTTGTTAAAAGTATCGAGAAAATTGATTCTATAAAAAAAGAATCGGAAGATAAGAAAAAAACAGATCTTATAAACGAATTAGATAGAGTTGAGCTTTTTATTAACAACACCATATGACAGATGTTGAAATTCAAAATGAAATAGACAGCATCAAAAGAGAAATGGATGGTCTTCTGCTCAAAGCTAAGGATTTAGTTGCTAAATCCGAAATGCTTAATCAGAAAAGTGAGGCGGGCGTTATTATTGCTTTAAAACAATCTTAATTATCTAGACCCCTTTCTTTTCGAGCAGCTTTGTCCCTGTCTGTTTTTGTTAGATATTTCTTTCGTATCCGAACACTCTCTGGAGTAATTTCTAAATATTCGTCTTCCTGCATTGTTTCTAACCCTCTTTCAATATCAATTTCTAAATGAGGAGTAAGGTATGTGGTACCATCGCTTCCCGAAGCGCGCATGTTTGTAAGCTGTTTTCCTTTTGTAGGATTTACGTCAAGATCGTCTCCCTTAGATGTGTTTCCAATAACTTGTCCAACGTAAACTTCTGTTCCAGCTCCAATATATAAAACCCCTCTGTTTTGTAGGTTATCAAGCGCAAAAGCGAGGGCTTTACCAGATTCCATTGAAACCATAGATCCAGCTTCTCGTTTTTCAATTACTCCAGCGTATTCTTTAAAACCAATAAATCTTGAACAGATAATTCCTTCACCTTTTGTATCAACAACAAATTGATTTTTGTATCCCAAAAGTCCTCTGGTTGGAATTTCAAAAATTATTCTAGTAGTGTTCCCATCTTGCTTCATGTTATTCATCACACCTTTTCTTTTGCCTAGTTTTTCGATAACAGCTCCAGAAAATGTGTCTGGCACATCAATAGTTACTTCTTCGTAAGGTTCAAATTTTTGTCCATTTTCTTCGTGAATAATTACTTGAGGTTGAGATACTTGAAGTTCAAAACCTTCTCGGCGCATGTTTTCTAGCAAGATTGCTA
>CAZAOU010000010.1:0-18692 GCA_964487135.1 uncultured Candidatus Saccharibacteria bacterium
GATATTGAGGGTGATAAAAAATATCCAGATTTCATAGGTATTAATCACTATAATGGTCTCGATATTATTGAAATAAAAACACATCTTAAAAACGCTGTTACGTGGGATTCTTCCCATAAGAATTTTAGTTTTTCATCTGAACTAAGTAGAGCAATAATTCAAACCATGAATTACATGGATGCCATTGTTCAGAAAAGGTTTGAGAATAATTCTGATGAAAATAAGATTACTAATATTACAGAAGAAGAAAACCTTTACCACCCAAGAGGGATAATTATTATTTCTTCCGACTATAAACTAACTAAAAGTAAATTAAATAAAACAAAAGAGAAAAGTCTCAAGAGAGATTTTACAAAACTTCGTAATTCACTACACAACATAGAAATACTTACTTTTAGTGAAATTCTACAAATCGCTGATGATTATGTTAAAAATATTCATTCTCAATATCAGTAGAAGTTAACTTAGTCTGTTAAAGTTAAAATTTTATCCTTATACACAATCCTACTTCTTAGATTCGCTAGAAGCTCTCTCTTCTCTGTAACCGTACCTTCCTTGAGAATATACTTCGCATAGTTTCGTATATCAGTTTCTTTATTGTTTTGGATCTTTTCTGTTGCTCCAAGCACCGACCTTTGGAATATATTGAATCTTGCTATTTCATCTTCCAATTTCTGCCTCATCCCAAGTTCGTTGATATTCACCTTATCTAATATCTTAAGCATCTCCAGAATCATCTCTTCTTCTCGAATATATTTGTTCTTACAGTTCCTGTCTCTGGACCTTGCACATGAGTAGTAAATGTATTTCGCATGTGTGCCATCTTTGAGTTGTTTCCATTTCTCCTCGGCAGATATGCCTGAACCACAGTATCCGCAGGTGAATAATTTGGTGAATGCGAATTCTTTGTTCTCTCGCTGTATATTATCTCGCTTAAGTTGGGCTTGGGCCTGATCAAATAATTCTTTAGTGATTAGTGGATTGTGCTTTCCTTGATACCAGTTACCACTGTCTTTCGGATATTCAAACATTCCATAGTAGAAGTGACTTTCAAGTATTCTGTATACTCCTGCAAGTGTCAGAGGTTTGTTTCCTCGGGTATAAAAATTGGCTTCAAATCGAAGCCAATTGTATATCTTTCTACCGCTCATTTTTTCGTATGCGACTTTCTCGAATATCTTCTTTACCAGTGGTGCCCGCAAGGGATCCATCACAAGCTGACACTTCTTATCAATATCTCTCTGGTTAAGGTATCCAAGCGGTGCTACACCTGGCCATAGTCCCATCTCAACTCTTGTTCGTAGTCCTCGCTTCACATTGATACCTCGATTGTCATTCTCAAGCTTTGCTTGCGACCCAAGAATCATGAGCAAGAATTTTTCATTTGGGTTATTTGAAAATGTTTGTCCGAATGTTCGTATTTGTAAAAGTTTTCCTGCATCCATTAAGTCTACTATTTTCCCAAGATCACCTGCATTTCTACTGATACGATCTGGTGCCCATGTGAGTATCCCATTGAACTTTCCATCTCGTAGTTCTTCAACTATCTCGTTGAATACTGGTCTTTGTCCCGTTTCCTTTGCTGAGTGACTCTCTCGCTTCATACATACAATCTCTAAACCCTCTCGTTCTGCCAGTTGAAGCATCTCCTTAATCTGTGAATCTATTGAAAGAACCTGTCTTTCTTCTGATTCAGTTGATTTACGAGCATAGAGGCAATACCTTACTTTTGCTGTTATTTGGGCTACTTGTGCCATTTCGTAGCCAATTGGCGCTATTGTTTTCATACAACTACATTGATGACGCAGACCCGTAAGGAAGTCTAGGCGTCTCAAGTGGTTAGTTGTTGGTAACTTGTAGGTAACTTTATTTTAAAAGTCTTTATTTTAAATGTTTTTTATGCTAAAATAACATTGTTCCCTCATAAAGAATGCTATGCAAAGGCGACTGTCTTGCTTGTTTTTGACTTAACTATTGTGGTCAAACAAGGGCAGTCGAGTCTCGCAATAGGGACTCCCTTTGTGGCTATCTTTGTGAGGGAACAGCTCGGCTGTCCCTTTTTGCGTTATGAAATTCCAAATATAGTAACAGTCGAGACATAGATCTGTTCCCCTATGTCAAACACAAACTCACCACAAGAGCTTCTTGCTCGTATTAAAGAACTTGAGAATGAGAACAAACAACTCAAATCAAGAAAGAAATTTGGACTCGTCTGGGAAGATAAACCAGAAGATGTTCTTTTTCAGTGCACAGAAAATATTCCAGTTCTTAGAGAAGTTAAAAATAGAAAGATCGTAAAAGATAATTCAGTACAAGATAATCTTCTTATCGAAGGAGATAATTATCATGCTCTTTCTGTTTTGAACTATACACATAAAAATAAGATTGATCTTATTTTTATTGATCCTCCATATAATACAGGTAGTAACACATGGAGATACAATAATGATTATGTTGATAAAGAAGATACTTTTCGTCATAGTAAGTGGATTTCTTTTATGCACAACAGATTGTCTCTGGCTAAAAATCTTTTAAAAGAAGATGGTGTTCTTATTCTAACAATAGATGATTACGAAATATTTTCTATCGGCTCTCTATTAGATTCTATATTTGGTGACGATAATAGAATGAACGTTGTTATTGTGGAAAATAATCCTCGTGGGAGAACGTCAAATGCTTTTTTTGCCACATCTCATGAATATTATTTGTATTATGCAAAAGATAGCTCAAAAGTTGAACTCAATAATATACCTTTAACAAATGAGCAAGAAGCCGTGTTTAAACACGAGGATGATATATCGAAATATAGATTATTACCATTAAGAAAAAGTGGAGCTGATTCAAGGAGACCAGATAGACCAAAACAATTTTATCCAATCTATATTAATGAAAAGACACTTGAAATGACTCTTGAATTTAAGAAGGGGTGGTTTGAACTGTTACCAATTGATTCAGAAGGTGTTGAAAGAGTTTGGAAATTAGGAAAAGACTCTTGCAAAGAACTCATAAAAAACGGAGATATTATAGTTAAACCAAGTAAAGATTCTTTCACTTTGAGTCAAAAAGATAGATTAAAAGAAGGAAGAAAACCTAAAACAGTTTGGGTTAATCCTAAATATGACGCTTCTGCTCATGGGACTATAATGATAGCTAACATTCTTAACAAGAGAGATAGTTTTGACTATCCAAAGTCGCTTCATGCAGTAATAGACAGTATATATCCAGTAATTTCTAAAAGGGAAAAAGCTGTTGTACTAGATTTCTTCGCTGGTTCAGGTACAACAGGTCATGCGGTACTAGAACTTAATAAGCAAGATGGTGGTAACCGTAAATTTATACTTTGTACTAATAATGAAAACAAGATTTGCGAGGAAGTAACATACGAAAGAATCAAAAGAGTAATTAAAGGTTATACAAATAAAAAAGGAGAAAAAGTCGAAGGTCTCGGCGGTAATTTATCCTACTACAAAACTGATTTAGTAAATATAGAAAAGCTACACAAAGTTTCTGATGAAGCTCGTATTAAAGTTACTTATCAAGCTGGAGAAATGATTGCTGTTCGTGAAGATACACTTAATGAAATTGAGAAGAATGAGTGGTGGCAGATATTTGAAGGTAATGGAAAAGTAACCGCTATTTATTTCAAAGAAAATAAAGATAAGTTGCAAGAACTAATCAATCTTCTTGAAAAGAAAAAAATGTCGACTACTCTCTATATCTTTGGTTGGGGTAAGAATGAATATCGAAATGAGTACAGTACAAGAAATATCAAAGTCGAAGATATTCCTGAACCAATATTAGAAGTGTATAAAGAAATAAACCGCCTATAAATATATGTTTATACTTAAACCTTTTCAAGAAACCGCAATAGCACAACTCAAAGAGAAGTTTCTCACTCTTTGGAAGCTTGGCGACCATAATTTAAATCTTACCTTCAAGTCTCCAACAGGGTCAGGTAAAACTATCATGATGGCACAGTTTTTAAGAGATATTGTTGCTGACCCGAGATTCTCTCATGCTGATGTTGGATTTGTATGGATAACAAATTCAGACTCTCTTGCAATGCAATCGAAAGATAAACTCTTTTCATACTACGGCGGAGCGAGTGAGAATCCTCTTGTTGATATGAATAATCTAAGAGACGGCTCTATTCCAAAGAGTGGAGTATTTTTCATTAACTGGCAAAAGGTTGTATCGAAAGCAAAAGACAATAGAAAACTTCGTACTGAAGGAGAATCAAATACCACCTTTGATGAATATCTAGAAAACACACATAATCTTAAACGAGAAGTTGTGCTTATCATAGATGAAGAGCATATTGCATCTTCTACTGTTCTTGCGAGTGATTTGATTAAAAATATTATTAAACCGAGGATTATTATAGGAGTATCAGCAACTCCGCAAAATACGGGTTTTGCTACTGTTGAAGTTGCCCGTGAAGATGTTATCTCTGCTGGTCTTATTAAAGAAAAAGTAATATTTCAAACTGAAGAAGACCTAGGTTCAGAAAACTATGAAGGAGTAGATCAAGATGAAATTCTTGTTTCTCTTGCATATCATAAAAGAAACGAAATAGTTACTTACTATAAGAAGTTAGGAATTGAAATTAATCCTCTTGTACTTATTCAACTTCCTAATGATGATAAAGCAGACAAAACAACAAGTACTATAACCAAGCAAGATTTCATTATTAACTCTCTCAAAGAAAAAGGTGTCTATGATCACGAAATTGCTATCTGGCTTTCAGAAGATAAAGTAAATCTTGAAGATATTACAAACAATACTTCGCCAATATCATTTCTCCTTTTTAAACAAGCGGCGGCTACTGGATGGGACTGTCCACGAGCAAGTATTCTTGTGATGTTCCGTGAGATCAAAAATCCAACGTTTGCTATTCAAACTGTTGGGCGTATTCTGCGTATGCCATTTGGTACTCATTTTGCAAAACCAGAATTAAATCTTGGTTATCTTTACACTAATTACAAGAGAAATGAAGTTCTTACAGGATACGCAAAAACTCCAGGTGGTAATAGACCTGCGATATATCCTAGTGAAAGAAAAAAGGAAGTAAAACCAATTGAACTTGAATCTGTGTTTATGAGCCGTTCGGACTATAACGACTTGGGTGATAGTTTTCAAAAGACGTTTACACAAGTAGCAAATAAATACTTTTCAATCACAGACAAAGATTCTCAGTCTGCTCGTATCAAGAAGATAAACAAAGGTGGATTAGATATTGATCCTAAAATAACCAACGGTCTTATCATTGGGGTTGAAATTGATGACTATGATAATTTTAAAGAAGAACTCTTATCAGAAGGAAGTAGTCACGACCAAGAAGTATCACAGAATGATCTTGAGAAACTTTATAACCTCTACTGTTTTAATCTTATCTCAAAGCAAATAGATGAAAACAAAAAGTTTGCACCTGAGCGTTCGTGGGGTAAGCTAAAAACAGCTCTTAACGTTTGGCTCATGGAAAGTATGGGTGTTAGTAGAAAGAATGCCTACAACATCATTGTAAATGACCTTATTAAAACTACCAGTGTTCTATCTCCAATAATTGCAAACGCATTAGGTGAGTACCGCCATATTCGAGAAAAAGAAGTGAGTAAAAAATCACAAAGAGCGAAGAAAATAGAGACAATTGAAATACCAAGACAAACTCTTTTCTTCACTGATCAATACGAGGAGATGAAAGTGAAGAAGTCAGCGATGAAGCCGTTTTATATTGAGAAAGACTACAAAGGTGAAGATAATGAAAAAGAGTTTATTAAGTTCTTAGAAGAACACAAGAACGTTATTTGGTGGTACAAAAATGGTGACTCGGGGAGTGAATACTTTTCTATCGCTTATTACAACAAAGATGAAAATAAAGAAAAGCTTTTCTATCCAGACTGGATAATTAAGACAGTGAAAGATATTTGGATTATTGATACAAAAAAAGGTGTGACCGCGGAGCTTAAGGATACAAAGTACAAAGCAGAAGCACTCCAAGAGTGGCTAAAGGGTAGAAAAGGTATCTCTGGAGGGATAGCAGTTCAAGATGGCCCGAATGGATGGAGGTTAAATAATAGTAATACTTATACATACAGTCAATCATTAAATGGTTGGAATAAAATTGATTTATGAATCTAGAGCAATATCCAATAATTGAATCAGTCAGGGAAAGAGACATTGATCTTTTATTGCTGGAAGAGTTGTACGCAAAATCTGGTTTTGATAAGCTACTTTTTGATTCTATAGAACAGAAGAACCTGGTATTCATAGATGCTTATCGTAGTGTCGTATTTGGAGGTCTTGGAGAAACAGATATTGAGGTTCATTGTAAAAACAATAAAAACGGAGAGTTGTTTTATATTCTCATCGAAAATAAAATTGATGCCAATTTTCAAAACAAACAATATGACAGATATGTACAGAGAGCTGAACTAATAAATAACAAACGTATTAATACTGCAATTATTCTAGTTGCACCATCTTCATATATTGATAATCAAAATGAATTTAACATATCTATTTCTTATGAGTCTATATATGAATGGTTTGATTCACAAAAAACAGACCGATCTTGGTATAAAAAAGAGCTATTAAGGCTTGCTATAGATCAAGAACGGAGAGGATATCAAGCAAAGAAGGATGAATTAGTAACTAGTTTTTGGTTAGATTACTATAATTTTCTTCAACAAAATTTACCAGAAGTAATCATGCCTATTCCAAAAGCAAAACCACAAACATCTTCTTTTGTGTACTTTAAATCAGATTGGATTCCAAAAGGAATGCGTCTTATTCATAAAATGGAGAAAGGTGTCCTAGATCTTGAGCTCACAGGAAAAGCTGATGAATATGAGAATATGTTGAATACATATAGAAATGTACTTAATGATCAAATTAATATTGTGGTAACAAATAAGTCTTTATGCTTTCGGGTCGATGTAGAAACTCTTCTTATTAAGGAAGGTTTTTCTAGTCAACCCCAAAAGGTTAACGACATGATTAAGAAATATTATGTTTTAAAAAATTGGTATTTAAAAAACTTAAAAAACTGACTACAAAAAGACTAGTCGAACTTTTTTAGTCAGTATTACTCACGTTAAAGAAATACTCATTCTTTAACTTTTCAGAAAATCTAAAAGTATCTGCATGGGAAAGAACTCCAAGATAAGACATGAGTGTTGCGTGTACCTTGTCTTTGGAGACATCTCCTCTCTTGTAGAGTAATATCTTCTCATTTATTTTCCTCAAGGCACGCTTCTGCGTACGCTTACGCACTAAAGAAAAATGTGGAAATAATACATATCCAAGATAATCAATACCAAGACCAAATTTGGTAATTGTGATTTTCTTTGGGTGTATCTGTATTTTTAATTTTTCTTTTAGAAATGAACGTATTTGAGGTAGTAATTGTATAAGGTATTCTTTATTCTCGCTTACTATCACAAAATCATCAGTATACCGTGCATAATACTTCACCTTAAGATCATGCTTCATAAACTGATCAAACACGTCCATATACACATTCGCAAAAAGTTGAGAGGTTAGATTGCCAATTGGCACACCGCACCTATCAAAAAGTATGGATCTGTCACTGGTAAAACTTTCTACCACTTCTACTAAAAGGTTCATAAGTTCTTGATCTTTAATTCGTGAGCTAAGTATCGAAAGTAATATCTCATGATTGATAGAATCAAAAAACTTCTCTATATCGCATTTCAAAATATACACATTTCTTGTGTTATTTTTACTTGCTTTGTAGAGCATAGACCGTAGTGCATCGACTCCTTTATGGGTGCCTTTACCGATACGACACAAAAAAGAATTATAAATAAATGTCTTTTCGTATAGTGGGTACAAAATACTCATAATTGCGTGATGAAGCACTCGATCTCTAACTTGTGCTTTATGTATATGGCGACGTTTTGGATCTGAAATATAAAACCCTGTATACCCGCTATGACGATAGGTATGAGATGTGAGTTCTCTATGAAGTGAAAATATTTCCCGTTCAAGACTTTTCTCGAAGACAAGTACGTCTTCTTTCTTTTTCTTGTCACGGCGAAATTCCTCCCATGCAAAGAAGAGATTTTCTGGAGTAATAAGTTTATTAAATAAATTCGTATAGATTCTCATATGAATAATAATGATGTACCAATACTTCGTAAAATTCATGAGTTGTATAAAACCTTTCATGAATACAGAAATCTCGTACCTAAACAAGATAGATTCTCTGTGTACGAACGGACAGAAAATATCATCATTGATATCCTTGAATTAGTGCTTGAAGCAAGCTATGTTTCAAAAGACAGAAAAACAGTACTTCTCGAAAAGACGAGTGTAAAACTCAACATTGTGAGATTTTTCATTCGTCTTATGAAAGAAAGTAAAAGTCTCGATCTAAAGAAGTACACACTTCTCCAAGGAATCATTGACGAAATCGGTCGTATGCTTGGTGGTTGGATAAAGTCACAGAAATAACCACAGCTGTAACAAAGCAAAAGGTATCCGTAATGGATACCTTTTGTGCTTAGTTGATACTTCGGAAGACACACCGAAGCCGAGCCATAGTTGTCGTTGGCATTGTCGACATCGTTGGTGTCGAACTTGACCTTGTCGTCATTGAACTTGAAGTACGGAGACTTCGAGAAGTCGGAATCGGCATTCGGAGCTTTTACTATTTTCCGTCCACATCACAAACCACGAAGTATGATATTGCACATAAATCACGATTCTGTATTTAATCCAACAGCACAATATTACTTGTCTGTCTTAGAAAATAGTAAGCAGTATCTCTAGAGCAACAACACTGTCATAAAAACCGTAGTCTTTATGATCCTGATTGCGATTTCTCATGGGAGAAAGAGTTCGGTGATAGCAATCCGTGAACTGTTATACACTAACCTAGACTCAGATATCATTATATCAAAAAATATAAAAAATTGCCTACGGCAATAAAAAAGAGGGGTTTGCTTTCGCAAACCCCTCAAGGATTCAAGGATCAAGAAATCAAAAGACTCAAGACCCCAAAGTGCAAGTATCAATCTTGCGGAAGACACACCGAAGCCGAGCCATAGAAGCCGTTGGCATTGCCGACAGCGCCGGCGTCGAACTTGACCTCGTCGCCATGGAACTCGAAGAACGGAGACAGCGAGAAGTCGGAATCGGCACGCGGAGCAAACTCGTCACCCGCACAGTCAATCCAGAGATCGTCATAGTGTTTGAGACGCTCAGGGTGAGTCAGGAGCATGATGCCGATGGCAAATGCACCCAGACCGCACTCGTTTGCGTTCATCACTTCACGGGCACGGCGAACCGAGCGACCGCGATGACGAATACCGAATTGTGCAGAAACCACCAAGATGTCCTGATCCTTTTGCTCGTCACCGAGCTTTTGAAAAATGGCAACCTGTTTGGTGGATTGACGAAGCTGATTCGGACCGAGCTGACCTTCACGGTAGTTGTAGAACGCACTGTTTCTGGTTTGCTTGATCATATCGAGCACCTTCTGCACTGCCTCGTTGTAAGTTGGAGCAACCTTATTCCACCGCGGAATGGCGAACCATCCTTCAGCGTTTTCGGGCAGACCAGCTTCGGCAAGCTTTTCGTTGGCGTAGCCGATACCAGGGAACAGTTCACGGAGTCGGTTTGTCTGCTCGGTGATACCCTTTGGCTTGTAGCCAGACAGGTAGCCGTAACTGGACTCAACTTCTTCGTCCGCATACTGGTTGGTGATAGAGAATCGTTCCACGAGTTTTTTAAGCTCGGTTTGAAACTCTCCTCCGTTTTCAATGAGGCGTTGTGCCCCGTCCTTTTGGAGGTTCATGGCATCGATGCCGTCCTCCACGAATCGAACGATTTGTTTGCGTTGATTCGATGTGATCTTTTCAGTCATCATCTTTTTTCCTTTTTGGTTTGAAAGAACTGGGTCCCGACACCCAGCCTCGAAAGTTAGATAGAGGTCGGGTATCGTTACTTGACAAGTATAGCACAAAGTGCATATTGTGTCAAGTTTTTGTATTCACATTCGTACTAATCCAATAAATCTATTGCCTTATACCCCCAATCCCTATTAACCCTCTCAATTCCTAGTAATATACCCTTACCCCTCTGTATTTGCAGGTTATCAATTTTCAAAAGAAGATTTTCACAGAAAAGTTCAATAGGAAAACCGTTTGGTTTTTTATTATCAACATACACTGTATATGTTTCGTAAAGGAGATTAATCTGTGAATTTAAAATACCTATTTCTTGATCGATACCTTTAAAGTACTTTTGATAACTAAATTCTAAGTTTGTTTCAAGGAGCTCTGCTGTTCTGTCGAGAAAATCTCTATACCCTAATAATGTTGCGTATTGTTTCTCAATATCTTTATTTCTAATCAAAACTATCAACTCAACAAACGGCAGGAGTATGTTATATCCATCTCGGTAGTCTTTGCTATAAGATTCAGTACCACCTAGCTCATAAAGATCGAATCCTGATATAATCGAATATGTTTTTGTTAAAGAAAATAGTTTTCTTTCCTTTATCTCAATATGTAAGTCTTGGCTCTCGATATATCTATTAACGTGATCCTCTATGGTGCGTCTTTTTTCAACATATGTTTCAATAAGTGTCTTGTGTTGATGCTTTGTACTTTTTCCATTACAGGTATCATGGCTAGTGCTTTTACAAAGTGGTGTATAGTGTTCAGTAAGTAATCCGTTTTTTAGACAACGAACAACTTCTTCTTTTAACAAAACTTCTTTTTGAGGTAAATTGTAGATCTTTTTCTTAAGATCTTCATCGTCACCATAGATAATGTTTAGATGTTTGGCGAGTGATGCTACAAAATACATATATGGTATAGATCCAAAATAATCGTTAAATATAGAAGGTTTTAAATTACTGTCTTGTTTTATTACAAGATCAATGTAATCAAAACGTATTGATTGATGTATTTTTTCAGCGATATTTTTTATATCACTATCATTTAGAATTTCTGTATCTTTAAGTATCTCATAGAAAAACATTTCCTGCTCTAAGTATTCTGGCTCGGTAACAACATCTGGATATAGTTTTTCCAAATCTTCGATAATATCTTTTGGTAAACTCAGTATTGTTGCACAATGAACAAGCTTATCGTATTCTATACCGCTTTCCTCGGTCAGTAATCTATGTGCTCTTTCTCTGTCTTCCATAGATAAGCTATTTCTAAGTCTTTCTTTAATAGATTCACTCTCATAGTTTTGACTCACCATAACAAGTGTCTGGGCCTCTTTAAGAGCAATAATGGTATTAAGATATGTTGTTTGCATATCGATCATGATGTTTCTTGTGATTTCCCAGGTATAGTAGTACTTATTGTACTCTCTCACCTCAAGATTATTTTTTGGCTTCCATGATCTTGTAAGTGCATCGATATCTGTCTGACTTAGTGTCTTTTTTCCGTTTTTCATTTCTTCAATATCACTTTGTACACACAAAAGAATTCTCTCTTTAGGAGATAGGTTTGATCTGTGTAATAAATTTGAAAGACTTTTCATATTATCGTGTATGTTTTAAGTGTTGCTCAAGAAATTCGACCCGATTTTTGAGATCAATAGCTGTAATATTTTTAGTAAGAGACTGTGCAAGTTTTGATATTGTTCCTGCTTGTTTCAAAGATATTTTTCTTGTAGATACTTTTATGAGTGTTTCAGAAAGTATCTCGTTTATCTCCTCCAAACTAAGTATTTTTGTTTCTAGGTTTTCCATAATAGTTATTGGTTATTTTCTATTAACTCAAACCATGCACGCACCTCATGTGCACGACCATGTTTACTAACGTTTTTGTATAGTGCAAAGACTACATTCGGGGTAAGATTGCGTGCCCATGAGTGTATCGACGAAAGTAATCCTTCTTTTTCTATTCGCTTATTCCAATCAGTGAGAGTGCCAAGATCTTTTATTCCAAACCTTTGGGCAAATTCTGTCTGCGTCTTTATTTCAATAAGTGAAAGAGTAAGTTCGTCTGATATACCCATTTTTTCAAGTACCATGCGTGGCTGACCCTTAAGAAAAGAAGGGAGTGACTTCCAAAGAACGTAAGATGAAAAGTCTTGCGTTTTGTATACTTTGGTTTTTTGAATGCCTTGTCTTTTCTCAGGATCCATAGTTAATTTATTTTTATGCGTTTTTGTTTGGTTAGTTTCTCAAGACGAGTAATTGATATCTCCACATACTCAGCATCGAGCTCTATTCCAATACACTTTCGACGTAAGTGTTCGCATGCGATTGCCGTTGATCCGCTTCCTAGAAATGGATCATAAATAATGTCTCCGATAGAGGTATTATCAGGGATAATCCTTCGGAGTAGACCAATGGGCTTCATGGTTGGGTGTAGTTTCGATTTTGAAGGCCTCGGATAGTACAAAACATTCTTGGATTTTGATCGTTCCATTTTGTGTTTTCCAAACCATCCATAAGCGATTAATTCATACTGAGAAAGGTAGTCCTTACGACTCATTACGGGTTGATTTTTTATCCAAATAATCATTTGGCTATAATAGAAACCTGCATTCTTCATCCCAATTCTAAGAGCTGGATACATGGGATCTGCATTAAATAAATAGCATGCATTGTATTCATCCAGATATGGAATAACTGCACCAAGATATCTTTGGGTAAATACTGCGTACTCATCATCTGACTGAATGTGGTCATTTTTAATAATCTTTTCTTCATGGACACTCAGTCGTAAAAAATCTTTTTTATTTTCAACATACGCCACACCATAAGGCGGATCACTAATGATTGCTTTTATAGTATTTTCCCCAATGACTTTGGATACAAAATCTCTATCAGTAGAATCTCCACACCCGATGATATGGTTTCCAACCATATAAATATCTCCGTTAGTTATTTTCATAAATCCTCTTTGCTTTTAGTCCAGTAAATTTCTCCCATCTATCTATAATGATAGTTGCGAAAATCAAATCGAGTTCGACACCTCGCCATTTTCTTTGTAATTGCTCACAGGCAATAAGGTCGCTACCGCTACCTCCAAATCCTGAAAAAACAATGGGTCCTGGAGCACTACACCGTTTGAGTGGTTTTTCATTTAAGGTGACAGGTTTTTGAGTTGGATGCTGATACTCTGATGTGTTATCACGTTTTACTATCCATAAATCAATAGTTTCTAATACTTCATCGTGAAGCTGATTACCACTTGTTATTTCTTGGTTCAGGATCTCGTTGGTATTTTGCAGAGTCGTATTAAGATGCGGTTTTCCTCGTACCCCATACACACATGGTTCATAGACTTTGTTAAAAGCAACTTTTGGTGTAGGGTTCTGGTTATTTTTAATCCACATGCATACTCGCTTATTTTCTACTGAATGTTCTTTGTATAAAGACTGAATCATTCCAATATATGTCGCATCACACCAATAGAAAATATGTGTGTCTGGTTTTGCAAATGACAAAGCTACCTCTAAACTTTCTCTTATAAAGGATTCGTACTCGCTATCTTTTTTTGAATCATCCTTACTTGAATAACTTCCTCCATACTTTTCGCTATTTCCAACACCTTTACTGTAATCAAGTCCGATGTTATACGGTGGATCGCAGTAGATAATATCTGCTGTGTCTGCACCCATAAGAAGTGACACTTTTTCTTTATCTGTTGAGCTCCCGACAAGTAACTTGTGTGCTCCCAGTTGCCAAATCTCACCGAGTTTTACTTTTGGTGTAATGGTTTCTTTAATTGCTTTTTGAATATCAAAGTCATCATCGATAACTTCAACATCGTCAAAAATTCCTTGTAGTTCCTGGTCTTCAAAACCAACATCGAGCAAAAGATCGATATCAAAATCTTTCAAGAGTTCTTCATCCCAGGATCCTTGATTCTTGTTTAAGCGAAGATTGAGCTCCTTTTCTTCTTCAAGTGTTAATTCACGAGAGGGTATTTTAACCTCGACAGTCTGAATTTTTAAATCAGCATATATTTTAATACGTTGATGACCACCGATAACGCAATTACTTCGAGATCCTGTATTAACAATAATGGGTTCTACTCGACCAAATTGACTGATTGATTTAGTGAGCTCCTCGCGTTCTTTTTTTGATATTTTACGAGGATTATAGCTCGCAGGAATGAGATCTGCGATAGAAGCAGTTTTCTCAACCCAAGTTATGGTTTGTTTCATAGTGTTTTAATGAATTAAAACTTGTAATGAAACTCAAAAGAGGATTTTTGTGTGGCAAAACAAAAAGAGCCATCAACAAAACCCAATTTCTGAGTTTAGTTGATAGCCCTTCAAATCGCCATCTGGTATACCCCGCAGGTATCTAATATTTATATATTATCAATATCTATAAAAAATGCAAATTTTTTACGCAAGCCAACCCCAATCTACAAACTTCTGGGACTTATTTTTACAGTCTTTACAAGTTACCAATATCTCCATTTGACCGTAATTTAGCTTGATAGTCGCATTCGAGTTATTCATTAAATTTGTGTTCATGATATTATTATGTGCAAATTTATATAGCAAGGCGTTGCATAGCTCTCCTTTGTTGTTTTTATGCTCACAACGCCATTCACCACTCTTGATACTTTGTAAATCTTTTTTATCTATGCAGTCATCACAAATGGCTTCATTTGATAGTTTGTCATCATAGTGTAATTGATGATTTACAACATATTTTTCTCGACACTTTGCACAAAATACCAAATTTGTTTCTTTTGCAATCGTATATAATTCAGACTTTAGTTTCTCTATAACATCTAATTCTTTTTGAAACTTTTCTTGTTCTTTTGGTAAAAACTCTCGCCAAAATAATGACGCGAGTACCCCCTGATCTGTGTTACTGTTTTCATTTAGCTTATTATATTTTTCTTGAATAGAACCTACTGACATGTTCTTCTCGCGTTCAATTCTTGTAATATCATTTCCAAGCATGCGTGCAATATTGTGTGCAAGTGAAGAAACGTCTCTTTGCAAATCGTTCAGTCTACTACTTATTGCTTGTGATATATGGATGGATACATCTTCCTTTGGATAATCATCATCTGAATTATCGTTTTTGATATAAAAATCTACATACCGCTTTGTTTGAGGATCTAGCTGGTCAATAGTAATTGTACTAGGGTAAATAGTTCTAGTACTCCCGACATATCTAATATCACCATATCTTGTATGGAAATCATTCAAGTTATTTTCTAAATCTTTTGTTAGTTGATTAAAGTCAACCACGTTCCATTCTGGATGCTTGGAGAATAGATCATTTAAGTACTTTTTATTTTTCTTTACCCATTCAGTTAAGTCATTTAAAGATTTCTTGATAGCCAAAATATCTTCACCGCTCGCATGTGAGTTTACCTTATCTCTATTTGCATATATGAAATCTGATTTTATAAACTCAAGCAAAGGAGGAATCTCTTTTTGTTCGATTACTTCAATAAGTTCTTTTAGAATATCGCAAATATTATAAAGCTCTTGAGCGACACCAGCCAAACCTTTGAATTCATCTTTTCGTAATGTTGGATGTTTGTGTATGTAATTAAACCACTGTTCCATTGGGTCAATATGTAATGCAAAAACCCCAATAACTTTGATAAGCGTTTTTAACTTAGTAGTATCAAGTTTGTAAGATTTTAATATTTTCTTTAGGTCATTCTCGTGATTGAAATCAAACTGTATCTCTGGAGCATTGTTATACAACCTTCGTTTTTCATAATCCCATAAATCGGTGCCTCTGGTAGTTTTACATGTGTGGATAAATCGTACAAAATTATTGAAATCTCTCGTTAAGGTAAACTGATTAAGTATTTTTGATTTTACATTTTTTTCAGTCTCTCTATTGTTTATATTAAAAGCGGACTGACCGCCCCAATTTATGTATCGTGTTTTATGTTCTTTTTGATATGTGATATCCATTATATCTGCATCTCGCAGGAACCCATCTTCGTCTACACTATTGTGACAAAGTTCTGCTACAAGAAATATCTGAAATGGACTGTAGTATTTTGTAGTATGTGCAATGTGCACAGGCATGATAAACTCATCTTTCTCACAAGCAATTAAAAATTCAGGTGTAATCTTTACTCCAAACTTTTTACTATATCCACCTGAATGATCATCGTTACAAAAAGACAGGAATGCACCCTGTGTATATAGCTGATCTATATTGGTAATTCTCGATGGAGTCTTCATAAATATGTCTATTTTAGCATTTTTCGAGCTTTTTTAGAATGCCAAATCCTTTTTCCTATAAAGAATGAGAATCATCTCAAAAATCCTTATTTTGCTTGTTACTTTGTTCTTATCCTGAGATTGTTATGTATCGTGTTTTTGGCATTTGTTGGCATTTAGACCCCGACTCACTTGCCTCAAAATATGAGTAGAAAAAGCTCTCAAAAAGCCTTATAATGCTTGCATGTGTGGGTACTTAACTCACATGGCCCGCCAAGAAAATAAAGTATCGGTGTGACCCGAGTACTTAACAATATGTCCAAAGAAGATCTATCTAATATAAATAAAAAACTCATTGAAGTTTTAAGCAAAGAAAAAGGCTATTTCGGACGGATAGATACGTGGGGACAAAGACCGACAAAGTACGAGTATATTGGTTACGAACTTTCTGAGGACTTTTTGCCGACTTTAGAAAAGATGTCTGATGAACAGAAAAAGAATTTATCGATCATCATAATGCACTTTGAAATTCATGCCATACCTCTAAAAAGCATGCTCAAGACAGAGGAGGGTGAACATACTCTTAATAAACTCTGGGTAGAAATATCTTGGTCGCAATTTATGATTGTAATTATGTTTGGAATACTGGAGCTTGCTATTAAAGGAAGAAGAGATGGTTGGCTGCAGTCTAAACGACAGAAAATAGTTAAATTTATGGAAGATAATTTATCAACAGATAAAAAAGATGATGTGACAAGGCGATATAAAGTGGAAGATGTTTTCAAGTATGAAAAAGAAATCAAAACATTCTCTGATGTCATCGATCACCTCTGGTACAAGGTGAGATCTGGTTTTATCCACGATGGTGGTATTGAGTCTAGAGGGATGGAATGGACAACCCTAAAAGGAATCGGCTCAAAAGATAATCCGATCACTTTTTCATCAGAAGTTCCGACGCAAGAGCTTCTACAGATAACTTGGCAAGCCATACTTAATTCTTATGGATATAAAGGTGCACTTCTCTTGCCAAAATATAAGGACTAGTTCTTACGCCATTGTTAATGATTTATCTTTGTAAATAATTTTTGATCGTAGGTTTACTAACAGCTCTCTTTTCTCAACAGTTGTTCCTTCTTTCAATATGTATTTTGCGTAGTTTCTAATATCAGTCTCATTATTATTTTTTACTTTATCTGTTGAACCAAGAACTGATCTTTGGAATATGTTGAATCTTGCAATTTCTTCTTCGAGCTTTTTCCTCATACCAAAGAAGGGGTGTATCTTATTTCAATAAAAGCGCAAGTCCGCAAAAAAGAACAAATTTTTGAGGGCGATACTGTAAATATTAAGTTTCAGTTTAGGTAAATAAGTATTTAATAAAAATTTTCCACTCTGAGGTGTGGCCTAGGTAAATAAAAAAATCGAGCAAATTCTATCTGCTCGTTCTAAAGTGCTTGATTGCCCACTTCCTCAGTGCGGATCCGATAGGCTGCTTCAATAGGCTGAATGAAGATCTTGCCGTCACCATGGTGTCCAGATTTACATGACTGGACGATTATTTCGACGACTCTTTCAACAAGCTCATCAGGCAGGATCATTTCGATTTTGATTTTCGGACAGAAGGCCATGTCGTGATCGCCGCCATCACCATTTTTTTTTCCTTTGTGTTGGTGTCCGTGGCCTTTTACTTCGGAAGTCGTCATTCCGGTATCAATACCGGCTTCATGAAGTTTGTCCTTTATTTCTGCCAATCTGAAGGGTTTGAACAGAGCTTCAACTTTTTTCATTTGGTTTCGGGAGTTTGTTTATTTTTAGTTTATACCTCAGCAGGTCGGTGTCAATTTTTGGGTGGGGGAAAAGGCCGGCGGGCGCAAAGCGCCCGCCGGCAAAATTCCTTCTCTTATTTTTATCCTCTTTTTATCCTCTCGCAATCGCTACACATATTACATTTTTTATCCCACCTTTTTCAAAAACTTTTTTAGCCTCTTTAAGTGTCGCTCCAGTTGTTGTTACATCATCTATAACTATATAAAAAGCATTTTTCCTTAATAATTTTTGATCTATTTCAAAACTATTTTTTATATTTATAAGTCTTAATTTCCTGCCCAGACTTGTTTGTGGGGGAGTCTCTTTTATTTTATTCAAAATATTTGTTTCAACCTTTGAATTAATTGGAATTATTTTGCAAAACATTTCAGCAATATCCTTTGTGTGTTCAAAGCCTTTTTCTTGAGAACGATTTTTGTGGCTGGGTAGTGGAATTAAAACTACATCATCAATCGGAATAAAATTGATTTTTTCTTCCAAAATTCCACCCAAATAATCTGCACAAACTCCCACAATATTTTCTAAAATCTTGCTATTTCTGTGATATTTAATTTCTTGAATCGCGGTTTTTATAAAACCATTACCATAGTCAAAAAAAGATAAAATATTTTCATAATTTTTTACTTCTAAAAGTCGTTGCCAAAATTCAGCACCCTCTTTCTCAATTCGCCTAGTAGAAAAGTCTTTTTCAAAAAAGAAGTCTTCAAAAC
>CAZAOU010000010.1:18702-27828 GCA_964487135.1 uncultured Candidatus Saccharibacteria bacterium
CTTCAAAACCATCTAAAAAAAGTTGTAGTATCTTTGCTAAAATTTCTCTCATACATGTTATACTATAGTCTAAATAGCACGCCTTACTTTTTGTCTGTGGCGTTTGTTGTATATGGATAATTTTTTAACTAAACTTTTTAATTTCAGTAAAGAAGATACTAATGTTATTGGTCTTGATATTGGATCTTCTGCCATAAAGGTTGTTCAGCTTGCAAAATCCAAGGGCAAGGCAATTCTAAAAACTTACGGAAGTTTGGCGCTCGGCCCTTATGCCGGAGTAACAATCGGTCAGTCTGCAAAACTTCCACAAGAAAAAGTTAGTGAAGTAATAAAAGATCTACTTAAAGAGGCCAATGCAAGCACTACAAATTCTGGTGTTGCTATACCCCTTAGATCAAGTCTAGTCTCTCTCATAGAAGTTCCGGTTGTTTCTCAAAAAGATTTAGAACAGATGATTCCGATAGAAGCAAGAAAATATATACCGGTTCCAATATCAGAAGTTACAATGGATTGGTGGGTTATTCCAAAAGACAATAAAATTTCTTCGGGAATTCCTACAAATCCGGGAGCTGACAGATCGCATACCGTAGAAAGAGCGGAGGTTTTAATTGTTTCTATCCATAATGAAATTCTTAGTTCTTACAACGCAATTGTAGATAGTGCAGGACTTCAAACCACTTTTTTTGAAATAGAGATGTTTGCTGCGATTAGATCTCTTGTTGAACATGAGCTTGAGCCAGTTATGATTTTTGATATGGGTGCATCTGCAACAAAACTCTATGTTGTTGAAAGGGGAATCGTTCGACAGTCACATATAATAAATAGAGGTTCTCAAGACATCACTATGTCTATCTCTCAGGGTCTTCAAGTTCCACTAGAAAAGGCGGAAAAGATAAAAAGAAACATGAACACCATGAAGCCAGAAGAAGAAAAACAAATTTACGATATTATTTCTTTAACCCTAGATTATATTTTTTCCGAAACAGGCAGTGTTATTCTTGCTTACGAAAAAAAGACCCACAAGCCCATATCAAAAATATTTCTGACGGGCGGGGGTGTTTCTATGAAAGGGTTTTTTGATATAGCAAAATCAAGATTTGAAACGGAGGTTGTTATGGGAGATCCTTTTACAAAAATTGAAACCCCGGCTTTTCTTGCTGAAATTCTTAAAACCAATGGTTTGGATTTTGCGGTAGCTGCCGGTATTGCTCTGCGTAAATTACAAGAACTTCCTTAAGTTTTAATTTTCAACAGTCTTCTTGTTCACACGAAACGAAACAAGAGGTACAATTAAGTACAAGTGGAAACAAAATTTCAAACATCGTTCATACCAAAAGCCAATCTTGATGCTCCTGTAATGGCTAGAAGAAGCTCGCTTAGTTTTTTGACATTTATTGCTGTCATTATTTTTATAATTAGCGTTATTGTTTCTGGTGGTGTCTATGCTTGGAAAACATATCTAGAAAAACAAAAAGCTCAAATGGAGCTTGATCTCAAAAAAAATAAACAAGCATTTGAACCTCAGACAATAGAAGAATATGTAAGACTCAACAACAGATTTGACGCTGCTAAAAAGTTGCTTGAACAGCATGTTGCTGTGTCTGCAGTTTTTGACATCCTTCAAGCACGAACTCTTTCAACTGTTCGTTTCAAAGATTTTAAATATGCTTTTCAAAATGACGGTTCTGTGGCGATAAGTATGGTGGGTGAAGCAAAAACATATAACTCTGTTGCATATCAGTCCCAAGTATTTTCTAAGGAGAGAGCTTTTAAAGGAATTGTCTTTTCAAATTTAGATTTGGATAAGTCAGGAAATATTATTTTTAAGTTTGATACGCGAGTAGAGCCCAAACTTGTTTCTTACAAAAATAATCTGCAGTCTTATTCTGGTTCAGATGTGCCTGTTGCGGAAGATGCTACATCTGGGGAAGCAGAAGCTAACTCTAGTCAAACAACCGAAGAATAAATTATGAGAACATTTTTTCCAACATTACTAATAATTGCAGCGCTGGGACTATTTTTTACATTTACCGATAGCACTTACACCAAAGTGAAAGAGCTAAAAACAAAGGTGGCGGATTTAAATGATGCTCTCGGCCGATCAAAAGAAATTTTGAAAAAAAGAACTGATCTACAAAATCAGTACAAGAGTTTTTCTGCCCGAGATTTAGAATCAATAGAAAAATTGTTGCCAAATAATGTTGATAATATTCAGCTTATTCTTGATATAAACGGTATTGCAAGAAATCACGGCATGGTTCTTAAGGGAATAAAAATTGGAGGTGATCAGACTGCAAGTGCTAATACCACCGCTACAGCTTCTCAAACTTCAGCAGCACCTAGGGCACTTGGCCCAGACAAGAGCACAATCGGCTCACTAACACTTTCCTTTAATGTTTCGGCTTCCTACGAAGACTTTATTTCTTTTATAAAAGATTTGGAACAGAGTTTGAGAATTGTTGATATAACAAGTTTATCATTTAAGGTTTCCGATACGGGTCCATATCAATACGCTGTTACAATTAAAACATATTGGCTTAAATAAAATGAAAGATATGCTTCAAAAACTTAAAGGACCGATCATAATTATTTTAGTAATAGTTGTTTTGTTTGTTTTTTACAGCAAAGTAATAAAAAAAGAGGACCCAGAAGCTATAGAAACTAAAATTGCCAACGAAAATATTGCTGCAGATTTTTTGCCACTACTTCTAAAAATAAAAGATATTCGTTTTGATACAGCATTCTTCGGTGATGCTTTGTACACTTCTCTTAAAGATTTTGGTCAGCAAATTATTCCAGAAGATGAAGGAAGAAATAATCCTTTTTCTTCTATCTCTGGGGTTTCGGCTTCATCAACGGTTGAAGGTTTGGGATTTGAAGATACAGATGTGTCTTCTAGCACTACACCTGCTGTAAGACAGACACCTTCTCCTGCGAGAGAAAGATAATATTATGGATTTATTAGGATTGCTTTCAAAAAAGGGAATACTTCCTCCCGATGCTTTAGAAAAGATAAAAGCAGATGGTATTTCTCCTGACAAAATAGAAACACTCCTCCCTTCTTACGGGGTAAAGCCCTCAGAAATTTTAGCGGTCAAAGCGGAATATCTAAACATTCCTTCTCTTGAACTTGATAATCCTTCAATATCTTTTGATACTTTAAAATTTATTCCTGAAGAATCGGCTTTTCATTATCAAATTATTCCACTATCTGTAAAAAATGGTGCTTTAGAAGTTGGTATTGTTGATCCAGAAAATATTGATGCGAGAGACGCGATAAACTTTATTGCATCAAAAAATAATATTCCTTACAAAATCTTCATGATTTCTAAAGAAGATTTTGATAAGGCGGTTGTTTCTTATAAAGGACTTGGAGGGGAGGTAACCAAAGCCCTTTCAGAGCTTGAAAATGATATTGCTGGTGACGAAAAAGAGGCGGATCACGAAGAAAATATCACCAAAAAAATAAATGAGGTAAATATTATTGAAGATGCTCCCGTAAAAAAAATAGTTGCAACAATCTTAAGATATGCAATTGAGGGAGAAGCGTCAGATGTGCATGTTGAACCAATGTCAGACAAAGTTCGGGTTCGTTTTAGACTTGATGGTGTTTTACATACTTCGCTTATTTTACCAATCAAAGTTCTTAACGCCGTTATCGCTCGTATAAAAATTATTTGCGATATGAAACTCGATGAAAAAAGAAAGCCCCAAGACGGAAGATTTTCTGCGCGCATTGATGGACGAAAAATTGATTTTCGTGTTTCTACATTTCCTACTTACTATGGTGAAAAGGTGGTGATGAGAATTCTTGACCAATCAAGAGGTGTAAAATCGATTGCAGAACTCGGCATGTCTGAGAGAAATCTAAATTTAATTAGAGAAGCAATTCATCGACCATACGGACTAATATTAATTTCTGGACCAACTGGTTCTGGAAAGACCACAACTCTTTATTCGATGTTGAAAGAAATAGACAGGGAGACTAACAACGTGCTTTCTTTGGAAGACCCAGTTGAATATAACATTGAGGGTATGAGTCAATCTCAGATTAGGCCTGAAATTGATTACACTTTTGCGAATGGTCTTAGAACAACTTTGCGACAAGACCCCGACATTATTATGGTGGGAGAGATTAGAGACAAAGAAACAGCGGCTCTTGCTGTGCAGGCGGCTCTTACAGGACACCTAGTGTTTTCTACTATTCACACAAATGATGCTATTGGAGTAATTCCTCGTCTTATAGACATGGGTGTGGATCCTTATCTTATTGCCCCAGTCCTTGCACTGTCTATGGCACAAAGACTTGTTTCAAAGCTTGCACCAAATGCTGGAACACCGATGCCCGTTGAAGGAAGTATTCAAATTATGATAGACAAACAATTTGAGGATCTACCAGAGCAATATAAGTCTGTTATTCCTAAATCAAATACAGTTCTTCAAGCTTCTCCTACCGCAGAATTTCCAAAAGGAACGCACGGCCGTCAAGCGGTGTTTGAAGTATTTAAAATGACAAAGGAACTTGAAAAAGTGGTTCTTACAAATCCGACCGAACCAGAAATTTGGAATGTCGTTAGAAAAGATGGAATGTTAACTATGCGAGAAGATGCAATTATTAAAGCTCTTAATCATGAAGTACCATTTGAAGAAATCAACACTCTTGCATAAAAAAGGTGTATAATAAAAAGCATGGATACAAAAAAATACAATGTAGTATTGATTGATGACGATAAATTTCTGCTCAACATGTATTCTCTTAAATTTTCAAAGGAGGGAATGCAAGTTACTGTAATAAGCTCTCCTGAAGAAGCTTTAGAAAAATTTAGAGAAGGTTTTAATCCTGATATTGTGATGCTTGATATGGTTATGCCAGGAATGGATGGTATAGAGCTTCTTACAAAAATCCGAGAGGAAAAACTCATAAAAGATGCTGTGGTTATTTTTCTTTCAAATCAAGGACAGTCAAGTGATATAGAAAAAGCTCAAGCCTTAGGAATTAACGGATACATAGTAAAAGCCACAACAATTCCTTCAGAGGTTTTAAAAGAAATGATTAGAATTGCAAAAGAAGCAGGTAAATAATTTTTATAATTAATTTGATCTTTTTAAAAATATGGACTATGACAGTGAAATAAAAGATTTGATGGAGACAGTTATAAGGGAAGGGGCTTCCGATCTTCACATTTCTGAAGGTAGGCGCCCAACTATCCGTGTTTCTGGAAATTTAATTCCTCTAATGAAAAAAGAGGTTCTTTCTACTAAAGATACACAATCAATTCTTTCTCGATTTGTTTCTGAAGATTTTGTAAAAAGATTTTTAGCCAATAAAGAATTAGATTTTTCTTACAGCTATGGCGACAAGGCTCGTTTTCGTGGAAACGCCTTTTTTCAGCAGGGTCATATTTCTATTGCACTTCGTTTTATTCCAAAAGTTGTAAGATCCCTTAACGATCTAAAACTTCCAGAACTTTTATCTGAGTTTTCTCGCAAAAAACAAGGATTCTTTTTGGTGGTAGGTCCGGTTGGACAAGGAAAGTCTACAACTCTTGCATCAATGATTGAACTTATCAATCAGGAGCGCGCAGAACATATTGTTACTATTGAAGATCCTATTGAATACACTTATGAACAAAAGAAATCAATAATTGATCAGAGAGAAGTGCGAATTGACACTCACGATTTTCATACCGCCCTCATTTCAACACTTAGAGAAGACATGAATGTAATCATGGTGGGCGAGATGAGAGATCCAGAAACAATGTCGGCAGCTGTTACCGCAGCAGAAACAGGTCACCTTGTGTTTTCAACCCTTCACACAAACAATGCCGCTCAAACTATTGATCGAATAATTGATTCTTTTCCTTCGACTCAACAAGATCAAATCCGTATTCAGTTGGCGAGCTCTTTGCTTGGGGTATTTTCTCAGCGTCTAATTCCTAGAATTTCTGGTGGAAGAATCCCTGCATATGAACTTATGATTGCAAATAACGCAGTTTCAAATCTTATTCGCGAAAAAAGAGTTCACGAGCTCAATACAATTATTGAAACTGGAGCAGAGCAGGGAATGATAGATATGAACAGGTGCTTGGCAGATTTAGTGCGCGCTGGAGAAATTACTATTGAAAATGCTTACAAATACGCTTTTAATCCAAAAATGCTTGAGAAATTAGTGTCTTAAAATAGTAAATAGAATTTATGTTATTTAATTACAAAGCTATAGATCAAACAGGAACAGAAATTCAAGGATCGGTTGATGCTGTATCTCAAGATGTCGCTATCTCTTCTATCCAGAAAAGAGGATTAGTTATTGTCGGTATTGGTTTGGCTGCTGACCCAAATGTTTTTAACAGAAATATTTCTTTTCTTAACTGGGTAAAAACAAAAGATATTGTTATTCTTTCTCGTCAGATAGCAACACTTTTCGGCGCGCAAGTTTCGGCGCTTCGCGTATTTAGACTTCTTTCAACAGAGTCAGAAAATCCAATGCTCGGAAAGATTCTTACAGAAGTGGCGGACGATATTCAGGGTGGGGCATCAATGTCTAAGGCAATGAGCAAACATCCAAAAGTATTTACAACATTTTATGTAAATATGGTTCGTGCTGGAGAGGAGTCTGGAAAATTAGACGAAACTTTTTTGTATTTGGCAGATTATTTAGACAGAAATTATGCTGTAACATCAAAGGCAAAAAATGCTCTTATTTATCCTGCTTTCGTTATCAGTACTTTTATTGCCGTTATGGCTTTGATGCTTACGGTGGTTATTCCAAAAATTTCAAAAATAATTACCGATTCTGGACAAGATATTCCTGTCTATACAAAAGTTGTTATAGGGCTAAGTACCTTGCTTACAGACTACGGTTTTCTTGTTTTAATTGCGCTTATTATCGTCGGAGTATTTATTTTTAGATATAGCAAAACAGAAAAAGGGGCAATGGCTCTTGCAGAAGTTCGGCTTGCTGTTCCTTATGTTGGAAATTTATACAGAAAGTTATATCTCTCTAGAATTGCCGACAACATGCACACTCTTCTTACGGCTGGAGTACCAATGGTAAAAGTTATTGAGCTTACAGCCGATGTGGTTGATAGCAAGGTGTATGAAAATATTTTAAGAGGTTCACTTGAATCTGTGAAAGGCGGAGTTCCTGTTTCGGAAGCGTTTTCTCGTTACCCAGAAATTCCAAGTATCATGATTCAGATGGCAAAAGTGGGAGAGGAAACTGGAGAGCTTGGAAAAATTCTAGATACACTTGCAAAGTTCTACCAAAGAGAGGTGGTAAACGCAGTAGACACTCTTGTAGACTTAATTGAGCCTGTAATGATTGTGGTTTTGGGTCTTGGTGTGGCATTTCTGCTCGCATCAGTGCTTATTCCAATCTATAACATCTCAAGTGCGATTTAGTTGCATGGGGTAAATATTTTTTCCTGCTAGAGGGACATGATATTTTAAAAGACTCCTGAGGATTGACTGAAGCCGAAGTAAGCAAATATCTAGTAAGACATTTGCGTGTCTTTTAAAATATCATGTCTCGTAGCCCACTTTTCCACAGCATACTATTGTAAAGCAGAGAATACTGTATAATTAAAGGGTACTTTGATTTTCTAAAGTCAAAGGTCGAAAAAAAATACCACGCCTGCGGTTTAAACGGCAAATTATTAGAAAGAATTTATTAATAAAATATGAAATTTAAGAAAGGTTTTACATTGATCGAACTCCTCGTAGTTATTGCGATCATTGGTATTCTCTCATCAGTAGTGCTTGCATCTTTGGGTTCAGCACGAACTAAGGCAAAAATTGCTGCTTTTAAGGCAGAGGCTTCGGCTCTTGTTCCTGTAGCTATATCTTATTGTGATGATAATGCTAGTGGTTCATACTCTTATGCATCAACTACTACTTTTACTTCTGGCTCAATAACTTGTACTGCTGCTGGTGAAATGGCTTCATCAACTACTATAACAGATAATCAATCTTTGGGATGTTCAGCAACGCTTTCCCCTTCGGGTATAGAAGTGTCAGGCTGTTAGTTAGCAGGTATCTTGAAAGATCTCTGGCAAGGACAAATTTTGCTAAACCCCTCACTCCGAGGGGTTTTTTTTAATTTAAAAATTATCTCTCCTTTTAAAATATGATTTTGCAGGCCTCCGGCGAGGCTAAACCTCGCCAAAGCCTTAAACCACAACGTAAAAGTTGTGGTTTTTTTATTTGTATATTTTTTTTGTAATTTAAAAAGGCTCATAATTTTTTCAATATATAATTAATACATGAGAAATTTGAAATTTTCAGTGGAGGAATATTATCATTTGTATAATCGTGGTGTAGATAGAAGAAAAATATTTATGGATAATCGCGACTATGAAAGATTTATTACGAATCTTTATCTTGCAAATTCAAATAAAAAATTTGAGATGTCTAAGCACCAAGATGAGCATTGGTCTTTTGCTAAAGCTCTTCTTGAGGATAGAAAAGAAAATATTGTTTCAATAGGAGCTTATTGTCTGATGCCTAACCATTTTCATTTACTTATCAGAGAAGAAACTGATGGTGGCATATCAAAATTTATGCAGAAACTAACAACGGCCTATACTATGTATTTTAATAAGAAATATCACAGAGCTGGAAGTTTGTTTGAAGGAACTTTTAAGGCTGCGAATTTGGATTCTGATAATTATTTAAAATATTTATTTGCATACATACATCTAAATCCTATAGGTATTATTGATAGTGGTTGGAAAAATAAAAAAATTGTAGACAGAAAAAAAGCAGAAGAATTTGTAAAATCATATACTTACTCCAGTTTCTTGGATTACGTTGACAAAGAGCGTGCTGAGAGGGTAATCCTTAACAGAGAAATTTTTCCTAAATATTTTGAGAACGCCTTTGAATTTGATGATATGATTAAGGAGTGGATAAATTTTAATTAAGAAACTGGCGAGGTTTAGCCTCCCTCTGGGGGGGGTAAAACACCCCAAAAAAAAATTCTAAAAAAAAAAAAAAAAAAATTTTTTAATTTAAATAAAATATTTTAACTAACTTAGGAAGAAGAGAAGAAAAAGAATTTTTTAAAATGTCAATAACTAAAGCCAAAAACCTCCTCTTAACAACAATACTACTCTTAGTAGTACATAA
>CAZAOU010000011.1:0-27245 GCA_964487135.1 uncultured Candidatus Saccharibacteria bacterium
CATTAACTCTTGATAGTACAAACATTAGTGGTGCTACCCTAAATATGGCGAGTGGCTCTACAAATTCTATAGGTACATTTACTACAGCTGCTGCGTTAGGCATAACTTGGGCTATTGGTTCTTCAAACACAACAGTTACAGGAAATGTTGCTGTAGGTGCATCTTCTATAATAAATAATGGAACTGGCACTTTGATTGTTCAAGGTGACATGAGTGGAGGCGGAACTTTTACTGGAGCAACCGGAACATTAAAACTCACTGGATCTGGAACCAGAACAAGTAGTATCACTACTCAGACAACATATTACGATGTGATTGTTGAGAAAGATGTAGGAGCTTCTTTTGGTACTAATACTTCTAACATGGTTATAACTCATAATCTCACAGTAAATTCAGGAACATTTAATATGTCAGGAATAACAACTTTTAGAGTTGATGGAACCACGACAATTGATAGTGATGCGGCGGTAACATTTAGTAGTACAGCAACCACAAAAACATTTGTTGGTGCTGTAATAGTAAATGGGTCATGGACAAATTCTGTAAATCATCCAGTTGTATTTCGTGGAGGTCTTACTGTGGGAGTGGGTGCAACATTTACTTCAGGAACCGGAACACACACATTTAACACAAACTCCCAATCAATTGGAGATGGTGCAGCATTTTCAATAACAAATGTCACCGTAACTGGTGTCACTCTAACAAACAACAATACAGCAGGATTTACGGCAGCAACAACTCTCGCGGGCACGGGAGGAATTACTCAGGGAACAAACGCAATTTTAAATATTGGTGGAACTTCTGCTATTACAACCATGACTGCAACTGCATCTGGAAATACAGTAAATTACACTGGTACTGCACAAACAGTAAAAGCTGTCGATTATTATCATCTCGGACTTTCTGGTTCTGGTAATAAAACATTTGCAGTGGGAACTGATTATATATACGGAAATTTAACTACCTCTGGAACAATCAACGCAACTACAAGTGACTATACTTTGATTAGTGGAAACTTAACTGTTGGCTCTGGAACAAGTTTTGCTTTTGGTATTGATGGAAGTGGAAACAATACTTTCAGTGTTGCGGGAACTACAAATGTCTCAGGAAGAATCGGAAATTTTTCAGGTTCAGGAACAAGATATTTTATAGGACATGTAACTGTAAATTCAGGGGGTATCTGGGATATGGGTTCGATGGGAGACTTATATTTCTATGGGGGAATTACTTATAATGGCTCGTCATTTACAGCTCCATCAGGAAATAATTATATTTTTTATAGCAATAATCAAAGTATAAATGGAGCACAGTCTTTTACGATTCCTAAAGTTGTTGTAACTGGAATTACTTTGACTAACAATAATACTGGAGGTTTAACAATCTCAACATCACTTTCTGGCACAGGAACATTTACACAAGGAGAGAACGGGGTATTAAATCTTGGAGCTACAACCAATTCGGTTACAGGATATGATGTTGATGCATCTCCAAACACTGTTAAATATACAAATACATCTTCTGGACAAACAGTGCGTACAAGTACATACCATCATTTAGTAATAGATAAGACAGCTCAAACCGCGACTCTTGGTGGGGCTATAACAACTAATGGAAATTTAACAATTACTTCGGGAACTCTTGATACGTCTAGTGGAAATAATTATGCAATAACAGTAAAAGGTGATTGGACAAATAATGGAACTTTTACTCCAAACACAGGAACAGTTACATTTAGTGGAACAAGTAATCAAACTATTAATGATTCAAACACATGGTATGGTTTGGCAATAACCGGATCAACTGCAAGAACTGTATCTTTTGAATCAGGAGCGACTCAAACTATTTCTGCAAATGGATCTCTTACATTAAACGGTGCCTTAAATAATTTACTTACTCTCGCTCCACTTACAGCTTCTACGGATTGGCTTCTTAGAGTAAATACTACTGGGGTAACTCAAAATATTTCTTATGTTTCATCATCTTACTCTGATGCTGGAACTCTTGGGCAAGATGCAGAAATTGATGCTTCTGGCGGAACAAATGATGATGGAGGAAATAATACGAACTGGGATTTTTCTGGGCCAATATCTTTTAGTATTTCCGATAACACAATAGGATTTGGAACATTATCAAGTTCTTTAGATAGATATGCTACGGCCGATGCTTCAGGTGCAAGCTCTCCAACGGTAGCTCATACTATAAATGCAACAGGTCCATCAGGAGGATATGTAATCTCTGTTCAAGGAGATAGTCCTAAATGCGGAGCATATTCTATTGCTCCAATTGGTGGAACAAACACTGCACCAAGTGCAGGAAATGAACAATTTGGGATAAGACTCGATGCTTCTGGTGGTTCTGGTGAAGTTACTACACCTTACGATGCATCAGGGTTCGCTTACGGTGCCGACAATTCAACATCAGATGTTGTTGCTAGTGCTAGTGGTTCAAGCGCAGAGACTGTTTATTCTGTAACTTATCTTTCAAATATTAGTTCAGCAACAGAAGCTTGTGATTATTCAACAAACCTCACATATGTAATGACGGCAAATTATTAAATTTCTGTTGATAATAGGTATTATTGAAAAATAAAATATGTTAGAATTTATGAAAGTTATATAAAATTATGAAGTTTAAACATACATTAATCGCTATTTTATCAGCAGGAATTCTTATTTTTTGTGGAAGTTTTGTTTTTGCTGCCTCTCTTACATCATTATCAGACACGCTAACTTCTTCTAAGAAAAATACTGTTTCTAATCATGATATTTCTTTTACTACACCAACAGGTGTTACTTCTGGGCAGACAATAACACTGACATTTCAGTCTGATTTTTCTATTCCAGCAGGGCTTGATTATACTGATATAGATTTACTTGATGATGGTTCTAACGTCACTCTGGCTGGAACTCCATCTGGATCTACTTGGGGTGCTGTTAGAACATCTGGTACGGTAATTACATTTACTAACGGAACGACTGCTGTGGCTGCTGGAAGTGTAATAAGAATAAAGATAGGAACAAATGCTTCAAGTGGTGCAACTGGCGATCAACAGATAACCAACCCAACAACAGCTGCTAATTACACTATAACAATTGGGGGAGATTTTGGTGATACGGGAACTATTACTGTTCCAATTCTTGATAATGATCAGGTTTCTGTTAGTGCAACAGTATCCCAATCTTTAACTTTTAGTATTTCCGACAACACAATCGGATTCGGAACCCTATCTAGTTCGGCTGCTAAATATGCAACAGGGGATGCTAGCGGAAGTTCTTCAGAGACAGAAGCACACACAATAGTGGCAGGAACAAATGCTTCAAGTGGTTATACATTAACAGTCAAAGGGGCAACTCTTACCTCCGGAAGCAATACTATTGATGCAATTGGCGAGACAAACACTGCATCGTCCGCTGGAACAGAGCAGTTTGGAATAAGATTAACTGCATCTGGTGGAAGTGGTTCTGTAACCGCTCCTTATGCTGCTTCTGGCTTTGCTTATGCTGCTGATACCAACACCACCAGCCAAATTGCATCTGCCTCTGGTGCATCATCTAATACCACTTATTCTGTAAGATATTTGGCTAATATTGCCTCCCAAACAGAGGCAGGAGACTACTCAGCAACACTTACTTATAGTGGAACTGCAAACTTTTAATTTAATAAATGAACATTAAAAAATTAACAAAAAAGAATTTATATCTAGTTTCGGTTTTAGTTTTTTATTTTTTGTTTGCATCAAGTGCTTCTGCGTTGACTATATCTCCAGCAAAACTAGAACTCTCTGGTGATCCAGGGTCTACAATCTCAGGAGAATTTTTGATTCTGAATGAACAGAGTAATGATATGTCTTTTTATACCAGTGCCGAAGATTTTGAAGCTAGAGGAGAAACAGGTGCGCCATTTTTTTCTAAGAAAGAGGGTGAATTGGCTTCTTGGATAGAGACTCCTCCAAAATATGATTTAAAAAAGGGCGAACAAAAAGTGGTTTCCTTTAAAATAAAAATTCCCCAAAATGCAGATGCTGGAGGGCATTTTGCTGCGGTATTTTTGAGTACCACTCCTCCTGATAATGCTAGCGGACAAGTTTCTGTGGGAGCAAAGATTGGGGTACTTGTTTTATTAAAAGTCTCGGGAGATGTTAAAGAGGGTGGAGGTATAATAGATTTTAAGACATCTGACGGAAAAAAATTATACAGTTCTATACCAGTATCATTTTTCTATAGATTTCAAAATAGTGGAGGTGATAAAATAAGACCAGAAGGTGATCTCACCGTTAGAAATATTTTTGGAATGGAGAAGAAGGTTATAAATGCAAATCTTTCCCAAGGTAATATTCTGTCACAGAGTATAAGAAAATTTGATATATTGTGGGGCGATGGTGTTGCACCAAAAGGATTCTTTAAAATGGTTTGGTACGAAATAACTCATTTTGCATTTGGAATGTACAAAGCTGAGCTTTCTATTAAGAATATTCAGACTCCTAGTGCATTTCTGACAATTTTTATTGTTCCATGGCATCTAATCAGTCTTGTCTGTATATTATTGCTTGTTGGCGGATTTTTGTTTGTGAAATTTATAGAACACTATAACGCATGGATTATAAAACAAGCTCGTCAAAGTCAAAGAAGCAGAAAGTAATTTATTTTTTAATTTTTTTTGTTTTTTGTGCAGTACTTGGAACAATATTAATTGCTCCAAATAGGGCTTTTATAGAAAGTGTTGTTACGGTTTCTGCTACTGTTCCTTCATCGGGTTCATCTTCATCTGGTGGCGGTGGAGGAGGGGGTGGCGGAGGTGGAATTTCTCTAACCACCCAAGCTGTTTTTAGAGGAAAAGCCTATCCAGGAAGTAAGGTTTCATTACTTAAAGATGGTGAATTGGTTGCTGAAGTACCTGCTGGTCCTGATGCAAATTTTGAAATAAGTATTTCTGGTCTATCTTCAGGGTCATATGTTTTTGGGGTTTATAGTGAAGATAACAGAAAGATTCGTTCCGTAACTCATACTTTTCCTGTTCTTATAACAAGAGGAATTACAACTGTAATATCTGGAATTTTTTTACCACCAACAATTGCGGTAGATAAGAGTCAGGTGAAAAGAGGTGATGTTATTACTTTCTTTGGTACAACAATTCCCGATGCAGAAGTAAAAGTTTTTGTTCATTCTGAAACTGAAATTATAAAAAAAGTAAGTTCAGATTCATCTGGTGTTTGGTTGGCCAAGCTTGATACATCAGATTTAGAATATGGAGAGCATATGGCAAAAGCTAGAGCTTCAACAGACGAAGATATATCCGAGTATTCGGATGTTTTGGCATTTAAAGTTGGAAATGTTTCCGTGTTAGTGTCTGATGATCATAAAACTCCAAAAGGTGATATTAATAAAGATGGAAGGGTTAATCTTGTTGATTTTTCTATTGCAGCATTTTGGTATAAAAAAAGAGTTAATTCGGAATCTAAAAAAGCTGACATTAACGGTGACGGTGTAGTTGATTTAAAAGATTTTAGTATTATGGCTTACTATTGGACGGGATAAATTATGAAAATTATTAATTATTTTTTTGTTACATTTTTTATATTTTCAGTGGTACCAACTGTTTCTTTTGCGTCAACTATTTTATCAATAAATGCTCCTGATAAGAGTTTGCCTGGTAGGGAGTTTGAAGTTGTTGTTTCTATAGAATCTTCAAAACCAATAAATGCAATAGAAGGAAAAATTGTTATTCCAGAGGGTGTGGAGTTGAAAGGTATTAGGGATGGGTCATCGGCTGTTTCTGCTTGGATTAATAAACCAACTGTCGAGAATAAATCAGAAATTAAATTTTCAGGTATTTTTGCCGGGGGGTTTAGTGGGGGTGGGCAATTGTTTGTCGTTGAAGTAATTGCATACGATAAAAAAGATTATCCATTTTCTGCTGAGGATTTTTTAGTCTATCTAAATATGCCATCACCTGTGTTGGACGAAGTTTCAATTATAAATTCAATAACTTCAATTACTCCTTTTGCTTATAATAAGTCATTAAATAAAAAAGATGATGAGGCCCCAGAGGCTTTTGCAATTTATTTAACAAAAGACCCTTCAATTTTTAATAATAGCTGGATTGTTATTTTTGATGCAAAGGATAAAAATTCTGGAATTATGAAATATCAATTTTCAGAGTTTAAAGGTAGAACAATTTCTAATCCTGACAGTTTAAAGTGGGAAGATGCTAAAAGTCCTTTGTTGTTGAAAGATCAAACTTTGCAAAGTTTTATTTATATTAGAGCTATAGATAAGGAAGGTAATGAACGTATACAAGTTGTGTCACCACAACATAAATTATCGTGGTATACTGACATTCAGTTGGAAGTCGTCGGCCTGTTAGTATTTTTGTTTGTTGTTTTGATTTTAATAAAAAAGAAATATGTTTTTAAGAAAAATAATTTTTAGATATATAAACAGAATTATTTTATCGATTTTTTTGTTTTTGTCTGTATACTCTCTAGCTAACGCATCGGCTGGTGTGTATCTAAATCCATCCGTAACTACAGCTTCGGTTGATGATAGTATAGCTGTTAGTATAAGAGTCTCGTCTGACGAATCAATAAATGCAATATCTGGAGATGTTTTGTTTCCTTCGGATAAACTTGAACTAACTTCTCTTTCAAAAACTAATTCAATCGTTGATTTGTGGCCAGCCAATCCAACTTTTTCAAATAAGTCTGGAGAAGTTCATTTTGAGGGGGTTGTTCTAAATCCAGGTTTTATAGGTGAGGGTGGTAGGGTTCTCACTATGAATTTTAAAGTTAAAGAAGAGGGTGATGCTCAGATTCATTTTTCTTCGGCCTCTGTATTGGCAAATGATGGTCAAGGCACTAACGTATTGAATTCAAAGAAGAGTTTAACTATTAATCTTGTACCTGGCGAAAAAAAGATTTCCCAAAAAGAAAATGATGTTGTGGCAACTTCTAGTGTATCAACCACGACTCCTATTGTAACTTCTTCTACTCAAACACCTACCAATGAATTTAAACAACCCACAGTAGATGTATTTAAAGAATATGATATTGGTTTAATTGGATATAAATCAATCGGATATCTTTCTTTGGCAATTATTCTTACGGCTTTAGTTTTTGCTCTGCTTGCTCTTTTTTGGGGCGGTCTTATCATTTTGGCTAGGCTTAAAAACAAGTTTTTTGATGAAATATCTGGAGTAAACAAATTAGCACAAAGAGAAATTGACATATTACATAATGAATCATTGCTTAGGATAAAGAGGGTTCAGAAAATAGCAGGAGAAAAGATGTTGGATTCTAAAACAAAAAATATTTTTAAGGAATTACTAATAAAACTTAAAGATATAGAAATATTAACTCGAAGAAAAATAATAAATAAAAAAAACAATAATTCAGATTTAAGTCAGAAAGAGCCAGAATACAATGCAAAATCAGCATAATAAAATTTCAAAAAAGAAGTTTTTTAAAATTTTTGGACCAGGACTTGTAACAGGGGCCGCTGATGATGATCCATCAGGAATAGCAACATATTCACAAGCTGGAGCACAGTTCGGGTATGGACAGTTATGGACTGTTTTATTTATGTTGCCTTTGATGACAGCTATCCAAGAAGCGTGCGCTCGTATTGGTCAGGTTACTGGAAAGGGTATTGTTGCTGTTGCAAAAGAACATTATGGTAAGAAAACCGTCATATTCATTGTCTCTTTAGTGTTGATTGCTAATACTATAAATATTGGTGCGGATATTGGTGCTATGGCTGCTGCAACACAACTTATCGTGCCGATTCCATTTATAATTATTATTTTGTTTTTTACCGCGCTAATTCTTTTTTCGGAAATATTTACTAGCTACAAGACCTACTCTCGAATTTTAAAGTGGTTGACTATAAGTCTGTTGGCATATCTTTTGACTGTTTTGATTGTTGATCAGCCTTGGATAACGGTTTTAAAATCAACATTTATTCCTCATGTAGAATGGAGTTACGCATTTTTCTTTATGATAACCGCTATTTTAGGAACAACTATTTCGCCTTACATGTTTTTTTGGGAGGCCAATCAAGAGGTTGAAGAAGAAAAAGAAAAACATCTTATAGGGGCTGATGGAAAGCCAAAAATTTCTTGGAAAAATATTACTTCTATGAGAGTGGATAATGCTGTTGGAATGATAGCTTCTGAAATTGCAGCTTGGTGTATTATTTTGACATCCGCGACCGTTCTTTATTCTAATGGTGTCACTGATATTGAAACTTCTGCAGAAGCTGCTATGGCCTTGGAGCCGTTAGTTCGCACCTTTCCAGATGCTGGTTTTATTGCAAAGATCATTTTTTCTGTTGGAGTTGTTGGTTTGGGGCTAATTGCTGTTCCGGTGCTTGCCGGCTCAGCTTCTTATGCAGTTGCTGAGGCTTTTAATTGGAGGGCGGGTTTAAATTATAAATTTAAAAAGGCACACGGTTTTTATGGAGTAATAACTGTCGCTACTGTTGTTGGACTCGCGATAAATTTTATTGGAATTGACCCATTTAAAGCCTTAATAGTTACATCTGTTATAAATGCTGTTGTATCAATTCCTTTGATATTTTTTATAGCTCGTATAGCTGGGAATAAAAATATTATGGGAGAGTTTAAAAGTGGTTTGCTTTCTAATGTGTTTGTCTGGATGACATTTGCAGTAATTACTTGCTCAGTCTTTTTGATGTTTTTTATGTATTTTGTTTAGAAATTAAAGAGGTTTCTTTTTTAAGATGGCCGTATTTCTTGGAAACTCCTTAGGCGTTGATTTTATTTTTTTTATAATTATCAACACTCTCTCTGGTAGATCGGGTATTTTTATTTTTTCTATTTTTATAATTTCTCCCCCCAAAATTTCAAGAGAATTTTTGGAATTATCTATTTCAGATGCATCGCTTTTTTGAGCTATAAATGTTCCTCCGGCTTTAAGAAAGGGTAATGTGTACTCAAGAAGTATTGGTAAATTTGCTACCGCTCTTGCAAAAACTAAATCAAACCGCTCTCTAAATTCTGAATTATGGGCGAGATCTTCAGCGCGTTTATTTTCAATATGAAGATTCTTTAATCCAAGTGTGTTTTTAATGTGTTCTAAGAATTTAGTTTTTTTACCAATAGAGTCAACCAGTGTTACTTGAATATCTTGCCTCATTATTGCAATAGGTATTCCGGGAAATCCTGCGCCACTTCCTATATCAATAATATTTTTTACATCTTTAGGAATATGAGGTAAAAGTGAAAGCGAATCAATAAAATGTTTTGTCTCTATTTTATGCTCCTCGACAGATGTTAGATTTATTTTTGAGTTCCAATCTACAAGCTCGTTTTTAAAAACTCTAAATTTTTCAAGAATTTTTGAATCATAATTGACATTATTAATATTTAGTTGTTCTATAAATTTGTCCATTTGGTAGTGATATAATGCTTGTATATAAGCATAAAGTAAAGTTATGAAAAGAGAAATAATAATTTCGGCTCTTATTGGTGCAATTGTTGGCGGTTTATTTTCTTACGGAATTGTTTCGTCTAAGCTTAAGATAACTAAAGAAAAGCGTATTGCAGAATATTATGCTACAGAAGAAGCTGTGCATGTTAGTCCTCATAGTTTGAGAAAGAGTATGGAAAAAGGACAGATTCCTTATACTCTAGTTGATTTAAGAAGTGCAGAAGAATATAAAAAATCTCATATAACAGGTGCAGTTAATATTCCTGCATATAAAGACAAAGACACATCGGATTACGGAGCGGTTGACAGAATTGTTTCATCTTTTGAGCAACTACCAAAAGACAAAGACATAGTTGTTTATTGCTACAGTATTCCTTGTATGACTGGAAGGAAAATAGGAAATATTTTGGCAGAGAAAGGTATTTATGTAAAACACTTGGGAATTGGTTGGAACGAATGGAAAAACGATTGGACTTCATGGAATCACGAACACGAGTGGTATATAACATTTCCTTGGCAGTATATAACTTACGGAACTGACAAGCCGGGTGAAATGAAAGCTTTGATTGAAGTTCCTGATGATAATGTTGGATGTCCTGCAAACGGTTTAGGTTGCTAATTTATTTTAAAAAATACCACCCATGGGAGGTGGCTAGTTCCAGAAGATGGTCTGATTGGTGAACCTCAGTGTGGGGTCTTCAAAGATGACGATGGACAGCGCCATGCATCGTGGTCGAACCCACATTTGTCGCAAAACATCTCCTCGAGAAGATCCCAAGCGTGATGCTATGAGTTCCATGAGTAAGACTGTGCTTGTCCTGTCCATGCTCGTTGCCACACTTATCCCGCAGGGAGAAAGAGGAAGAGATGCTACCTCGATTAGTTCTGCGTGGCTCGGTGTTCCAATGAGAACGATGTCCGCTTTCATGCGCAGACATTTCATTCCTCGGGGAGAACTTCTGGGGTCAATGAACCGGTATGAAATTCGGGGTGATTTGCGAAAGGGTGCGAAACCCTTGTTGGCGGGGATATAGAATTTAGACATTCACATTAATTGTATCAATACAAGATATTAACGAAAGTTTACACACCCGCTAGTTGTATTGCGCTGTATAGAACAATTATCCCTAAAATTGTTGCCACAGTTGTCCATGCGGTTGGATGGGAGTGGTGACTTTCTGGGAGTAGATCACTGGCACCAATATATATAAAAAATCCACAAAATAGCGCCAAAATTATTCCTAATGCATTTTGGGTAACAGATATAAACATTGTTGAAAGTATTCCAACTATAGGTGATATAGAGTCAACTATTAACCACTTAAATGCCTCGGTCTTATTTCCTCCATTTTTTAAAATTAAACCCACTGTATTTATTCCATCAGAAAAGTCATGAACCAATACTGCAATTGTTACTATTATCCCTACTGCACTTGATACTTGAAAGGCCAGACCGATTGCCATTCCATCAAGAAAACTATGAATTGAAAGACTTCCAGCACCAACTTGCCCCCTTATGTTTTTGTGTTCATCATTGTTGTGGCTGTGAAAAATAAAAAATCTATCAAGAATCATAAACAAAATAAATCCCACTGCTACTATTGAAGTAATAAAGGATGAGTCGTAAGCATTTCCGAGCTCAAGAGCTTCTGGCAATAAATCAAAAAAGGCTACGCCAATAACTGCACCAGCACTAAACCCTAAAATTAAGTGCAACTTGTCTTTAAATTTTAGAGCGAATAAGCCTCCAAGTAGTGTTGCTCCAGAAGCGAGAAAACCAATAATTAACAAATAATACATGTGGGGTAATTATACATAATTTTGTCCACAAGTCTTCTTTGTGGTAGATGTATAATAGGTGTATGTCTTTAGGAAATCTTGGAAACAATCTAAATAGTAAAGGAGGTGATTTATACGCTCAACAAAAAGCTCGCATTATGCGAGAGGCCGAAGAACATAAAATGAGATTAGAACAACAGGAAGCAGATAGAGCCAAACAGGATATTTCACACAAAAAACTTCAAAAACAAACTTTGGAGGGAAGAATTCAACAGCTTAGAAACGATATTAATCGTGTTTCTCATAACTCTAGTGACAGAACTTTTAGAAGTGTTGTTTCAGAAAAAGAAAGGGAGTTGCGTTCACTTGAAGTAGAAAAGAGACGATTAGAAGGAGATATTTTGAGTTTGGAAGGAAAGACTCATGCTGCCCATAATGTTCATTTCAATAACCCCCACTATTTTTAGTAGGTTTTGTCTAGTTCTTTTGGATTTTTGATTTAGTCTTATACTTAATATTATGAATCCTCTTACGATAGTTGTGCTCGGAGCCACGGGGGACCTATTTAAGCGTAAACTCGCTAAGGCGTTTTTTGATCTTTATAAAAATAAGGTTATACCCGAGGAGACGGTTATTATCGGTGTTTCTAGAAAAAATTTATCCCATGAAGAGTTTAGAGAGATTATTGAAGACAGACTGGAAGGATCTTCTAGAGATATAGAGGAATTTTTGTCTCGAGTATTTTACATGAAAGGCGATATTCATGGAACGGAATCTTTTGACAAAATCCGCACACTTTTAGATGCCAGGGATGATGAGATAGGTGTTTGCTCACATAAATTATTTTATCTAGCGATTTTTCCTGAACTTTATGAAGAGGTTTTTAGAAATCTTTCTCATTCAGGTTTAACATTGCCGTGCGCGCCGTCTTTTGGAAGTAAGCATGGATCATGGATAAGGGTTTTGGTGGAGAAGCCCTTTAGTACTGATGCCAAAAATGCCGAACGACTAGATAATCTTTTGGGTAAATTATTTTTAGAGGAACAAATTTTTAGGATTGATCATTATCTGGCAAAAGAAACAGTTCAAAATTTGATTGCTTTTAGATTTGGAAACCCGCTTTTTGAAGCCTTATGGTCTAGAAAATATATAAAATCGGTTCGTATAAAATCTTTTGAAACCAACACTGTTTCAGAGCGTGGAAATTTTTATGACAAAATAGGTGCTATTAAAGATTTCGGACAGAATCATCTTTTGTCTTTACTATCGCTTGTTGGTATGGAAATGCCAGAGAGTCTATCTGGACCTGCAATTCAAAGATCACGTGAAAAAGTTTTGTCTCACACTAAAGTTTTTGGCAATAAGATTATTTTTGGACAATACGAGGGTTATTCTAATGAAGATGGGGTAGCGGAAAATTCTACGACGGAAACATATTTTAAAGCTGATTTAGAAATTCGTAACGAGCGTTGGCGTGGGGTGCCATTTACAATTGAGCACGGAAAAGCTCTTCACAGTACAGAGGGAAGTATTGAAATAATTTTTAAAGAAGAAATGGCAGAAGAGTTGTTTTCTGGTTCTCCAAACAAACTGCGATTTCATATACAACCAAGTGAAAAAATTGAAATTGATTTTTTCTCAAAAAAAACAGGTCTTGATTTTGAGATTGAAAAAAATATTTTTTCTTTTACACCAAAAGAATCTATCTCACCTTTTATTTATCCATACGAAAAACTTCTTTCAGATGCAATATTAGGTGATCAAACTCTTTTTGTATCAACTGGCGAAATGAAAGAAGCTTGGAGAATCGTTTCTGAAATTTTGGAGGCATTTGCACACGGCGAGTTGATTGTTTATAAAAAAGGATTAAACCCTGAATCTTTGAATTTAATTTAGTATAATTAAATTGTGAGTATAAAAATAAGCAACGAAATTTCAAAGTGGTATTTTCGGATTGTTTTTTTGGTAGCTATTATTGTAACTGTTTTTGTTTCAGTTTATCTTTATTCTTCTGCTCGTAAGAATATAAATCAGACCCTTATTTCTAGAGTGGAAACTTCAGCTTCACTTTTTTCTTTGTATGACGAATTAAATTATTTATCTTTTTCAGAAAAAGATTTAGAAAATCCTGATTACCAAAATTTAAAACGCTCAGTTGTTAATCTTAGAAAATCTAATCCGGACGCCCGTTTTATTTACTTGTTTGTAAAGGGTGAAAGTTATCCGATGTTTGTTGTAGACTCTGAAGATCCAAGTTCTCCAGATTATTCTCCACCAGGCCAAGTTTATGATGAAGCTTCTGATGAGCTCATGTCGGTTTTTAATGAAGGAAAGACTATTATTGAAGGTCCAACTCGTGATCGTTGGGGGATTTGGGTTTCTGCTTTAGCTCCTATTTTTGATGAAAATAAAAAAGTTAAGTTTGTTGTTGGTATTGATCTACCGGCAAAAGAATACATATTAACTCCAATACTTTATGCTTCAATTCCTTCAATCTCATTAATTATTCTAACTATAGTAATAATAGGTGCTTTATATTTCAGAAAAAAAGAATTATCAATTATAGATATAAAAAACCAATTCATTTCCATTGCTTCTCATGAGCTTCGCACACCACTTACTGGTATCAGGTGGTCAACAGAAACTCTTTTAAAGGAAGAAAATATTTTACCTAATATTAAAGATGGTTTACAAAATATAAGAAATTCATGTTTAGGATTAGTTCAAATTGTTAATGAACTCCTCGAGATTTCTCTTATAGAATCAGAACTTTCTTTTAAAGAGTCTGAAGAAAAAATACTGGTTTCGGACGTATTAAGAGAATCAATTGCAAACCAAAAATTATTTGCAGATGAGAGAAAAATTAACTTAGTCTTGAAATCTTCACCCGATCCTATTTATGTTTTTGGTGTAAAGCATAGACTTTCCAGTTTGTTTAATAATGTTCTCTCTAATTCAATAAAATATTCAAAAGAAAATTCTGAAGTGAAAATAGAAATAATGCGCGATAGGAGGTCTTGTAAAATTGTATTTGAAGATTGGGGGATTGGAATTCCTAAAGAGGATTTAAATAATGTAAAAAAGGGTTTTTTTCGTGCACCGAATGCTCAAAAAAATGGTGTTTCGGGTACTGGGCTTGGATTGTATTTATGTTCAAAAATTGTTGATTCGTTTGGAGGCGTTCTAGAGCTCTTTTCTGAAGAAGGAAAGGGTACAAAGGTCTCTATTGTTTTACCTCTATTTAAGAGATAACATATATGATATGGAAAAGGAGATTCTAATAGTTGATGATGACGAGCTCATATTAAGTAATCTTTCTAGTGTTTTGGCAAAAGATGGCTTTAAAATTCTTAAAGCTCCAAACGGTGTTGAAGCAATGAAAGTTATTAAAACAGAGCGTCCAGATTTAATTCTTCTAGATTTGGTTATGCCCTTGATGGATGGAGTTGAATTTATAAAACAAGTTGAATTGGTTGATCCGGATTTAATTCCAAAAATAATAGTAATGACTAACGCCGAAGATTCAGCGCATCTGGCCGAGGTAATGACTCATGGCGTTTTTATTTATGTTAGTAAGAGCAATACTGATTTGGACACCATTGCTAAAATGGTAAAAGATAGGCTGTCTTAAGTATGGATTCTCAAAGAGCCGGTGATATAACCTATTCTCGTCAGGATCTTGGTGATTCTCCAGAAATTGCGAAAGAACTTTCTTTTACGGATGAATTTAGTCGGTTTTCAGAAGCCCACCTTGGTTTTATAACCGAAGCTAAAAAAGCAATTGACAGCTTCCATTATTTATCTGATCAAGGAGAAGTGGTTGTTACCGATAATCTAACGGTTGAATGTCTTGGAAGGCACCCAGATTTTTCAGACTCTATATCACCACATGAAAGAAAATATTTTAGAATAAAGATCAAAGATGGCTCCGGAGATTTTTTTGTAAGGGTTAACCACGATGTTTTTTCCTCTGATGAGCAGGGTGCTGATGAGTTAGTGAGGTTAAGTAAGTTAAAGAAAAAATTGGAATCATTTAAAGAATTTAAGGTTAGGGTTGTTGATTATGCTTTAGGTTACAAAGATAAAAAAGCTTCTTATTTTGTCTCTAAATTTGAACCTCTTTTACAGACGACTTGTTATGATTTATTTTTAAAATTGAAAAATGGTTTAGCAAAACCAGACGAGGCTAAAAAAATCAAAATAATTAAGGATAAGGTAAACCGTCTAAAAGAGCTTGAGGTTTTAGAAGGGTGGGGATTAGATGATTTTGGAGAAAACAATATGGCTTACGATGAAGAAAATGATGAATTGGTTTTGTTTGATATAAGAGTAAGAAGAGTGAGCTGATTTATTTTAGATATTTCCACAATGCATTAAATATTGATAGTTGGGTAGAGTATATTTCTTTGTCTTCAATAATAATTCCGTGAGGAAAATCTTTTTTGTTTACTGATATCATAGCTACTTTCCCCGCATAGATAAGTGTGTAAGTGGGAGAACTCTCTTTTGTGGAAAGCCACTTTCTTTCGTCCTTGCCATAAACACTTCCACCAGCGCCATGAGCAATTGTTTTTACATGAATATTTTTTTTGATTCTTTTATCATTAAATTTGGGAAATGCTTTTTTGTTATATAAATATGGCCGTATTTGAGATGAAGAGAATACTGCGTATTCTTTTTTTTCTGCCCCATGAACTGAATCTAAGACATCCTGAAGTATGACTTTTATTCCAGAATAATTTTCATAAAATTTTACTAGAGGTTTATCTTTTGTCTGGTGTTTGAGGTTTTCTAATGTGGGGATAATATTCTCTATTTCGATTTCAGTATCCTTTAAAGATTCCTGCTTCTGAGAAAGTATATTTTTTAGGATTGATGGATCTTCTGCAACAAAATGTTGGTGCTTTTCTTTGTGAAAGTAAGACACCAAACCTTTTTCTTGGAGAGACTTTAGTGCTTCATATACGGTTCCACGGTTTATTCTAGTTTTTTGAGCTACGTGTCTTATTGATGATTGTCCAAGCGATAAGAGAGCAAGATAGGTGGCGATTTCTTTATCGTTTAGGTCCAATTTTTTTAGTATTTTTTCTATATTTTCCGAAGACATTTGTATTCATAATTATGACTTTGTATAAAAATAATGTCAATATTTTAATGACAAGAATTTGTGTATTTATAAGTTTTTAATAAAAATATGAACTTTTTGTCAAAAATATTGTCAATTTTTTTATTGACAATACCTTTTAATAAAATAATATTTTCACAAATGTCTGTAAAGATTGGATTTTCGGTTAACCCAGAAGTTCTTTTACAACGTGAAGGTGGATCGGTCGGAGACAAGCATAATGCCAACATCTCTGTTCAGCTTGGCGGAGCCTCTGCAATTGCGGCGGGGATGATCAAGCAATTGGGCGGTGATCCACAACTTTTTGCTTTCATTGGACCTGATAATGATCCTTTTAGCTTATTGCTACGTCATTGCAGTATTTCAAGCGGAATGCAGGCGCATTTCTTTGAAGTTTTGAAACAGACTAGCAGAGCAGTTATTACTGTTAATAATCCTCACTCTACGGTTGATGGGCACAAGGGTGTTCCAAGAAGTGTTACAGAAAGTGGTATAGGGGATATTCTCAGTGATATACGCTCGAGGGCTAACGGATCATTTGTTGTGGCGGGAAGTGTTCGATTGGACGAGCTGGTCTTTGCTGAAGCCCTGCTTCAAGGAGCACCTCAAGGCAAAAGATTTCTTCATCTCCATTATTCTTTTTGTGGGCACAATCAAGTAAGTAAGGTGACTCATCTTGCTGACATAATGGTGCTTAACGAGAAGGAATTTAATCGATGGGGTTGTAGTCTTGAAACCCTTCATGCTATGGGTCCACGAGCGATTGTGGTTACTAAAGCTGAGGAGGGCGGTGTCTGTTCGTTTGCGGGAGGAATAACTTTCGCTTACGATGCGGTTTTAGACTACAGAGAGTCTTTTGTCACTGATACAGGGGCAGGAGATTCATTCAACGGGGCCTTTGTGCACGCCATGATCCAAATGGGTATGACTGCTGATGATCTCGGGCATAAGGACTGCTTCCAAAGAGTGGTTCGCTTTGCCTCAGATGCGGCAGCTCAGAAGGTGGCCTTCGGAGAAATTCGCTATCGACACACGTTGTAAACAAACACTGGCATGAAAGTGCTGGTATTTTTTATTTTATATATTTTATTACTTCTTTTATATTTTCAACAACAATTATTTTTTTGTGTTTTTTTATTGATTCAAGACGAGTTTTGTGACTTTTTACAATAATGCAAACAAATTCTCCAAAAGCTTTATGAATTCGGAGGGTTTCGTCTGCGTGGTCATTTACAAAGTATATTTTTCCTTTTTTTGGAAGAGACATATCTCTTATGATATCTTCTGTTTTTTCGTCACAAATATAAATATTGGATCCAAAAAAATCTTCAAGTCCTGATTGACGAATTTTGAATCGTTGAAAATAGTCTATACCCTTACTTAAGAGAATTAATCGGTGACCCTTCTTTTTTAATTTTTCAAGAATTTCTATTGTTCCATTAAAAAGATGGTGCGTCATGGATCGTGCAAAATAGGCCTCTATTGCTTCGGATGGTATTTTAAAACCCAATTTTTCCAATTCTTCCAAGTGTTCTAAAATTCCGTAAAGATTATTATTTTTTGATCTAAAAACTTTTTCGCATGCGTCTATTATTTTTTCAGGAATTTTATATGCCTTTAGTAGCATCCAAATTTCCTCTTTGATATTTTTTGTATCATAAAGAGTATGATCTAGGTCAAAAATGATTGTTGCCATATCCTCAATATAGTAGAATACACAGATGTTTTCAAGGATAATAGACATTTCTCTTCCTTTATCGGAAAAAACCATAGTTTATCCAGGTAATATGCCTGTTTACATTGAGACTGTTTCCGACCTATCCAATCATTCTAGTCATTTGTCAAAAATAACTTTAGGAACTCATTCTGGAACGCACGTTGACGCTCCTGCTCATTGTCTAGAAGGTGGAAACCTTTTGGAATCAATTCCTTTAGAAACATTAATTGGGAAAGTTAGAGTTTTAGATTTTACACACGAAGATGTTTTTATCTCAAAAGAGAGTTTAGAAAATAAAAATATAAAAAAAGACGAGAGAATAATTGCAAAGACAAAAAATTCTGAAATTGGTTTTGAGGTTTTTAGAGATGATTATGTTTTTCTTTCTGGAGATGGTGCGGAATTTTTGGCCGAAAAGGGCGTAGCCCTTTTCGGTATAGATTATCTTTCTGTAAAACAGAGAGGTAGTAAAGATAACCGTTCTCATACCGCATTGTTATCGAAAAATATTCCAATTATTGAAGGTATAAATTTAAAAGATGTTTCAGAAGGAGAATATACTCTTGTTTGTTTGCCATTAAAAATTGTTGGGGTTGAAGGTGCTCCTGCGAGAGCAGTTCTGTTATCATAATGTTAATTGATTTATGGATAATACAAAATTAAGTGTTTTTGGACATTATAAAAAAGCAATAGGAAAAAAGCTGACGCTTATATTTTTTATTGATGCAATTTTGTTTTGTATAGCAACCGCAATACTTAATGTGGTGGTTCCTGTTTACTACAAAGAAATAATTGACGGTATTACGAGTGGTCTGTCATTTGATGTTCTATTAGGAAGTCTCAAGGCTTGTGCTTATGCAACACTTCTTTATCTTATTTTTGACAGATTGTCAGAGCACATTGATATTTATTTTGCAGTTGAAGGAAGAAAAAATATTGAAAAGTATGCAATGGAAACTCCGCTTGATCATTCTTATGGTTTTTTTACCAATACATTTGCGGGAGCTTTAGTAAATAAACAAAAGAAATTTGCGGGAGCATTTTTTACCATTACTGATCTTATATATAGAGATTTTCTTTACGCGGTGATTGTGGTTATTGGTGTTTGCGGGATGCTATTTTACTATTCAAGACCTCTTGGGTGGCTCTCTTTAGGTTTATTTCTTATTTTTTTTACCGCAGTTGTTTTCTTTACCAAAATCCGTTTACCTTATGAGAGAAAAAGAGGAATTATTGAATCAAAAACTGCAGGAATTTTGGCCGATATCGTCACTAATGTTTTTACAATAAAATATTTTTCATCTAAAAAACGCGAGGTTGAGTATTTTGATAAGAGTCTTGAATTGGTTAAAAATGCTAGAAATGCCGCGTGGGGACGCGCGTCTTGGTCATATACAGCTATCGGTATTATTATCAATGCGTCTAAACTGATACTGCTTTTAGCGAGTATTTATTTATGGTCAAAAGGAGAAGTAAGTTCTGGAACGATAGTTTTGGTTCTTTCTTACGGAATCAATTTATTTAATAAACTTGGTGGTTTAGGTAGTGCAATGAGACGTTTTGCCGAAAGTTATTTAGATGCTAAAGAATTTGTGGATGTTCTTAATGTTCCCATTGAAATAAAAGACCCATTAAATCCTATTACTCCAAATATTAAGAATGGCGAAATAAAATTTGATAAGGTTTCTTTTGCATATAACTCTAATGGTAATCATGTTATCGATAATTTATCTTTAACAATTCCTCCTAAGCAAAAAGTGGGAATAGTTGGATCTAGTGGTGCGGGAAAAACAACATTAACAAAACTTATTTTAAGGTTTGTTGATATAACTAGTGGAAATATTTACATTGATTCCCAAAATATTTCTTCTCTTTCCCAAGATGATTTAAGGAGTGTTATTTCTTATGTTCCCCAAGATCCTATATTATTCCATAGAACACTTAGGGAAAATATTGCTTATGGAAAGCCGAATGCCTCAGAAGAAGAGATTATTGACGCATCTAAGAAAGCTCATGCCCATGAGTTTATAATGAAGCTTGAAAAGGGTTACGAGACAATGGTTGGAGAGCGAGGTGTTAAGCTTTCTGGTGGTGAAAGGCAAAGAGTGGCGATTGCCCGTGCAATCTTAAAAGACTCTCCAATTCTTGTTTTAGATGAAGCAACCAGCTCTCTTGATTCAGAAAGTGAACATTATATACAGCAAGCGCTCGTAGAACTTATGAAAGAAAAAACAGCTATTGTTATTGCTCATAGATTATCGACTATATCGAAATTAGATAGAATTATTGTTATGAGTAATGGAAATGTGATTGAGGATGGTACTCATGGAGAACTTTTAGAATCAAAAGGTTCTTATTATGAACTTTGGCAACACCAATCTGGTGGATTTATTGCCGACGTAGAGTGAGCGAAATAGAAAAGTATTCTTTTATATTTCCGAGCCGAGCCTGCCTGCCGGTAGGCAGGGAGAGAGCAATATGAGGTATTAAAATACACCAATGCTTGCTTAGGTTCAAGTGAAAGTGGAGAGGAACTCTTCTTGGGCTGAGGACTTGCCACGGGGGTAAATACTTTATATTGAATAGTTTGTTGAAGAGGATATACTGAAGCTTATATGGCGAAGATAACAATATTCGGACTTGCGGGCACGGGTAAAACAAGTGCAGGAAAAATTTTAGCTGAAAAACTTTCTTATAGGTTTCTTTCAACTGGTAATATGTTTAGAGAGGTTGCCTCTGACAGAGGGATTTCTCTTTTTGAGCTAGAAGAGATTGCTAAAACAGACGACGCAATAGATAAAGAACTTGATATTAAGGTTGAAAAATTTGGCAAAGAAAATGATAATTTTGTTTTTGAAAGCAGATTGGCGTGGCATTTCATACCAGACTCTTTAAAAATAAGTTTTATTTGCGATTTAGATACAAGAATTAAAAGAATTGCTGATCGAGAACACAAGGATTTTGAAAAGGCAAAATCAGAAACATTACTACGAGAAAAGGCGATTTTTGAGAGGTTTAAAAATTACTACGGTATTGATGATGTTTCGGATCCAAAAAATTTTGATATTCAAATTGATACGACTAAAAATAATTTAGAAAAAGTTGTTGAGATAATGATGGATTTTCTAAAAAGTAAGGGGATAAACTAGTAGACATAGCTTACTTTATATTGTGATACAATTACACTTAATAAAGGTCGGTTTAAGAGTAAATATTCTTGAATCTATGGCTAAAAAACTATCGTTAGTATTTGGGACAGTGTTTGTTTTGCTCGGGCTTTTGGCGTTTGTAGATAATGGTATTGTGGGTAGTGCTGGTTTTTTTACAACAGATTTTAATCATGACCTTATTCATTTGTTAACGGGTTTGGTTTTTCTGTTTGTTGGGCTCAAAAAACCAGAATCTGCTTCTAAGGCATTGAGGATTTTTTCTATTATTTACATTATTGTTGCGGTTCTAGGGTTTGTGCTTGTACCACAAGGAGGTAGCTTGTTCGGACTGATGCTTCTTACTGCTTCAGACCACATTCTTCACCTTGTGCTTGGAGTGGTTATTTATGTTTTAGCTTCGCTTTCTGATAGACAAAAAGAGGTGGTTGAAAATAATACTTCACCAATCTCATAGTTTTAAGTGTTGGAATAAATGAGTCCTTGCTATGTCGCGGGGCTCATTTTTTTGATAAAATATGTTCATGATTGAGCGTGATCATTTGTTTATTTATATAACGATGCTGGTTGCTATACTCTCTGGGTGGGGTGTTTATACTTATGCCCAAGCAGTCGCTGATGATTCAGTCGCTATTGTAATGCCCTTAAAATTAACTAAAAATGACTCTATTGTTCCGGTGGTATCATCTCCAAAGTACGGGTCGGTTATTAAAAGCCCTGTAAAAGTGAGCGGTCTTGTTTCCGGCACATGGTTTTTTGAGGGTTCTTTTACAGTTGAAATTCGTGATGATAATCAAAATATTATTGGAAGAGGACCGGTAACAGCAAAAACTGAATGGATGACCACTGAGAAAGTCCCCTTTGAAGGAATTATCCCTTTTTCTAATCCAACAACTGAAAATGGTGTAATTGAATTTATAAAAGAAGACCCGTCAGGACTAAACAAAAAAACATCATACTTTCTTAAAGTTTCTTTTGGTGATAAACTCTCGGAGTGTTCTATTGGCGGTTGCAGTAGTAATATTTGTTCAGATGATTCCAATATTGCCGGGACATGTGAATGGAGTGAAGAGTATGCTTGCTACCAAAAAGCAATTTGCGAAAGACAAAAAAATGGAAAATGTGAATGGACACAAACTAAAGAATTTAAAATTTGTATGGAAAATGTAAAAAATAATTCAACAGGAGTGCACGGTAGTGGTATATGGTAAAAATATGGAAGAAACAATAATAAAAGCAGACATATTCTTTTTTATATCAACGGTGTGTTTGATAATTCTTACGATTCTTTTTTCTGTCGTGCTGGTTTATGGAATAAGAATTGCGCATGATGTAAAGAAATTGGCTAGAAGAGCTAGAGAAGAGGGAGAGTTGATATTAGAAGACGCCAAAAGTATGAGAGAGGATGTTAAATCAGTTGCTGAAAAATTGGTATCACTATTATCAGGTTGGTTTATTATTAAAAAAGCAACACGAAAAAAGAAGCACGTTTCTGAAAACTAAATTAATATGAAAAAGAAAATCACAAAAGATAGTTCTATAAAAAAGGGTATAGCTGTTGCAGGGGCTGTTGCGGTTTTGGGAGGTTTAATTGCTTATGGAATTAAAAGTGGCAAAGTTAATCCTAAAAAAATAAAAGGGTGGATGCTTAAGGCTAAAGGAGAGGTTTTGGAAGAGATTGAAAATTTAAAAGATTTATCAGAGGAAAGTTACGGAGTAGTTGTTGATAAAGTTTTGAAGAAATATAAGTCAGTAATGAAAGATCATAAGGAAGATGTTGAATTTCTTTCCAAAGAATTAAAAAAGCATTGGAAATATATAAAATCTAAAGTTTCTTCTAAAAAAACAAAATCTAAAAAGTAGCTTTTTGTTCTAGTTTTTTTATCTTAAATACCACTTTTATTCCTAAAAGTATTGTTATTCCTAGAACTATAAATAGCGTACTAAAATTAAAATAGTGAAGTATTATACTTGAAATAATTGGGCCTACAATAAAAGCAATTGGGGCCGTTAGTCTGTATACGCTTATCAATTCATCTTTTCCTTTACTTTTTTTGAAGAAGTAACTTTCTGATGAGGCCTCTAAAATACTTGCACCTATACGAGTAATAAACAATATTCCTGCCCATAAGATGAAACTTTTTACTGATATAAGGGGAATTAAAAGGACGCTGATACCTATAATAAGTAATCCAGCTTCCATGAATTCTTTTTCGTCAGATTTGCTATCGGATATTTCGCCTACAGGTATCTCAAGTAATATAAATGGTAAGAGAGCAATACTTAACATTATGCCAATTTCACCCCAAGAAAATCCAATTTCGTCTTTTAGGTATAAAGGCATATAAATAATCATACAGACATAAAATAGTTCTAACAGAAAACTTATAATTCCAACTCTTCTTATTTCTTTATTGTTTATAAATTCTTTTAATTCTGTTATAGGTTTTATTTTTCTATAAGTTCCGTTGGATATTTTTTTAAGATGTGTTTTTACTATAAATATAAATACCAACATAAAAATTATTGAAATTGCATAGATTATTGAAGTTGAATAATCTTTTATTATTGATCCAACAATGATTGGAGATATTACAGCAGCCAAACTACCAATCGTCAAAAAAAAACCTCTGGCTTTCCCTAAGTCATTTTTATCCGTGTAGTCTTCAATTCCGATATCTAGGCATAATCTTATTAAAGGATTTATTGCATGATGAGCAATAAAGGCCACAGAAATTATTATTGGTGATGAGCTTATTCCTATAAACATCAATAATATTGCTTCTAATAAAGCAAAAATTAATATTCCTCTATAGTTTCCGATAGATCTTAGAATCTCTGGAATTGATAATGTGAGAAAAATATTTATTATAGCTCCGATTGAGTAGAGTAGTCCTATGTATTCTTTAGGTAAAAAATTTTCTAGAAATGTTGAATTTATATACACGACAAAAGAATAATGTAAAGCAAAAAAAAGCGAAGCAATAAATATTGCTCGCATGGCCCCTGATGATTTTATTGATTGGTGGAAAAAATTTCTCATAACACTTATGTGTTTTGAGATTTATTATACACCAAGTAGTACTGGGATAACGATTGGACGCTTTGCAGTTTTTTGGAAAAGGAAACGGCTAACATTATCTGTTATGGCATCTTTAATAAAATCAAAATTAATAGGGTGCATCCCTACAGCATTATCCTCAATTGTTTTTTTGACTATAATTCTGGCTTGCCTTAATAGTTCTTGGTTTTCTCTCAAATAAACAAAACCGCGAGAAATGATGTCTGGAGATTTCTTTAATTTTCCAGTTGTTGAATTAACACTCGCTATAATAACGAACATGCCATCTTCCGATAGAAGCTGTCTATCTCTGAGTACCACTTCTTGCATGTCACCAATAGCAAATCCATCTACCATAACTGGTCCTGATGGAGCCTTTTCTTTTCTAACAATCATTTTTTCGCCATTCTCAATTTCTATTATTGATCCGTTGTCTGGCACAGCGATATGGTCTTCTTTCATGCCTAGCGATTGAGCTAAATCTGCATGAAGACGAAGCATGTAATGGTTTCCATGAATTGGAATAAAAAATTCTGGACGAAGTTTTTTGTGAAGCCATTCAATTTCTCCGCGGTTACCGTGTCCAGTTGAATGAAGAAATACTTCTGATGTTCGATAATGCATTATTTTTACTCCATGTCGGGCAATATTATCTTTCAGTTTTTGAACAGCTTTTTCGTTTCCGGGTATGATTGATGCAGATAAAACCACCGTGTCTCTGTTTGTAAGTTGAATATATTTATAGTTTTTATTGGTCATTCTAGAGAGGGCTGAAAATTCTTCTCCTTGTCCACCTGTCGATAGAATTACAATCCTATCTGGAGGATAAGAGGCTATTTCTGAGGCAGGGATGATTGTTTCTTTTTTGTATGTTGCAAGTCCGGCTTCTCTACAAATATCAACATTATTTTTCATGCTTCTTCCTTCTATTACGACTTTTTTATTACATTGTTCTGCAGCTTCAATAACTTTGATTACTCTTGAAATATGAGAAGCAAACATTGCAATAATCATCCTTCCTTTTATTGTTCTTATTATTTCTCCTATGTCTCTGTGCACATACTTTTCTGGTGTTGAGAATCCAGGATTTTCAATGTTGGTCGAGTCTGTCATCAATAGAAGAGTTTTTTCTTTTGCTACATCAGTGTAAGTTTTCTCTTCTTCGTCGGCAGGGATACCATTTTCATGATCAAGTTTATAATCTCCGGGATTTATGATATTTCCCCAAGGAGTTCGTATCATTATTCCCATTGAGTCAGGAATAGAGTGGGTGACACCAAAGAATTTAACTTTTATTTTTCCAATAGTAATTTCTTCGTCTTTTTCTACTATTTTATAAGTTATAGGGGATACATTAGGGAATTCTGATTGTCTCTTTTTTATCATGAGTGCAGTAAGATTTCTTGTATATAGCGGTGGATTTCCAATCCTATCCATTATGTAAGGAATTCCTCCTATGTGGTCTAGGTGGCCGTGAGTTATGAGAATTGCTTTTATCTTATCTTTTCTTTCTTCTAAATATTTTGTGTTGGGTAGGACATAGTCTATTCCGGGAGTGTCTTCATCTTTAAAACCAAAGCCGGCATCAATAACAATAATCTCATCTTGGTATTCAATAGCTGTCATGTTTCTTCCCACTTCCTCTACACCTCCAAGCGGAATTATTCTAACAACATTATTCTCTGGTGCAGGAATTGGTTTGTGATGTTCTTGATTTTGATTACTGCTATTAGTAAAAGCTGGTCTTTCTGGTCGGTTGTGTTTTGGTCTAAACTGAGGCCTCGGCTTTCTTTGTTGCGTTTTTACACCCTGAGAATGATTGTTATTGTGATTATGTTCCGGAATTATTTTTTTTGGGGTATGAGATTCAATATTTACCGCAGAAAAAGGCAAAGACCTTTTTCTTCTTTCTATTGAGGGTGTTGCATTATCTTTTGATTCTAATAAATCATCTTTCCTAACAACTCTGGTTGCTAGTCTGTTTTTAAAGTTATTTTGATGATGTTTTCTCTGTTTATTTTCCATACAGTGTAAATTTATTTTATAAATACATTCCAAACTTTTTCTGTTTCTTGATACCAAGAATTTATGTTTAAAAATCTTTCCGACGGCGCAGTTATTCCTTTAAGTGTTATTCCTTTAATGTTTTTTGGTGGTATATAAATAAAGTCAGGTGAATATAAGAATATAGCAGGAATATCGTCAGCAATTTCTTGTTCAAATTTTTGATATAGACTTTTTCTTTTTTCTGGATCGGTTGTTAGGCGGGCGTCGTTTAATAGTTTGTCCGCGTCAGCATTGGTGTATAAAGCAATATTTAATCCCGGGTCATTTCTCTCTGATGAGTGCCAAAATGCAAATAAATCAGCTTCTCTTCCTACAACTTCTCCAAACAACAAAGCATTATATTTACGAGGTCGAATAATATTTTGTTGTAAATCAGAAATTTCGAACATTTTTATTTCAACTTTTGCTCCCATTTTTTCCCATACTCGTTTCAGTTCTTCAGCCACGGCTTTTAATTCGGGAATGTTTGAGGTAGAGATAGAAAAAGATATTTCCTCGGATGTTTTTTTATCTTTTTTTGTATATATTCCATTTTCTATAATCCAGCCCGATTTTTCTAATATTTTTTTTGCTTCACTAATTCTTTCTTCCTCATTTTTTATTTCTCCACTAAGAGATTCTCCTGAAAGTGTAGGTGGAAGAGGACTTAGTGCTTTTGTTCCATATCCTTGCAGTGCTTTTGTTATTATTTCTTCTCTACCAATTGCCGATGAAAGAGCTAGGCGAACTTCTTTGTGTCCCAAAACTTTTGATTCATTTTGATTAAAAAATACGCCAAATATTCTCGGTAGAGGAGCCCTCATTATTTTATTTTTTTTATCTTCAAGTATTTTTGCGTTACTAGGACTAATTGAACTCATGCTGTCAATTTCTCCGGACAGATA
>CAZAOU010000012.1:0-25006 GCA_964487135.1 uncultured Candidatus Saccharibacteria bacterium
TGCAACCCCTTGTTCCGAAGACAAGTGCTCTATCCATTGAGCTACGAGCGCATAACCTTACTTGACGCAGAAACTATACTAGAAGTTAGGTAAAAATCCAAAAATAACATAAAATTATTCTATGCAAAATAAAGGTTTTTTTAATGTCCCAGAAGAGGTTTCACGAGTAACAGAAATGCTCGAAAAAGCTGGATTTGAAGCATACCTAATAGGAGGGTGTACAAGGGATCTATTTTTAGGAAGAACACCTAAAGATTGGGATGTTACTACGAATGCAAAACCAGAAGAGATAATAAAACTATTTTCTAATACTTTTTACGAAAATGACTATGGAACAGTAGGAGTTGTGTCAGAAAACCCTGTAGATGAAAGTTTAAAGGTTATAGAGGTCACTCCTTACAGACTTGAAGGAAAATATTCAAACAATAGGCACCCCGATGAAGTTACCTTTAGTAATAATTTGGAAGACGACCTAAAGCGACGAGACTTTACAATAAATGCGATTGCTATAAGAAAAGTAGGGGAAGATTTTGAAGTTATTGACATTTTTGAAGGGAAAAAAGATTTACAGAAGGGAATTATACGAACAGTTGGAAATCCACACGAAAGATTTGAAGAAGACGGCCTTAGAATGCTTCGAGCCATAAGGATAGCAGGGGAGCTGGGCTTTGAAATAGATCCTGAAACAGAAAAAGCTATAGTTACATATGGAAGTCTTCTTCAAAATATCTCTAAAGAAAGAGTCCGAGATGAATTTACTAGAATGATTATGTCGGATAGCCCTATGCAGTGTCTTCTGACATGTAAAAAACTCAATATTTTAGGCCATATTTTGCCAGAATTGGAGGAAGCTGTGGGTTCAACCCAAAACAAAGCTCACTCTTATGATGTATTTGAACACCTTTTAAGAACACTAGACCACTCCGCAAAGAAAAAGTTTTCTTTAGAGGTAAGATTGGCCTCAATTTTTCATGATATAGGAAAACCACCTACAAGAAGAATGGATCCGCAGAAGGGGGAGCCTACTTTTTATGGGCACGATGTTGTTGGAGCTAAAATTACAAAAAAGATATTAGAGAGACTCAAGTTTTCAGGTAAAACCATAGATGATGTTACGAAATTGGTAAGGTGGCACATGTTTTTTTCTGATACTGAGGCGATAACGCTTTCTGCTGTAAGAAGAATGATAAGAAATGTTGGAAAAGATTTAATTTGGGAACTAATGAACGTAAGGACATGCGACCGAATAGGCACAGGGAGACCGAAAGAAAGCCCATATAGACTAAGAAAATACCACGCAATGATCGATGAAGCTCTTAGAGATCCTGTCTCTGTTTCTCAGCTTAAAATTGATGGAAATACACTTATTAAAGACTTTGGAATTCCTGCGGGGCCAAAAATAGGCAATATTTTACATATTTTGCTTGATGAAGTGCTTGAAGATCCTTCAAAAAACACTGAAGAATACTTAAATAATAGGGCAGGCGAACTAAATAAAATCTCAGACAAAGAATTAACTCTTCTGGGCGATAAAGCAAAAGAAAATAAGAACGAAAAAGAGGAGAGTGAAATTAAAGAAATAAGGGGAAAACACGGAGTAAAGTAACAGTAAAAAGTGGTTAGTGGCTAGTGGTTTTATTAAAAAAGACGTATTTTCACTAATCACTTATCCCTAGCAACTAACCACTAAAAATATAAACAGTTAAGGCCGCCCAACTAGGGCGGACTGCATGCATAAACGGGATGAATAATGATTTCTTAGCAATCCGCAAAGGTTTGGCGGCCTCTGGTTTGTCTGCTTAACAAAAAGCAAACATATGAGAGATCCATTATGAAGATAATCGCGAGTTGTATGATATTGAAGCAGAATTGCAAAAATATAATGCTTCTTTAAGAAGCGAAACTAAGTTGAGAATTCGCTTCAAACCAAGATCAACAAACGAAACTTCCAGGATTTCAAAAGAACCACCTACTCTAGCGGACAAAGAGATGAATCCGCTTTAGCTGATATATATTTTATTATTTTTAAAAGACATGTAAAGGACATTATTGTGGATAACTCATGTCTTTTATATTTTCTTACTCTATTCAGCTATAAAAGACACTATTATTAAATAGAAATATCTATAGAAATGGGGCAGTGGTCTGAGCCCAAAATATCAGAATGGATTTCTGCTTTTTTTATCTTGTTTCGCAACTTTTCTGAAACCAAAAAATAATCTATTCTCCAGCCAACATTTCTTTCTCTTGCGTTAGCAAAGTGAGACCACCATGTATAAAAACCGTTTCCCTTGTTAAACATCCTAAAAGTATCTATAAAACCAGCTTTGAGTAGTTTTGAGAAACCTTCTCGTTCTTCATCTGTGAAACCTTTTAGACCTTCATTTTGTTTTGGTCGAGCTAAGTCATCCTCTGTATGAGCCACATTCAGATCTCCACAAAATATGACTGGCTTTTTCTTTTCAAGACCTTTGCAATAGTCCAAAAAGGCAGGATCCCACTTTTTGTGTCTTAAAGGAATTCTTGAGAGATCGTCTTTTGCGTTTGGAGTATATACAGTTACAACAAAAAATTTACTGAATTCTAAAGAAATAACGCGACCCTCTTTGTTTGGATCACCATATTTATCATGCATTGGATCATATTTTTTGATTATTTTTTCAGGAAGTCCATAAAACACAGATACCGGCTTTGTCTTTGTAAATATAGCTGTACCAGAATAACCTTTTTTTTCTGCTGAATTCCAATATTCTTCGTATTGAGGTAGATCAATTGGCGCTTGTCCTTGCTCGGCTTTAGTTTCTTGAAGACAAAGAATATCTGGATTTAAATTCTTAATAAATTCATCGAAAAAACCTTTTTTAACAACAGCTCGTATTCCATTTACATTCCATGAAACAATTTTCATAAAATTATTGTAACAAATATTTCTTTGATTTTATCTCTCTTCTTAACGAGGAAACAATTTATTTTTAAAGACTAGCGAGCCTGACTGAGGCGAGCTCGAGGAATCTGACAGCAGGCAGATATCCGTACTTTAAAAATAAATTATTTCCGGAGTGTACTTTTTTTTGATTTTATGTAAAATCTGTTGTGAAGTTTGCATACCGCAAAGCATTCAGGAAAAACAAACCCGAAAACAGAAAAATGATCCAAACAATCGAAGACCTGCGTCGCGCAATCGAAACCGCCCTCGCTCAAGTCGGCGGAAAACCCCGGAGTGTTAACGGGGGAAGCCACACCGAGCTGAAGTTCAAAGTCTATCAGCCAAAACCCCACGGATGCGGATTTTACCTCTGCTACGAGGAGTTGCGGATGGAAATGGCTCCCACCGGCCACTGCGAAGTTCCGGCGCCGAGTAGCAAGGTTCGCCTCGTGAGGAGCAGCGAGGTGTGGAAAGACTACTGCAACCTCGGTGCAGCAAAACCCAACCTCGCGCAGACCGCCCAAACCAACAAGGAAATCCAGTGGATCTGCAAGGATCGTGACATCACGCTGGGATGGACGGAGACTTTCCGTCATTGCGAAGTCGCCATCATCCTCGGAGAAAGCTGGTTCAATAAACGCCTCGAAAAGCTCGTTGGTAAGGCGATCACTCTGGCCGAAGTTGACGATGCCGTGACCAAGCTGGCCGCATAGCGCCGCTCCCCCAAGCACCTTCTAGCAGTCGCAAACGCACCCTCATGCGTTTGCGACAATTTTTTTACCCAAATATTCTAATTTTTATTATGAAACTTTTTGTGAATTTCTCTTAGATGTTTATCAGTAACGTGAGTATAAACCTGAGTAGTATTTATATTTGCATGCCCTAAGAGCGCCTGAACGCTTCGCAAATCAGCACCATTTCTTAAAAGATCAGTTGCAAAACAGTGGCGAATAACATGGGGAGTAACTCTTTCTGTAATACCAGCAATTGTTGCGTATTTTTTAACAATTCTCTCAACTGAACGCCTATCAAGAGGGCCTCCCATTTTTTTAGATTTTTTATCCTTAGGCGAAAGACTTGTAAAAAGTGCGTCGCCCATATCTTTTCTTACTTTAAGATAATTTTTAAGAGCTTCTCTAGCTGTATCAGAAATAAAAACAACTCTTACTTTTCCACCTTTTCCTCTTACAGTTATTTCGTCTCTCTCTATATCAACACTGGCAGGCAAAGAACAAAGTTCCGAAACACGAAGTCCTGTAGAAAAAAGCATCTCCAAAATCGCTTTGTCACGAGCCCTCATTAGAATATCTTTTTCCTCATCGGGAGCTTTAAGTAAACGAGTAAGTTCGTCTTCAGAGATAACGTCAATTTGTCTTTGAGGGACTTTGGCTAACTCTATATATTCAAGCGAAAGGGGAGTTTTTATTTTTCTTTTTGCTAAATACTTTAAAAAAACACGCAAAGCTATCATGTAATAGTTTTGAGTTTTTCTAGACATAGTTTCACCAGAGATAGCATGTATACCGGGCTGACGATTAAGCCAGAGTCTGAATTCACGAACTTTTTCTTCGGTTATGTCTTTAGGGGATGATAATTTTCCAATATCTATAAATTTAGACAGGTAGACATCGTATGCCTCTATAGTTCGGAGGGCCCGACCTTTTTCTATCTCCAAATATTCCAAAAATTCTTGTTTTAGGATTTTAAGGTTGTCCATATCAAAATTATACCAAATAACGTCGCACAATATTATTGAATTTTGCATTCGTTTGCATCTTTAGAGTGCTGAAAGGGTGTTTTTTAAAGACTCTGTAGCTTCGACGGAAGCGTAGGGAGAGATTTGTTAGTAGACAAATCTCGTGTCTTTAAAAAACACCCTTTCTAAAACGCACCCTTGCAAAAAATACCCTTATGTGGTAACATATTATCATGCTTACAAAGACAAAAAAGGCAAAAACAATCAAAGAAGCTCAGGTTCACGAGAAAGATACTGGTTCTCCGGAAGTTCAAATTGGCGTACTTACCAAAAGAATTGAGGAACTTGCAAGCCATTTGAAGAAACATAAAAAAGATTTTCACTCTAGAAAAGGTCTTCTTCAGTTAGTGGCTTCAAGACAAAACCACATGAAGTATCTAAAAAAGAAAGACCCTAAGCGATACTCTGTACTTGCTAAAAAATTTGATCTTAAGAAGTAGTTCTTAGGATCTTTTTTTAAGAAAATTTTGTAAAGCATTTTGAAAAGTCGTTTTAATAATTTTTATAATGTAGTTGTTGTTTTTATAAAAATAGAAGCAAACAACCCTAAACTATTTTAATGAGCGTAATTAAACATAAAGAACAAAGAGTGGGTATTTTTATTGATGCCCAAAATATTTATCATAGTGCAAAACATCTATACAATGCGCGCGCAAACTTTGGCCAAATTGTAAAAGATGCTTTAGCGGGAAGAAAACTTGTCAGAGCTATTGCTTATGTAATTACCACAGAGTCAGGAGAGGAAAGACCTTTCTTTGATGCTTTGGTAAAAATGGGGATTGAAACAAAAACAAAAAATCTTCAAGTTTTTGCGGGTGGAGCAAAAAAAGCGGACTGGGATGTAGGACTTGCGGTTGACGCAATTTCTATTTCCCCAAAATTAGACAGTGTTATATTGGTTTCAGGAGATGGAGATTTTGTACCTCTTGTTGAATATCTAAAATTTAATCAAGGATGCCAAGTTGAAGCAGCTTCATTTGGAAAATCATCTTCAGGAATGCTAAAAGCAGCGGTTGATGACTTTATTGATCTTGATAAATCTTACAAAAAATATTTGATGAATAGTGGAGGAGGATCAAAAAATACTCGCAACAACGCTAAAGCCGATCTCGCAGACACCATTGAGGAATTGATGGCCGAATAATGAAAAAACATTTTAACCCCCGAAAAATCTACAGGCGTAGATTTTTCGGGGGTTTGTGGTATTGTGTGTTTATTAGTAGTAATTATTGTGGTCTTTGGGTAGATAGATATTGAAATTGGTAATCTAATTTCAAGTCTAAAATCTGAAGATCACTCAAATTAAATATGAATTCAAAAGAATATACGCTTGAGGTTAGTGGTAAAACCCTCAGGGCAGTTTTTAGCGACCTTGCCGATCAAGCAAATGGATCGGTTATTGTAAGTTATGGACACACCATGCTTCTGGCAACAGCTGTAATGGGTAAAAATCCAAAGGATGGCGATTGGTTTCCTCTAACGGTAGATTTTGAAGAAAGATTTTACGCTGCGGGAAAAATTTTAGGAAGTAGGTTTATAAGAAGGGAAGGAAGGCCTTCCGACGAATCTATTCTTGCCGGAAGAGTTGTAGACAGAACAATAAGACCTCTTTTTGACCAATTTATTAGATATGATGTGCAGGTTGTTATAACAATGCTTTCAATTGGTGAGGAAGATCCAGATATTTTGGCAGTTATTGGAGCGTCTCTTGCTCTAGCAACTTCAGAAATTCCTTGGAATGGTCCAGTAAGCTCTGTGAGAATAGGAAGAAAAGACGGGCAATACATTGTGAACCCAACATATATTGAAAGGGAAGAACCTTCTTTTGAAATGGATATGACTATCTGCGGAAAAGACGGAAACATAAACATGGTTGAAGTTGGTGCAAAGGAAGTTAACAATGAAACAGCAGGAATGGCTTTTGAAAAAGCGGTTGAAGAAATAGAGAAAATCCAAAACTGGCAGAAAAAAATAATTAGTGAGATAGGAAAAGCTAAAAAAATTATTGAGAAACCAGCACTTCCTGAAGGAGTAGAAGCATTGTTTAGCGAACACATTTCCCCAACATTTGCAGAAAAAGTTTTTAAAGGCCCTGGAAAAGAACACATCAACGAAATTAAATCTGAGTGGATGAAAATTTATAAAGAGAAACTTCCGGATGCAAAACCATCTTTTGGAAATGAATACTTTGAAGAAAAGTTGGATGAACTAATTCACAAAAAAGCAATCGAGGAAAACAAAAGACCTGACCTTAGAGGACCAGACGAACTTAGACCTCTCTTTGCAAAAGCTGGAGGAATGTCACCTGTTCTTCATGGATCGGGAATTTTCTATCGAGGAGGAACTCACATTTTTTCTGCACTAACTCTTGGAGGACCAGGAGAAGCTCAGACCGTTGATAATATGGAAATAAAAACCGATAAAAGATTTATGCACCACTACAATTTTCCCCCATTTTCAACAGGAGAAACTGGAAGAGTTGGTGGCCTAAACAGAAGAATGACTGGTCATGGACTTCTTGCAGAAAAAGCATTGCTACCTGTGATTCCACCAAAAGAAACATTTCCTTATACGATAAGAATAGTTTCTGAAGCATTCGCATCAAATGGATCTACATCGATGGGGTCTGTTTGTGGAAGCACACTTGCTTTAATGGATGCGGGAGTGCCTATTAAAAAACCAGTTGCAGGAATTGCTTCTGGAATAATGATGGAAAGTGCTGATAAATATTGTCTCTTAACAGATATTCAAGGTCCAGAAGATCATCATGGTGATATGGATTTTAAAGTTGCAGGAACTAGAGATGGAATTACTGCAATACAAATGGATGTAAAAGTAGACGGTATTCCTGTAAAAATTCTAAAAGAAGCTCTTGTAAAAGCAGAAAAGGCAAGACTTCAAATTCTTGATGTAATTCAAAAAGAAATTGCTTCTCCACGAGCTGATATTTCTCCAAATGCACCAAAGATTCTTACAATAAAAATTGCAGTTGATAAAATCGGTCTTGTTATTGGAACCGGAGGAAAAACAATTAGAGAGATAATGGAAAAAACTGGCGCAACAATTGATATAGAAGATGATGGAACTGTTTATTTTACTGGAAAAAATGGTTCAGCAGACGCAGCAAAAGAAATCGTTGAGGGTATGACCAAAGAATATGCCAGAGGAGATAAAGCGGAGGGGGTTGTTGTAAAAATAATGGATTTTGGAGCATTTGTTAGAATTGGACACAGCACCGAAGGACTTGTTCATATTTCTGAGATAGCACCTTTTAGAGTTGAAAAGGTTTCTGATTATCTAAAAGAAGGAGATAAGGTGCCGGTTGTTGTAAAAGATATTGATGAAAGAGGAAAAATGAGTCTATCAATTAAACAAGTGGCGCCCGAAATGTTTAAGAAAGAGATTTAAGAAATATTTTGGCCCCGCCAGACCTACTAGGTCTGGCGGGGCTTTTTCTTTTCCAGAATTTCAATTATTAGATTAAAATAGTATATATGTCAGAAAATGATTTTTTAGAAAAAAGTCTAAATGCAAATAAAAAAGAATTTGAAGGTCTTTCTTTGGCTGATGTTGCTAATCCCAAATCAGAAGTTTACAAAGCCCCAGAAACACCCGAAAGGCCTTCTTCTATTCCTGAAGCAAAACCAAAAATAGATGAGGAAGGTTTGCCAGAATTAATTACTCTTAAAACATACCATGGCGACGTTGAAGATGCTGTTAGATCAAATAGTCTTTCAATGCTAAAAGTTGCAGTTAAAGAGCAATCAAAAAAACAATACACGCCTGAAGAGACTAAACCAAAAGACTCTGGTCTTCATATATGGCTAATAATTGGCGCATCACTATTATTTGTTGGGGGCTTAATAGCTGTTGGATATGCTGTATTAATAAAAAACACACCCGAAACAATAACAAAACAAAGTAGGGATTTGATATTTGCCGAAAAGAGTGTGGTGCTAGATTTATTTAAGTTAAGTCCGCGAGAAATAAAAAGCAGTATTGAAGGAGTAAGTAAACCGGCAAGCGAAGAAAGTATTAAAAAAATAATATTTGTTGAAAAAACAAGTGGCGGAACAAGGGCATTAAATTTGCCTGAAATAATGAATAATTTAAATGCGGAAATTCCACCAGCGCTACTTAGATCTTTTTCAAATCAATTTATGATAGGAATTTCAGAATCTCTTGATATATCAGAACCATTTATGATGCTTATATCATCTCCAGACAACGCTTTACCAGGAATGTTAGAGTGGGAAAGAACTATGGGACATGATTTAGAACCCATTATTGGAAGTGCTGGTGCAGACAGAAAACTATCCTTCAAAGACAAAATAATTTTAAATCACGATTCAAGAATATTGGGTGACCAAAACGGAGACATATTCTTTTATTCAATCATTGATAAAAAGATTATTATCATAGCTAAAAGTGAAAATACTTTTAAGAAAATTCTCAACAGAATACGAGAAGCCAAAATTTCATATTAGCCTTTAAAATTGGCACTTTTTTACTGATTTTAAGCTGTGATATCATTGTTATATATGGAAGAAAATAAAAAAACGCATTTTAAGAAAAAGCTTGAATCAGAGCTGGCATTATTAGAATCAGAATTAAAAACCGTTGGTCGTATAAACCCATCCAATCCAAATGATTGGGAACCAGTTCCACCAAACGCAGATATTGATAGTGCTGATAGAAATATTGTCGCTGATGAAATAGAGGACTATGAAAATAACACAGCAATACTAAAAGATTTAGAGATTAGATTTAATGAAGTAAAAAATGCACTCCAGAGAATTGAAAGTAATACATACGGAATTTGTGAGATATCAGGAGAACCAATAGAAGAAGAACGACTAGAAGCAAATCCAGCAGCCAGAACCTGCAAACAACATATAAACGAAAAGATTTAAATGTCTGTTGCAAAAGTATATAGCGCCCAAAGCGATATAGGCTCTGAACACATAATAGAAGTAGAAGCAGACCTTGCACGCGGTCTGTATTCTTTTTCTGTTGTTGGACTTCCTGATAAGTCAGTTGAAGAAGCTCGTGACAGGGTTGGATCAGCAATTAAAAATACCGGCTTTGAAGCTCCTAAATCAAAAAATAAAAAAATTGTAATTTCTCTTGCACCGAGTGATGTTAAAAAAGAAGGAGCTTCATTTGACCTTCCAATAGCTTTGGCATATTTATTGGCTTCAGGAGAAATTTCTTTTAATACTGAAAATAAAATTTTTTTAGGAGAATTAGCTCTTGATGGGAAAATTAGAAAAACATCCGGAATATTACCAGCAATTTTGTTAGCAAAGAAAAAAGGTTTTAAAGAAGCTTATATACCGTTTGAAAATATAGAGGAAGCTAGTCTTGTAAATGGTATAAAAATATATGGAGTAAAAAATTTGAGAGAAATAATTGAACATTTAGAAAATAAAAAAATCATAGGAGAAGCAAAATTTATAAAACAAACAAAAAAACCATCGTATGATGTTTGTTTTGAGGATATAAAAGGTCATGATCTTCCAAAAAGAGCTTTGATGATAGCTGCGGCAGGAGGACATAATATCTTATTTTGGGGACCACCAGGAAGTGGCAAAACACTACTAGCAAAATCAATCCTTTCAATACTTCCTCCACTATCTTTAGAAGAAAGTCTTGAAACAACTTCAATACATTCTGTTGCAGGAACTCTAGAAAACGGATTCTTGGAATATCCTCCATTTAGATCACCTCATCACACATCTTCACATGTAGCTATAATCGGAGGCGGACCGAAACTTAGGCCAGGCGAAATAACACTCTCGCACAGAGGTATTTTATTTTTAGATGAATTCCCTGAATTTGATAGAAGGGTAATAGAATCATTAAGAGAACCGCTTGAGGAAAAGAAAGTCAGAATTTCTCGCGCCAAAGGTAGCGTAAACTTTCCAGCAGATATAATACTTATTGCTGCAATGAACCCTTGTCCTTGTGGATATTTTGGATCACAAAAATCATGCACATGTTCACAGCAATCGCTACAAAAATATAAAAGAAAACTCTCTGGGCCACTTTTGGACAGAATTGATATTGTTGTATCAGTTCAAGAAATAAAAAGTAGAGAATTAACTGAAAAATCTTTAAATAAAGAAAGTTCTCAAGAAATACAAAATAAGATAGTTGAAGCGAGAAATTTTCAAAGTAAGAGATTTAAATATAAAAAATTAAAATATAATTTAAATAAAGAAATAAAAGGAAAGGATATAAATTTAGCCATTGATATTACAAAAAACGCAGAAAATATTTTGCACGCATCGCAAGAAAAGCTTCAATTATCTCCAAGATCATTTCACAGAATTATGAGAGTAGCTCGCACAATCGCTGATCTAGAAAAATCTATAGAAGTAGGGGAGAAACATATTTTAGAAGCACTACAGTTTAGAGGCAAAAGAGATTTTGTTTAAGAAGCTATTAGCTTAAAGCTGTTAGCTTATTAAAATGGATTTGATGCACCTCTCACTTCAACATGTAGATGTGTGCCGGTTGAATTACCTGTTGATCCCATAAGACCAATCTTTTCACCTTTATCAACATAATTTCCAACTGATACAAGAGTTGTTTGTAAGTGTGCATACAAGGTTTGAGTTCCGTTTGAATGTGAAATAACAATATAATTTCCATATCCTCCATTCCAACCACCTTCTTTACTCAAAATAACTTTTCCTGAAGCGGCAGCATAAATTGGTGTACCAACTTTACTTGCTATATCAACACCACATCTACATCCTCCATGCAATCCTTGAGTTCGTACACCACCAACAACTGGCCTCATAAAGTAACCGGAAATATTTTTTGAAGGAGTTACTGGTTTTGTTGGAGTAGTTGATTGAGGTGCTGAAATTTCGCCGTCTGGGATAAGTATTTCGTCACCAATAGCAATTTTAGACTCAATAGATAAATCATTAAAACTTAAAACTTCGTCTAGATCGGCTTTGTACTTAGAAACAATAGACTTAATTGTTTCACCCTTTGCAACAACATGTTTTATTCCAGAAATAGGAAGGATGACCAACTGGTCATCCTTATGAATATCTTTTGAATTTTTAAGATTGTTAGCCCAAACAATAGTATTAACACTTACACCAAACATTGAGGCAATGCTTGATAGGGTATCTCCACTTCTTACTGTATAAACACTGATTTTGTCACTTTGCGACTTCATTTCTATCTCATGAAATGTTCCAGAAGGACCTACAGATGTTTCAATGGCGCTATCATCAACAATACTTAAAGCCCTATTACCTTTGTTTGGATTTGGGTCTGAATGTATAGCTGCCTGAAGAAGGGGAATATTTTGAGAATTTACAGCGTTTTCAATAGCCGATGCCTCTGCTTCGGGAGTAAAAAATGCGGAAATTGAAGAAAAAGCGCTGGCCCCAGCATTAAAAGGTATAGAAATACTAAATAAAAGGAAAAGTGAGCTAAAAGTCTTACTTTTTAGCAAAAACAGTCTAATTTTTCCTGCCCGGAGGCGAAATTTATTGAGTTCAATTTTTGTTATAAATTCGATTTAAATGGTAATTCTTGAGACCGGAAATGGCTCAGTTGAGCCATATTTCTTTCTGTATATCTAACTATACATATATGCTACCCCCCCTCAAAACATAAGTCAAACCCTAAAAAAGGGGTGTGTGGATAATAAAAATACACCTAGTTTGAATCCTTACATGCTATATTGATTGAATAAAAATAAAAAAATACTAAAAATGCCAGAATATTTAAAAGATTTAAATGAAAAACAGAGGGAGGCAGCTCTTTCTACTGAAGGTGCCTTGCTTATCCTTGCTGGGGCAGGAGCAGGAAAAACAAAAACAATAACCCATAGAATCCTACATTTAATTAAAAGTGGAATTTCCGGAGAAAATATCCTAGCCATAACATTTACTAATAAAGCAGCTAAAGAAATGCGAGAGAGGGTTACTAAGCTTTTAGAAAAGGAGAGACCTGTAGGTAGTTTAGAGGCCAATATATCAAAACCTTTTCTATCAACATTTCATTCGCTAGGAGTATATATACTAAGAGAAGAGTCAGATAAATTAGGGTTACCAAGATTTTTTAATATATTTGATAGAAACGACTCTAAGCAGGCCGTAAAAGAAGCTACTGAAAAAGCGGGGTTAAATCCAAAAGAATGGGATCCAAACAAAATGTTGAGTGCCATTTCAAAAGAAAAAGGTAATGCCGTAACCATTTCAATTTTTAGAGAAAAGGACGGAAAAACTTATTTTGAAGAAAGACTAAGTGATGTTTGGGAAGAATATGAAAAAATTCTTAAAGAAGAACGTGCACTGGATTTTGACGACTTGTTACTAAAAACCTTACTGCTATTAAAACAAGAAAATATAAGAAAAAAATATACGGACAAGTGGCAATATATACACATAGATGAATATCAAGACACTAACCGTGTCCAGTATGAAATCGCCAAGCTCTTAGCCAATCCAAAAAATAACATAGCCGTTGTTGGCGATATAGATCAAAGTATTTATAGTTGGAGAGGAGCGGATTTTAAAAATATTTTGCGTTTTGAAAAAGATTATCCAGATGCAAAATCCATACTCTTAGAACAAAATTATCGCTCAACCCAAAACATCCTTGCGGTAGCAAATGCAATTATCGCCAAAAATAAATTAAGAAAAGATAAAAATTTATTTACCAAAAACGAGGAAGGTGAATTATTATCACTATACACAGCTTTAGATGAAAAAGATGAGGCATCGTTTGTAGCAATCACAGCAAAAAGACTTATAAGTGAAGGAATTCCTGCCGAAAAAATCGCAGTTTTATACAGAGCCAACTTTCAATCAAGAATTATTGAGGATGCATTTGTTTCTATAGGAATTCCATACGACCTAATTGGAACTAAATTTTTTGAGAGAAAAGAAATAAAAGATGCAATCGCATACCTAAGAGCATCTCTTGATGAAAAAAATCTTTTTGATTTTAAGAGAATTGCCAATGTACCAACCAGAGGTATAGGAAAAGTTACACTATTAAAAATTTTGGAAGGAAAGGAGTTAGAACTAAGTGGTTCAGCTAAAGAAAAAATAACAAATTTAAGAACACTGTTACAATCAATAAAAGAAAAAGCCCTGGAAAATCCTCTCAGTGAGACGATAAAATATATTTTATCTCGTTCAGGTCTAGAAATGTCATATAAAACTGGTACGGAAGAAGATGCTGAAAGATTGGAAAATGTTAGAGAATTAGTATCCATTGCTTCAACTTTTGATCATTTACCAAACCAAGAGGCAATTGAAAAATTTTTAGAGAGGGCAGCGCTTTCTTCGGATCAAGACGAACTGGACGATAAGAAAAAACAAAATGGGGTAAGACTTATGACAGTTCATGCTGCAAAAGGTTTAGAATGGAATACTGTTTTTATAACAGGACTTGAAACTAATCTTTTTCCCCATGTGAGGGCCGATTCAGACAAACTTTCCGAAGAAAGTATGGAAGAAGAAAGGCGACTATTTTATGTCGCCTTAACAAGAGCCGAGAGAAAACTTTACCTCTCTTATGCCTCAATTCGTACAATTTTTGGATCTAGGGAAGTTAGAATTCCTTCTGAATTTCTTACTGATATTGATGATTTATTTATAAAAAAAGAAAATGGTTCTGGTGGAAAATACCTTCCGTCTATATACTGGTAAATAATACAAATATACGAATGAATACTAATGATGCTAATAGAAAACTGATATACCCTAGATTGTCCTATATTCTAACAGGTATATGTTTTGATGTTCATAATAAGCTAGGAAGATATTCAAGGGAGAAACAATATGGAGATTTGTTAGAAAAAATATTCATAGATAAGAAAATAAATTACAAAAGAGAATATCGTGATACGGAATCAGGAAATATCATCGACTTCGTAATAGAAGATAAGATTATAATGGAAATAAAAGCAAAACCTATTATATTGAAAAGTGATTATTATCAAATTCAAAGATATCTTCAATACTCAAAATTGAAACTTGGTTTGTTAGTAAATTTTGCAAATAAATTTTTAAAACCGATTAGAGTAGTAAGAATTGAAACGGATGTGAGAAATAAATTTAAATGAATTTATTAGTATTATTAGTAAGATTAGTATATTAGTATTATGTATGCCAAAAAATCCCTCGGACAAAATTTTTTAATTTCTGATGTTCCTGTTAAAAAAATGGTAGAAATTTCCAAAGTATCAAAAGAAGATACTGTTCTTGAAATTGGGCCGGGAAGGGGAATATTAACAAATGAATTATTAAAGACTGGGGCAAAAATAATTGCTGTTGAAAAAGACGATAATCTAACATTACTCTTAAAGGAAAAATTTTCTAAAGAAATCTCTTCGGGTCAACTTACTTTAATTAACGGAGATATTTTAGATTTTGATCTTTCCTCTCACTATCAACTATCAACTATAAACTATAAACTTATCTCCAACATTCCCTACAACATCACAGGTGAGATTATGCGTAAATTTTTGGAAGCAACAATAAAACCGTCACTAATATGTCTATTAGTTCAAAAGGAAGTTGCTGAAAGAATTGTTTCTAAAGACAAAAAAGAAAGTCTACTCTCGGTATCTGTAAAAGTATTTGGCACTCCTCACTATGCTGGAACTGTAAAAAGAACTTTATTTAGACCAATACCAAATGTTGATTCAGCAATACTTTTAATAGACAATATTTCAAATGTTTTTTTTGATAATTGTGATGAAAATAAATTTTTTGAAATTGTTAAAGCAGGTTTTGCACACAAAAGAAAACAACTACAAGGAAATTTATCGGGTTTTGTATCTCTGGAAAAATTAGAAAATAAGATTGGTTCTGGAAAGAGAAGAGCTGAAGAACTTACAATAGATGAGTGGAAGAAACTAGTATAAATTTATTGTGATACTCCTCCAGTTACTCCTGTATCTCCAGTTTTAGATGGTTGAGCTGTTCCTAAAATCCTCAATGTGCCCTCGGGATTATTTTGTGAATTTTCACAATATTCTCCTTTAATAACCATACATATTCCTATAGGGTAGAGTGTTGCTAAATAATGATTTCCTTGTGAATATCCTCCAGCAGGATATCCGACTTCTGTAGTAACTCCGGGGTAGTCAAGATAATAATGATCTTGCCCACCTCCTCCACTTGATCCACCAGAAACCCCTCCAGTGGCGCCACCTACACCAGATCCACCAGTAAAGCCTCCGGCAGACCCTCCTCCCGATCCACCTCCTTGTTGATCTAAAATACTAGAAAATTTCAAAACTGTTCCTCCACTGCATGTACATGTCTCGTCCATACCTTGAGTGCCCTCAACATCACCATCAGCAGTTCTACCATAAGCTAAAGCAGAAGGAATTTTATAAATACCTTTGATGTTGTTACCAAAAAAACTAGCAACTTTCTCAAAAAATGTTTGCTCTGTCAAAGCAACATCAGAAGAAAAAACTAGTCTACCAAAATTTATACTTGTGCCCTTAGAATTTTTTACACTAAAAGTTGATAACATTCCATGAGGAAAAGAGCTGTTTGTAATTTTTTTAACTTCAGAAAAATCATTCATATAGAAAGTAATTTTTTTACCGTCTGAAGAAATATTTTTTATAGTTCCCAAACTTGAAACTATTTCATTTCCATAAAAATCAAAATCTTTTCCTTCAACAGTTATTTTTGTTTTTGTAGCAACACTTGATGGATAAACTTTTTGAATTACAGATCTAGATTCTGAGTTACCAGAAATTTTTATGTAATTAGAAGAAATACCTCTACTTGATCCATTAGCGTTATCGATCCAAACCTCATAAATTCCATCAGGAAGTTGAGGAGTATTTATTGAAAATGAGTTGTCTACAGATGAAACACTAGCAGAATAATAGGAACCAATATGCAAAGTGTTGGCCTTCAAAAAACCATGCCCTTTTATAATCAAATTATCACCTGGTTTAGTATTAAACAAAGAAATACTTGATATAAAAAGATCCGAAGGTTTTACAGCAACAAAAGCATTGGAGACATCAATAACCCCAGCCATAAGATTGTCTGCACCACCATCATCAATCTTTGGAGAAATAACACTTTTATTAATCGTCTGTTTAATCTGTGTTGAAGATTTCGCTATTAAAGTATTGAGTTCGGCTTTTAACTTTTCAATAAGTTCAGTAAGAGAAGAAATGAGTGTCTGCCTTACAAAATCATCACTTGTAGTTGTGGCGGTTGTTATAGAAGGAGACAATACAATAGAAAATAACAACCCTGCAAAAAAAATATTTCTCATGGGGATTATTTTACCATGAACAAATAAGCTACTCTACGTTATAATAATCAACAAGATACTTAAATGAATAAGCCCAGCAAAAAAATAATTGCACTGATGATTGTAGCTATTGCATCAATAGCCAGCGTATTGATAGGTAAATATTATGTGCCAAAAGAAAAACCTCTAGCAGAAGAAGTCTCGGCAAATAACACATTATCGTATGGGGTAACTGGCTTACCGGCTTTAAATAATTATGAAGATTCTGACAACGATGGACTCAAAGACTGGGAAGAATTACTTTGGGGAACGGATAAAAATAATCCTGATTCAGATAACGACGACACAAAAGACGGTGAAGAAGTAAAACTTGGTAGAAATCCTTTAATAAAAGGTCCAAATGACAAACTAGAGAGTGTTTTAGTGGCCAGCTCAACAGAAAATATAACTAAAGGGGACGAAATTTCTAGAGAATTATTCTCCAAATATATATCTCTCTCACAAGAAGGAACAACACTGTCTACTGATCAAAAAGAAAAGCTAGTGGCAGAAATTGTAGAAAAATCACGAGACGGCTTTTCGTTTAAAACATATTTATTAAAAGATATAAAAACAATTGGTGCCCCTAGTAAAGAAGATACCAAATTTTATGCATCAATCGTTGCCTCTATCCAAGCAAACTTATACATAGAACTGTCAAAAGAAGCCCAAAAAACAAACCCTGATGTTGAAAAACTATCTTCTATATACCAAAAAGCAATAACCGACCTCTTAGCCGTTCCAGCGCCAAGTGTAATTCAGGATGCTCATTTAGGAATTTTAAACAATTACAGCATTGTCTCGGCTATGTATAAAACTATTTCAAAATTTAAAGAAGACCCAATAACAGCAACTGTGGCATTAAGCTACTACAAACAGGCCTCTGAAACACAACAATACTATATGAGTATGATTGCAGATTTTATTAGATACAATGATATAATTTTTCCTGATGGAGATGTTGGAAACTATTGGACACATTTTTAATTAATGAACTACTTTTTTAATAAAAAAATATTAAAAATAAGTTCTGTATTTTTTCTATTTGTATTAGTAGCTGGCCCCTTTTCTGTTTTGGGAGCAGAAGAATCAAGCGGGAGTGGAGATGGAGGAGGGGTGGCTGAAGCAGCTGCAGGAGCTTTGGGAGGATGTACAGTTGGACAAATTGCAGCCAACATTGTTGGCGGAGCTGTTGGAGCAGGATTAAGCGCTATTGGAACACTAACAGGCAAAGCAACGGGATATGTTGAAAATCAAGTAGTTGGAAAAGCAACAAATCTTTTGGAAGGTAAGGTGCCAGTTATCTCAGTAACTGCTGATAATAAACAAGATACAGCAAACAGCTTAACAGCTCAACAAGTAAGAGTGGGTGTTACCGCTTCAGCAGACAGTGGAAGTTTTTTTGATGCAGTAAAAAATATATTAGACACATCAAGCTTGGACTCAATTGGATTTTGTATTGCTAACGAAATTATTCACTACATTGCCCAATCAACAATTCAGTGGATAAAATCTGGGTTTAAGGGTAGTCCTGTTTTTGTTGATAACACAAATCAATTTTTTCAAAATATTGCAGACCAAGAGCTTGGAAACTTTGCAAACGGCCTAGCAGAAGGAACTTTGGGAATAAATCTTTGTGAGCCATTTAAAATAAGGGTGGTGTTGGACACACTTTCTACGGGCAATAATAGTAATAAGTATGGCAATCGCCTCAACTGTACACTAAGTAAAATCAAAGATAACTATGAAAACTTTACAAATGGCAATTGGAATTCTGGAGGATTTCCTGGATGGTTTGAACTTATTGAGGAGCCAAACAATATATATGGGGCATCATATGAAGCGCAACGACAAGCACTGATTAATATAAACAAGAGACAAAACACCGCCACGGTTGATTTAAATTGGTCTAAGGGATATAAGAGTTTTGAAGTTTGTGATAGACAGCTAGCAGATGGTAGTGATGACCCTGCATCATGCAGAAAGGTAACACCCGGACAATATATTGAACATCAAATAAATGAGAGGGGTGCTAGTGGTATGAAAAGACTTTATGTTGCAGACGAGTTTGATGAAGTTGTTACAGCTCTCGTAAACCAACTTATTAAGATTGCAATAGATGAAACATTTAAAGACGATGGTGGAACAAGTGAAGATTCTACGGCAAAATATGAGGAAAAAAACAGAGAATTGAGAGAAAAATTGAAAAAACAAATTGAGGAACAACAAAGAGAATATATAAAAAATCAAAATCTACTTCAGTTAAAAGCAAAACAGAAACAAAACAACGCCAGTTCAACCGCAACCACAACAGCCCAAACAGCAACAACAACAGACACCACAGAGTAATCATAATAAGAGCCCGAAGTTTGGCGTCGCCAAACTTCGGGCTCTTTTATTTTCCACTATTTTTGAGTCTTTTTATTGTCTTTTAGTGTATAATATTTGTGTAATATGTCTTCAAAGAGAGCAATATTTTTTGGTCTAATAAAATTGTGTTTTGTTGTATCTTTTTTGTTGCCAACCCAAAATTTATTCGCGGCTGTAACTGGGACAGTAGAATCATTTTATACTGAGGGAGCGAAAGTAGCATTTTCATATACTTACAAGGACAATGATACAGGGGATTTGTATGTTGTAGCAGGAAAAGCAGAATCACCTTCAGGATTGGCACTATCAAATCCAGTAATTGCGCCACTTTCATCAACTAAAAGCTTCTTTTTTGATTCTGGTGTTAAACTATTTAAAATAAATTACGACAAAACCACAGGCGAGATCACTGGCTCGGAATCTATTCCTAATGAAAACGTCTTAATACAAACTGGTAAATTAACTGCGTCTTCAAAGTTTACTCGTTTACCTATGACAATTCTGGACGAAAATGGCAAACTCAAAACATATACACTTTCCAATGGCGATAAAGTTAAATATAGCCCCACAGATCGTGGTTACATTGTTACTCATAAAGATGGTAGTACTAGTTTAGTGGACCCAGAAGAAATAAGAACAGGAAAAGTAAAAACCAACATTCCTAGGACAGATTCCCAAAAAGAACAGGTAAGCAAGGATGCTAAAAATGTATATGACTACACTAAAACTAAAGATTTTAGTGACACCCAGGCAAAAGCAGATTTAAAAATGTATGATACTGTAAATAAACTTAATGAAATGGGGTTATGTCTTTCTACTGGAAGTTGGACAACACTAGGAATAAATATCGGTAACTGTCTTGCCCAAGTACTTTATTGGATTCTTTATCTCATAAGTTATTTTGTTGGTTTTGCTGGATTTCTTTTTAATTATGTTTTTGAGATAACAGTAATAAAAATGTCCGATGCCATAAGAGGGCTTGAGGCAATAAACATCGCATGGAGAACAATGAGGGATTTGGCCAACATTTCTTTTATATTTATTCTTCTTTACTTAGCTATATCTCAAATAATTGGTTTAGATGAACATGGAATAAAACACACCCTTTCAAAACTAATTATTGTTGCAATACTCATTAACTTCAGTCTATTTTTTACCAAAGTAATAATTGATGCTTCAAATATTGTTGCAATTAACTTTTACAACAAAATAAATCCTGTTCTTGGAGAAGGTCAGAGCGGTATTATCCATGGAAAAGAAGGGGAGCGTCTTGGATTAGGAGACGTGTTTATGTCAGTTGTAAATGCACAAACCATATACTCAACACAAGATTCTGTGTTTAAAGGGGCTCAAGATTTTGCAAAAGGCACCAATGTTATGTCCCGATTTATGGCAGGAGCGGTATTTCTGCTTTTAGCATTTGCAATACTTATGGCCTCAATAATGATGTTTGTAAAAAGATTTTTAATCTTAATCCTTCTGATGGCTTTTGCCCCCGTCGCATTTGCGGGAAGCATATTACACGCAACAGAACACCACTTAACACAAGAATGGTGGAGTTACTTGATAAAAGAATCAATATTTGCCCCAATATACATGATAATGCTTTGGGTAGTTTTACAAATTATCACAAGCCAAGGATTTCATAACGCAATAAATTACAATGAGGCAAACACCTTGGCAGCTGCATTTTCAAATCCAGCCACAAGTGGTGCTGGAGGAGTATTTCTAAATTTCTTTATAGCAGGAGCTGCGTTTATTGGTGTTTTAATAGTGGCAGAACACCTTGGAGTAAAAGGGGCTGATGGTGCAATGAGTACTTTTGATGGAATTATGGGCGCTGCAAAGGGTGGAGCACTATTTACACTTGGAGCCGCGTACGACAATACTCTTGGAAAAGCAGCTAGAACTTACAGAGAAAAAAGAGTTTCAAATGGACTTTATGCTTTTGCTTCTGGACAGGATACAAATGGAAATAGAATTGGTTTTTTTCCAAAATGGTGGGCTAGAGCTCAGATTGGACTAACAAACCAAATGTCTAAGGGATACGAAAAGAAGCTAGAGGAAGAAGTAGGAAGACAAAAAGCAAGAGATGATGAGTTTCATAATGAGCCAAAACTGAGAATGGAATCTCTTATTAATGCAATGAGAGAAGGAAAGTGGTCAACAGCAGGACAAACAGCTGATTCTGCACATCATCATTGGAATAATGAGGAACACGCAACAATTAAAAGTATGCTGGAAGATGAAAGAGCTACACTACAACAAATACCAGAAGGAAGTAGAAACGAGCAACAAAAGTTAAGACTAGCCAATATAGAAGCAGCGCTTGATAGATATTATACTGGAGAAAAAACCCACCACCCAAGAATATCAGAGGAACAACAAATTGCTATTGCAAGAATACAACAAGACAGAGTTTTGCCTTTCCATAGAAATAAACTTAAAGAACTAACAATGAATTTACAAGCTGCTGATACGGATGAAAAGAAGGCGGAGGCGGGAAATTCTTTAGATACATTCTTAAAAAGCACGAGTGATAAACAGAAAGGTGAACTAATAGGAACGATGGATACAGAACTACAAGATTTTATAGCAAGGGAAGGAGATCCTGCAGCTAAATTATTTAGAGATATTCTCCAAAAAAATGTCAGAAACTACAACGTGCTCGACCAAGCACAAAGAGGAGCATTTATAAATGAAAAAATGAAAAAAGTATTAGGAGATATAGGATACAACTATCGAGGTGTCTATGAACTAGTGAATAATTATGGAACACATAGAAATAATCCTGAATATACTGCCATTCTACAACAGGGATTTAATCAATTAGGAGTTCAGGGAGCTAATTTGGAAGAACAAATACAAAATTACAATGGCAGCGAACTTCAAAAAATTGGTAAATCATTCTTTGATGCTGATAGAAATCTTGGTAGATTTTTTGTTGCTAGCGATTTTTATGCGAAAGCCATTCAATTTTTACCTAAAAAATCATCATAACCTATGCAAAAACTAAGCGTTGAACAATACAATAAAATATATTCAAAACTTCCTGAGGAACTAAAAGCTCTTTCTTCTTCAAGTGAAACATCTGAGAAAGTTATGAAGATAGGGCAGAGATACCATCTACAAGTAGACCAAATCGGAACTCTTATTGATATTGTTCTAGATGTAATAATGGGTATCACAGCATCTAGAAATTTTATTGAAGAAATTAAAAAAGAATTAGGGCTTTCTGTAGATGATGCTTCTAGTATAGGTAGAGATATAAATGATGAAATATTCATGCCTATAAAAGACATTATGATGCGAGTGTACAAAGACGAAGCCCCTAACAAACCAGCTCCTACACTACAAGTTTCTCATGACGAAGAAGACCACAGTAATGTCTCAAAAGCAGAAATATTAAAAGAAATTGAAGAACCGTCTAAACCAGAAATAAAAAAAATAAAATTAAAGGAGGAAATACCTACAATATCTAAAAGTAAAGAAATTGAAGAATTTCATGAAGAGTTAAGTGGTAAAACAATCCTCGCTCCAAAAATAGAACCAAATGTAATATTTCCTTCACAGGCAAAAAATATTACTGAAACAAAGATAGGAAGCATTGTTACTCCCCAGAAAATAGAAATTATTGAAAAACCCAAAACATCTGAAAATAAAGTTCCTGAGCAAAAAAATCACTCAGCTGATCCTTATAGAGAACCGCCAGTAGCTTAGGATATTACTTAAATTAATATTATTTTAGTGGTGCCCTCCTCCACCTCCATGGCCTCCACCGTGTCCACCACCACTCTTACCCCCTCCATCACCAATTTTTCCCCCAAAAGCTTTCTCAAAACCCACTTTTATGGCAGCCAAAAGACCAAATAGAAAAGTTGGAAAAATAGATCCCTTTGTAGTGTAATCTGGCTTATGTGCATGACCATGGTCATGATTTTCTTGCTGTCGATTACTTGCAGATGAAGTATTTTCAGCAGAAGCTATAGAATTAAGTGAAGCTGTAGCCTCAGCTACTCTTGCTTGATCGGCGCTAGCAGTTCCTGCACTAGCTGGTCTACTTTCTGGAGAAGAATTTGCTGATTGGGGAGTAGCTTCGTGTGAATTCTCTTGTCCTGCTTCAGGTGCAGGTGGATTTTCGTGTGGATTATTCATAAGAAAATAATAACACAGCCACTAGTGCTTAGTGAAGAGTGATGAGTTTGAGGAAACTAACAAGTCTTTAGCTAGTAGCTGATAGCTTTAAAGCAATGGTCAGAGTATAATTTAGTTTGTATGTTGCATTTTTCTATACACTATCAACTATCCACTCTCCACTTTTAGTATGCAGTATCAAGTCCCACAATTTATTGAAATAGAAGACAAAATTTTTGGCCCCCTTACTTTCAAACAGTTTGCATACGTAACGGGGAGTGCTGGACTCTGTTTTATTTTTTATAGATTTTTGCCTTTATACATAGGAGTATTTTTTATAATCCCTGTGGGTTTATTTGGGTTAGCGCTCGCTTTTTATAAAGTAAATGAGAGACCATTTATACATATTGTTGAAGCTGCAGTAAAATACATACTAGGGAGCAAACTGTATCTTTGGAAAAAAGAAGAACACCAAATAGAAAAACAGGAAATTGTAGAAGCTCAAAAAAAACTAATAGTCCCAAAACTTTCAGAATCAAAATTACGTGATCTTACTTGGAGTTTAGATATAAACGAAAATATATATGAAAAGTCACAAAAGAGAGTTCAGCCAGAAATTTCCGAAAAATTAGAAAAAATCGCTTCTTATAAAGGACTTCGTGATGACTTAAACGAAACAAAACCATGGCAATAAATTCACAATCATTTGTACCAATTAAAGAAATAAGAGACGGGGTTGTTATTATGAAAGATAACTCTATTCGATCTGTTCTTATGACCTCTTCTGTCAACTTTGCTCTTAAGAGTAACGACGAACAAGAGGGAATTATTTTTCAATTTCAAAATTTCTTAAATACATTGAATTTTTCAATTCAAATATTTACACAATCAAGAAAACTTGATATTAGGCCATATATTGGACTTTTAGAAGGTGTATTAAAAGAACAAAGAAATGATTTGCTTAGAATTCAAACCAGAGAATACATAGAATTTATAAAAAACTTTACAGAATCTGTGAACATTATGAGTAAAAGTTTTTTTATTGTTGTTCCTTATGTACCTGCTCTCATTCAAGGAAAAGGAAATATGATAAAAAACATGATGGGTAAAAATAATGCAGAAGATAATTTAGCTTCCAAAACCGACAATTTTGAAGAGAATAAAACACAACTAGAGCAGAGAGTAGAAGTGGTTATGCAAGGTTTAAATAGAATGGGAATAAGAGCTGTACCTCTTGGAACCGATGAATTGGTTGAGCTATATTACAAATTATTTAATCCTGGAGAGACAGAAAAACCAATAAACTTGGACCAAGTAGCGAGAAGGTAAGGAGAGAAGTGAATAGGGGTAAGTGAATAGTGAAAATAGAGAGAAAATGATAAAAAGCTACAAGGATTTAATTGTTTGGCAAAAAGGTAAAGAATTAGTGAAAGATATATACTATATTACCCAAAAATTTCCAAAAACTGAGACTTTTATCCTTTCATCACAAATGCAAAGAGCAGCAA
>CAZAOU010000013.1:0-19810 GCA_964487135.1 uncultured Candidatus Saccharibacteria bacterium
ACTATCAAGAGTTAATGTTCCGGTTACCGTTAAGTTACCGTCCATGGTAAGAGTAGCGGCATATTGCGGAATAAAACTTAAGTTAGCGTAAGCTACATCTGCTCTTATAGTGGTAACTCCACCTGAATAAGAATAATATTTTACAGTCGTACTACCACTGATAGTTATTGTGTCAAATAACGGAAAATTAAAACTAGTTGAAAAAATACCAGAATTACTAATTGTTATGGAGGATCCAGAATTGAGAGTAAGATAATCACTGCCTGGCGTTGTATCAAGATCCCACATAAGTGCAGTGGAAGTTACGTCTGCTATAACAATATTAGTAACAGTAGTTCCATCACTTATACTTGCTCCCGCAGAATTGTTAGACTTTAATGTGTAATATGTTTGGGCTCTCATAGTCTGTGCAGCAGTACCGTTATAATTAACCACATTACCTGTAGCACTGGAAACCAACGAATTAAGAGTAAAGTTTGCGTCTGTTGCGCCAATATTTAATACCGCATTTGTATCTTGTGTTATTGTTCCTGTTCCCAACAGTTTTGTTGAAGCGGTGAATCCTGCAGTATTACTATTAGTCAAATTAATTGTTGTAACAGTTGTTGTTCCAATTGTAAATGCAGAGCTACCAGAAATAGATTGATTATTTGTATCAAAAGTATAATTTCCGTTTCCAGATGTAAAAGTTCCGCCGTTTACAGTGATTCCACCTTGAAAAGAAAAATCTTCATTTCCGGCATTAGTCCATGAACCCGAAGACAGAGTTAAGAGTCCTACATGAGTCTTTGTTCCTGTTGATGAAGAGTGAGCCAAAATCCCTCCACCGATAGTCGTTGTTCCACTAACTGTAAAATCAAAAGCTCCAACGGTAAGTGTTCCACCATTAACCTCTAAATTTCCACCAATAGCCCAGTTTGCGCCAGTGGTTGCAGTTCCTGTCCCTGCCCAAGTAAGATTTCCATTAATTGTAGTAATACCTGTTACTGTTTTAGCACCTGATCCAGAAACTCCTAGATGATGATAAGTTACAGCTTTTAGAGTTTGAGCACCACCAGTATAATTGACGGTATTTCCAGAAGCAGATGCATCAAACGATGTTATAGCCGATGCTGCTCCAATATTTAATGTCGCATCTGTTCCTTGAGTAAGTCCTCCAGTTCCTGATAATGCTGTGGTTACAGTTAAGGTGCTATTATTTGTAACGGTTACTCCTGTTGCGGTCAGTGTTCCTGTAACAGTAAGAGGAATACTAATTGTATGAGCTGTAGTAAAGGTTGCAGAAGCAATAGTAATAAGACTCCCGCTTCCACTAATTGTTCCACCTCCAACTTTTTGGAACGTCCACAAGCCAGTTGTTCCAGAAACAGTTCCCGTGCCATCCACCTGTAAATCTCCATTCATGGTGACTGCTGAAGCTGCAGTAAAACTCATTGTTCCACCATCATTTATAGTAAGACCATTAAATGCTTTTGTTCCTGTTGTACTAGTAATTCTTAGTGTGTCAGAAACTGAAGTTGCACCGTTATGAGTTAGTGCAACACCTCCTATACTAAATATTCCAGTGTTTATAGTGAGAGATCCCTGAATCGTTGAGGCGGTTGTTAATGAGACACTAGTTCCCGCGGTTTTTGACACAACAATATTAGTGAAAGTTTGTGTTGTTGCTCCCAAAGTCTGGGTTCCACCACCAGTTAGAGTCATCGTCCCAGTACCTCCTGTATAAGCTCCTGCCCCTGACATATTCCCTCTTAACTCAATATTAGAAGCCTGTGTAGCAACAGATCCACCTGAATTTATTACCAAATTACCAGTTATGAGATGACTATATGAACCCATGTCTAGTAATTGACTCCCCGTTATACTTACTGTCAAATTACCTGGCAAATTTAATGCCCCTGTTAATGACTTACTTACAGCTCCTGAAATTGTTAGATTATAATAACTAAGATTTGGATCAATTGTTTGAGAAATACCCGCAGCATACTCAATAGTACTTCCAGTATTTATGTTTTTAGTTCCAAAACTTGGTAACGAGGTTGCAACAGACGCTGAACCAAGTTTATAAGTTCCTGTTAGATTCAAAACTGACGATCCAGAAAGCGTAACTGTATATCCACCATCCGCAAAAACTGCAGCTGAATTTGTATCACCTATAGTAAGAGTGGTTAATGTAGTTGCTCCTCCAAGGGTTGCGATCACACTTGCACTACCAGCATTATTTACTTTCAATGTAGTGTAAGTGGTTGCTTTGATAGTTTGTGAAGCTGCGCCAGTGTAATTTACAACCACTCCTGAATTATTTACAGTAAGTGTAGTAATACCAGTTGTTCCAGAGACAGTAAGAGTTGTATCTGCTGCCATTGTTAATCCTCCTGTCCCAGAAAGAGCCGTTGACACCGTTAGATCAACATTTGAAGTTAGAGTAACTCCTGTAACAGTTAAGCTTGGTATCGATATTGCCGAACCATTAAATTGCTGACTATTAGTATTTAATGTATGTGTTCTTGCGCTGGAAGTAAAAGTTCCATTATTTGTGATTCCCCCACGAAATACAAAAGACGCCGTACTAGTTGTTGATTCAGTCCATGTTCCACCATTATTTATAGTCACTAGTCCAACAAATGTACGAGCTGTGGTAGAACCTGTATGAGAAAGTGTGCCCGAGACAGTAGTGGTACCTGTAACAGTAAGTGTTACGTTAGAACATGTAAAAGTTGCTCCACTATCTATAACAAGTGTTCCTCCAATTGTAGTTGTACCAGCTGTTGTTACCGAGGTTGAATTACCTGTTATTTGAACATTGTTATAAGTTGTATAAGCACCAATGGTCTGAGCCACCCCTCCATTAAAAATTATGGTTCCTGTACTAGATGTTGTTAGTGTTCCTCCTGAAGAAAAATTTCCACCGACCGTTACCGTACTTGCGCCATTTGAAATAAATCTCGCTTGAGCTGCTGTTCCAGAAAATGTAATACTTCCGGTTGTTGTAATTGTTCCTGTATTAACATAAACACTGGCAAATCTACTCGCAGTAGCACTTCCAGGAATAGCAATACTAGCAGCAGATAGATTTCCTGAGTTTACATAAAGTGCTGTAGAAGATGCTGTAGGAGCTGTAAGTGTGACAGCTCCACTCACAGTAAGAGTCGTAGCTGAGTTTATAATAACGGCGTTTCCTCCTGCCGCAGCGTTAGCGGCAATAGTAAGAGAATTAATAGTTGAATCAGCATCTACAGTCATTACAACTCCTGAATTAATTGTTACGTCATCAGTTGAATCTGGAACCCCACCGGCCCCAGAACATCCAGAAAATTTGCTTCCATCACTCCAATTTCCTGATGCAGTTGCGTTACAAGCAGCGTCTGACGCTAATTGCCAAAAACGATCTTCAGAATAAATAACTTTGTTATCCTGACTAAACAATATAGGACCGAGTGTAAACAATTCGGGAGATACAAGGGGCGACTGGTAAGAGTAAGATATATTTATTGATTCTCCGGCAGGAATTTTTACATCCCAATATATTTCAGATGTTTCTCCAGTTCCAGAAGAAAAAATTCCAAGTGGGGTTGTACTAGATATAGAAAATCCAGAAGGTAAAACTTCAGAAATTCTACCTTCAAATCCATCATTTGAAGTTATTTTAATATTCATATCATACTCACCAAGAAATGGATTGATACGAGTGGCCGACACTCTCTCAACAACAAAAGGTCTTGCTCCTGTAACAAATGAATCACTGATACTGTATCCAGTATCGTTATTTGTTAGCTTCAATAAATAAGTTCCGACCATTTTAGTTTCGTAATCAACAAAATAATCTGGGTTGTATGTGAAGTTATCTTTTTTACATGTGTCTGATTTTTTTATTTGCCCCGATTCTGTGGTAAATAATTTTTTAACTCCGTCCGGCTGTGTAATAGAAAGAGTCAAAGAAGAATTACAAAGAGTGTGTCCTCCGGAATCAAGAGATCCGATTTGAATATGTACATTTTCGCTAGGTAAATACGAAGACTTATCAGTATTGATAGCAAGAACACCCCATCCAAAATCTACTTCACTTTTTAAGATTTTATTTTCACTTAACACTTCTATCTTCATGGTGTATTCACCCGGTTTAAAAGATTTAGAAATATGAGGAATTGTAATTCTAATTTTTTCACCATCATCTTCTATGATTGGTTTTTCTTTGTAGATTGATCCATCAGGAGATATTATTTCGGCTTTTAATACTTTCTTATGACTTAAACTATCCGCTAATGCTTCTTCGGCAAAAAAATTAGTTGCTACTTTTACAGCTTTATCAATAAAAGCCGACGGTGCTTCAAGTGTTGGGGCCGGCTCTGGAGTAGAGGCTGGAGCTGGGGCTGGCTCAGGAGCTGGTGTTGGTTCTACTGCAGGAGAAGTGTTTGTTTCTTGCGGTGTTGATTCTGGTTGGGGGTCGGCTACAGGAGTTGTTGTAGAAGACTCATTTAAAATTTGTTCATTAGAATTATCGGATTTTTCTAATATTGGAGTTGATGATGCTTCAGTTTTATTTTCTTCATAAAAACTTTCAGAAGTTGTCGCAACACTTGATGTTGCAGAAATGAGAGGAATTTGAATTACACTATCCGCAGAAATATTTGGTGTAACATTTTCCTCAATCGTTGTGGTAGCACTATTCTCTATAATAATTGGTTCATCAGAGGTTGAATTAAGAATTTGATCTATTGGTGAAACATATGATGTTGGTTCTTCTAAAGAATCAATTTCAAAAACTGGACTCTCCCCTGCCATAAAATCAGTTGAGGTGCTGGTAAATATTTCTTTCTCACCAACCTCTACTTTGGGAAGTAAATTTATTTCATATTCTGAAAGTGTAGGAAATTTTTCATACGAAACATCAACATACATACTTCTCAAATAAACTTTTGGCTGTGGATCAATACTCGCAGTATTTTGAATTCTTACTTGAAGTCTATTTAGATCAGCCCACGAATCAAAACCGCTACTCTGAATTTTAAATGAAACATCTTTAAGGTTAGTCCTAGAAATTACACCGAGGGTAATCCATGTTGTACCGTCAATAGTGTATTGAACTGTCAAAGAACCATCTGAATTACTCTTAGTATTTTCTATTTCTTCAGCATGAGCCAAAGAAAAAATAAAAGCTGACGGCGCTTCAGGTGTTGGGGCCGGCTCTGGAGTAGGTTCCGGAGTTGGAGTTGATTCTACTGTAGGAGAAGTATTTGTTTCTTGTGGTGTTGATTCTGTTTGGGGGTCTGATACTGGCAATGAATCATTTTCTATTGATGATTCAAGTTTTTCACTTGTATCTTTAGACGAATTTTCAATATCCAAGTTTTTACCAAAACTTTCATCTTTTTCTGTTTCGGAAATTTGTGATGTTAATCCTTCTTCGGAAACATTTTCTAAATTAGATTCAGTAGTTTTGTCTATCACCAAAGATAAGACATCACTTTTTAAAGACAAATTTAAATTAATTACGCGCGGACTAGAGTCTGGCGGAATACTACTTTTAAAACCAGCACAGTAGATACTCGCCACTGCATCACCTAATGTGGCAGAATTATCTTCGTTAAATAAATTACCATCATCTTCAGATCCAGAAGCTTTTTCAGGATTATTCCACCCACCAAAACAACTCTCGGGATAAAATCTGGCAACATCGGCCTTTATAGGCAAAGAAACCATCCATATCAAAAGCGATATAAGTAGCAATATAAATGGATGTTTTTCGTGAGACCAAAAATGCTTCCACAAAATATGTCCCTTAATATTTATTTCCTTAAAAATATTATGCAAAGAAAAAAATTGTCGTCTTACATGACGAACAACAATAACATCACGAATCTGCTGATGCTCTGTTTTTTTTCTTGAAAGAAAATGAAATAAACGAACCACTTTTATACGCGAGTGCGTAGATATATTATAACAATTTTACTGTTATATTTTAAGAAAAAACTACAACCTAAACAGGATCTTGTTGCGATTTATTTTTATTTAAAAAATAATCTAAACTAAACTTGCCAGGACCAATCAAAAAAGATGCTAGCGTTCCTACAGTTATACCAAAATCTCTAATTCCTGTTGGATTAAAACCAATAATAAATGTAATACTTGCAATATGAATACCAAGAATTAATGCTGAAACACGAGAGTAAAAACCAACAAACAAACACAACCCCAAAACAACCTCCATAGAACCATTAAACAAAACCATGTTAACAGCTGACGTATTTAAAATACTTAAAACATTTTCCGGAATATAACTTGTCCACATAGATTGATTTTGTAATTGAGAAACACCAAACCAAATAAACACAAAAGCAATCCCAAACCTAAGAATAGTCTTACCTAAATTTTCTGAATATAAATCAAAAATCTTCATAATATTTACTTTGCTAAAACACCGATTTTAAATGATGCCAAGATATTTTCTGGCTTAGACTGCCCTCCGTGTTGACCATTAAAAGCACTACTTCCATCAATTCCACAAATTTTCAAAATATTTCTATCACCCCCAGGATGTTTGTTGATAAATGATGTGATGTCATAAACATAACCATTAACAGCGCTCCAACAATCGCTAGAATCTTTATGTGATGATACTTCACTTAAAGTATATGTTTTCTGAGAATTGCTATTTGTAATTTTATTTGTAGTTTCTATCTTTATGGTAGATTCATCAGAAAAATCATCATCCGATTCATCATAATCTGAATCATCAGAATCATTTATTGTCTTATTAGAATTCTCCACAGAAATTGCTGTCTCTACTGTATTATCAACATTTTTATTATTTTTAAATAAAAAAGTTAAACCAAGACTAACCAAACCAACCGCAAAAACAAAAATAACCGTCTTTATAATATTCATAAAAAATTAAATTTATTATATTGATATATTGTACAAGGAAAAATCACTAGGAAGAAACTGTGTGATATGGAACTGGACTTGAAACCATTTTTATCCAAAAAGTAACACGCCCTATAAATCTTTTATCTGGAGTTAAAACATTTACCCTCCACAATCCCGAAAAAGTTTGTTGCTTAAAAGAAAAACCTCTATAACCCGCCTCCCTTCCTCCAACAACAGGGATAGCAATACTACTTGCAGTAACCCAACGATTTTTTAAATCATCATAGTATTGCCACTCATGAATAATATTTGTTCTAAACAAAGGCGGAGCAAAAACACCAGTAAGAAGATAAACGGGTTCACCTGAAGTTATATGGATAGTTTTATATATTCCAAAATAGGATAAAAAATTATTTTTTTCTTTTTCACCAGAGTAATTTCCTTTATCAAATCTTAAATTATGGAAAAGTTCTGCCTGTTTTAAGGCAATAGGAATGGGTGGAATACTTTTTGTAAAGTATAAAATATTTATAACAACAACAATTACAGCGATGCCAGAAATTATGATTTTTTTATTTTGTAAAACTTTTTCTTTGTTTATGAGATAAAGCAAATAAACAAACAAATAAATAAGGGCAACACTTACAATATTTGCCATTACAAACGAAAGCACAGATACACTTTTAAAAATTATTGGTACAAAATACATAGAAAATGAAAGCAAAACAAAGAAGTAAGACCAAATCCTTGCACTAAAAATAATAAAATGTTTTTTAAATATTTCGTTACCTATAAGAGTTAGAAAAAGTATTAAAAGAAATGGCCAACTTGTCTGTAGCGAAACTCCTCTTGAATAAAAAACGAGCAAAGAACTAAAAATATTTCCCAAAATAAACTGAAAAGCGTTAACTGTCCAGAAATGTAAATTATTAAAATTTTCTTCTCTTCTTTCAATAATATGAAGAAAAACGATAATCATTCCGGCAAGCAATATATAAGACACAAAAACAATATTCTGAGAACTGAGACTAGCATCTCTAAAAGTTAGGTTGTCAAAAATAAACCCAACAATTAAAGCGAAAGACGATATATGTCTCTCATATTTTTTATATAAATCATTCCCTTTTGAAAACCAGTATCTCATTCTTAATTTTTTTTCTGAAGATATTTTTTTATATCTTCATATGTTCCTCCAACTTTTTTACCAGGGTTAAAAATATAATTTGGATCAAATATTTCTTTAGTTTTCTTAAATAAATTAATAATATTTTTACTATACATTTCACTTAAATATGGGGTGCGAATAATACCGTCATTATGCTCTGCAGTAATTGAACCATGATAATCTCTTACTAAATGATATACCTGCGATGAAAGATCTAATATAACATTAGCAGAAAATGGCGAGGATAAATCCATAAGAGGAATAATATGAAAGTTTCCATTACCTGCATGTCCAGCAATAGTATAGATAAGTTTGTATTTAGAAAGAATACTTTGAAGTTTTGGTAAGAATTCAGGAAGATACTCAGGTTTTACAACAATATCATCAATAAATGGAGCTGTTCTCTTTCCTTTAACATGTTTGCGAAGCAAATTAAAACTTTCTCTTCGTATCCTCCAATATTTTTCAGCTTCTTTAGAACTACCCGCTATACGCATTTTATATCCAAAATGTTTGATTGCTTCTTTTACAGTTTGAAGCTTTTCTGAAACCTCTTTCTCTGATGACCCGGAACATTCCACCAATAAAATAAGTTTTGGAACTCCGCCAGTAATCATCATTAGGGCTTCAGGAATAAAAGTAAAACCAAGTCTTATAGCACCCCAAAAGCCAAGTTGTTTAAAAAAATCAAAAAAGAAAGTCACAGCAAGCTTCATACTATAGTCATCATAACTCTCCAGACTATCGGGCTCAAAAGGTAGTATTTCATTAACCAATAAACTCAAATTCTCAATACCGGGCATAAAAATTGCCAACACATTTGAATGATTAGAAACAGGAACTAAAGAAAAAGTTATCTCTGTCACAATTCCTAGTGTTCCTTGGGAACCAACAATAATTTTACATATATCAAAAGTGTTTTTATCTTTGTCTAATATATTCCACAAGTAATACCCTGCTGAATTTTTAGAAACATCAGGACGAGCATTTTTGATTTCATCATCATGTGAAAAAACAATTTCTGATATTTTTCTGTATATATCACCAAGCAAACTCTGATCCTTCTCCTTTTCTTCTAATTGTTTCAAAGACAATTGCTCTATCTCATATTCATTTCCATCAGACAGTACAACCTTTAATTTCTTTACATATTTTTCTGTTTTTCCAAACTTAATTGTTTTTTCACCGCCTGAATTGTTAGCAACCATGCCACCAACAGCACATATTTCTTTTGAAGCAGTGTAAGAAGGCATGATAAGACCTTTTGCCAAAGTGGCTTTTTCAAAATCTCGGTAAAAACACCCCGGTTCAACAATGGCATAATTATCAGAAACTTCCTTTATTTGATTCATAAAACGAGTAAAATCAAGAATGATAGAACTACCTACGGCACCACCAGACATATCAGTGCCAGCAGAACGAGCCGTAATAGAAAGATGTGGATACATTTTTCTATAGTCATTTACAAATCGAACAACACCCATAACATCCGAAGAAGCCCTCGGAAATAAAACAACCTCTGGTTTTATTTCAAACAAACTTGCATCATGTGAATATAGCAAAAGAGTTTTTTCACTATAATCTATATCTCCTGTAAAATATTTTTTTAATTCACCTATATATGGAGGCATTTATTTTGCGATGATTGTCTTTATATTAACAAACTCTCGGACACCATATACACCAAGCTCTCTTCCAAAGCCAGATTTTTTTGTTCCTCCGAAAGGGAATCTCGGATCGCTTCGTGCGATTCCATTTATTGCAACAATCCCCGCTTCAATTGCCCGAGCGACCTTAAATGCTCTCTTTTCATTTTTACACCACACCGCAGCACCTAATCCATACGCATGATCATTTGAAACTCTTATGGCCTCTTCATCATCCTTTACAACAATCACACTCATAACTGGACCAAATATCTCATGATCAAAAGCGGGCATTCCCTTTTTTACCCCAACAAGAACCGTTGGTTCATAAAAAAAACCTTTGCGTGGAGGAATTTTTCCTCCCACTAAACACTTTGCACCTTTTTTTATTGAATTAATTACCTGCTCATTAACCTCATCTCTAATATCTTTTTTTGCCAATGGACCCATTTCAGTCTTTATATCCATCGGATCACCTAAAATCATTTTCTTAGTTTTTTGCTCTATTATCTCAATAGCTTTTTTAGCAATTTTTTTATGTAAAATAAATCTCTTTCCCGAGACACAGACTTGTCCTCCGTTAGGCATTCTTGATTTTATTGCTGCATCAACAGCATCGACAAGTGACACATCATCCAAAATAATAAAAGGGTCTGACCCTCCAAGCTCAAGAACTACTTTTTTTATCTCACTGCCCGCAACTGATGCAACCCGACTCCCCGCTCCTTCACTACCAGTTAAAGTAACCGCTTTAACATAATTATTTCTTATAATTTTCTCTACATCTTTTGATTCAACAAGTAATGTTTGAAATAACTCTTTTGGAAAACCTGCATCAATAAAAATTTTTTCTATAAGCAAAGCACAAGCTGGGACGTTTGAAGCATGTTTTAACAATATGCTATTTCCAGCCATCAAAATAGGGGCCGAACATCTAAACACTTGCCAAAAAGGAAAATTCCAAGGCATAACCGCCAACACAACGCCAAGCGGTTCAAACTCAATTCGAGCATGCTTAAATTCTGTATCATGGATTTCTTCCTTAAGAAATTTTGAGGCATTCTTTGCATAAAATTCGCAATTCAAAGCACATTTTTCAATTTCAGAAACTGACTGCAAAATAGGTTTTCCCATTTCTTTGGTTATTACCTTTGCATATATATTTTTATTTTTTAGCAATAACTTGGAAAGTTTAATCATTAAAGATGCGCGATACTTTATTGATTTATTTTTCCAAAAAGTTTGAGCAATATGAGATTTTTTAATTTTTAAATTAATAGTTTTAGACGATATAATCTTGTATGTTTTTTCTATTTTTTCTGTATATGGGTTTAGTGTTTGTATAGACATAAAAACATTATACTAAATTTTAAATTTTAGATTTTGTCCTAGTTTTTGTGACAACTCTAGATTTACAGATGGATCAATATCAATAACAACCAAACACAATCTTAGGGAGTCGATAGCATGTTTTAAAGTTTCTTTTATTTCTAATTTGTTTTTTGGATGATATGCCTCAATGCCAAAACTTTTTGCGTAAGCCACAAAATCAGGATTTGAAAGTTTGGTTCCAAAACTTTTTCCTTTACTAGTCTTTTGCTTCCAAGAAATCAATCCGTAATCGTTATCATTTAAGACTATAATCACAAATGGAATTCCCATGCGCTTTGCTGTTTCAATTTCTTGCGAGTTCATCAAAAATCCACCGTCACCCATTACCGATACAACTCTCACATTTGGTTTTGCAAGCTTGGCCCCAATTCCACCCGGAAGAGCAATACCCATACTGGCTAATCCATTAGAAATTATGCAAGTATTGGGCTTAAAAACTTTAAAATTTCTTCCAATCCACATTTTGTGTGATCCTACATCAGAAATTAAAATGTCATTCTTTTTCATAACCGATCTCAAAATATTTAAAACGAGCGGTGTGGTAATTCTTGAGTCATCAGAATACGACTTATGTTGCGACAAAATATATTCTCTGGCAGAAGAAAACCACGACGAATATTTTTTGATTTTTGACTTGCGAAGTTCTGTTGCTAAATCTTCAAGAACAACTTTTACATTTGCCACAACAGAAACTTCTGGATCATATTCTCTATATATATGAAAATCTTCCGAATCGATATGAATAATTTTTTTATTACCATTATTCCAAACAGAAGGATGAATTTCGGCAATATCATATCCAACACAAATCACAAGATCAGACGAATCCAAAATAACACCTGGGACATCTTTAGCTTTGAGACCCAAGGAACCAAGCGAAATAGATAATTCATCAGAAACAGCACCTTTTCCCATAAAAGTGGTTATTACCGGAATATTATATTTTTCTGCAATTTCTGTAAGAACCTCCGAGGCATTCATCCTCATAACTCCATTTCCAACAAAAAATACTGGTTTCTTTGCCTTTTTTATAAGAGAAACAATTGAGACAATATCTTCGGCTTTGGGTTTTGAAAGAATATTTTTCTTAACCTTTATTGTAAAATCATCAGAATCCTGTTCTGCAATGTCTTCAGGAATATCTATATGTGTTGCACCTGGTTTTTCACTCGTAGCAATTGCTAATGCTTTAGTGGTTATCTCTTTTGCAATTTTTGAATTAGAAATTAATGCATTCCACTTTGTAATAGGTTTAAACATTGCCGAAACATCTATATATTGATGACTTTCTTTGTGAAGTCTACCTGTATCAGCCTGCCCAGTAATAGCCAAAACCGGACTTTTGTCCAAATATGCATCTGCAATACCAGTTACCAAATTGGTTGCACCTGGACCAAGTGTTGAAAGACAAACTCCAACCTTTCCAGTAAGTCTTCCCCAGACATTTGCCATAAAAGCAGCACCCTGCTCATGTCGTGTTGGAATAAACTTTATTTTTGATTTTTGTAGAGCAAAAAGAATATCCTCAACCTCTTCTCCGGGGACCCCAAAAACATAGGAAACCCCATGTTCCTCAAGAGTTTTTACAACTATATTAGCAACAGACATCCTTTTTCCTTTCATAGAGGGTATTGTAACAAAAGAACCCAAATAGCAAACAAGCCCTAATATGGGCTATAAAAATACTTTTAATACTTATTTTTAATACTTTCTTATTACACCTTTAACAACAGCGGCAATGTTCATTTGATATTCTGGATATATTGGTTGGTAATTTTTGTTAGCTGGTTCAAGATATATTTTCCCAGATTTTTTTCTTAAATATTTCATTGTCCAACCGCCATCAACTTCAGCGATAACTATGTCGCCCTCTTTTGGTTCTTTTTTTCTCTCAACAATAACAAGATCTCCCTCTTGAATTCCTGCTTCAATCATAGAATCGCCCTTTACCTCAAGAATGTATGTAGACTCTTTGTGCTCAACTAAATAATCATCAATACTCATCGTGTCAGAAGATATTTCATCAGCAACGGTTGGAATTCCGGCTTCTACAAGTCCAAGAACCGGAACTTCCTCAAGCGACTTTGCTGGTGTTAATTTTCCTTTTTGATCTTTGTATACAACTCCAGCATCAACAAGTTTATTGATAAGTTTGTAGACTGCATTTTTAGATTTAAAACCTGTTATATCCATAATCTCCTTATACCCCGGCATTCTCCTATGGCGGTTGTAAAAAGAAATTATTTTTTGTTGGTAATCACTCATCAATTAATATTAATTCTACAAAATATTTAGAACATGAAAAGCGATACCATTGAAGCAGCTCTGCTCATCCATCCAGTCGCTCTATTCTTTCTTAATTGTTTTAGTTGAGAAAGGAGCATTTTGTGTCTTCTTGACTCTCTTATATAAGAAACCCCCTTGATAATCTTTATATCAATTTCTTGATTAACTCTATCTAATTCACTTTTTATAGCGTGGGCCAAAAAATATTTTTTCATCTCTTTATTTATTAAACTAGCTTATAATTTATATGTTTATATTATAGGTGAACTATAGTTCACCTGTCAATTATAATACTGTGGATAAGTAGACACCTCTCCCCCTACAACATAATTTTGAGACTTGCGAGCGTGACTGACGCGAGCACGAGGAATCTGCCAGTAGGCGGATATCCGTGCTCAAAATTATGTTGTAGGGGGAGATCTATAGATAAGTAAAGCCTCCATCCGCTCTAGAGCGGATGGAGGCTTTACCCTCTCAAACTTTAAAGGGATTTATTTTTTAAATTTTCTTTTTTAAACAAGGCAATTCTTTCTGAAGCACTCATTCCTGCAAAAGCTACTCTGTTTTTCTTTCTAAGAATCATGAATGTTACAAATGCACTCCACAAGAATAATTGGATGTAAAAGAATACAACTTTGAAAGAAAGACTATTGCCGGTGTAAGGAATCTGACTCAAAAAAACTCCGGCAGTATTTTGTCCGTAAGATGGATAGTTGTTGTAATAATTTATTGAGCTTCCATATGAAGACACACTTACGTATACATCCTTACAGCTATTGTATACATAGTTATTGTTGTAAGAACTACTGTAGTAAGAAGATCTAGTTGAACAGATATTGATATTAGTAGTTCCAGAATTTATTCCATAAATGTCCAATCTGTTTCCAATAATTTTTCCATACGCAACATATGAATCAGAATTTGAAGAAACATGATAAACACCTGACCCTCCATAAACATTTACAGAAACTGTCTGTCCTGCACCTACAGAAACACTACTTGGACTAACTGTTACTGGTGAATTGTAGTAATCAAAATTTGAAACATTTACATAGAGAGTGGCACAACTTGATCCGTAATTATTTGAACCAGTAGAACAGATAGTCAAAGTTGTTGATCCAGAATTTCTTGCTGAAAGAGAAAGTCGGTTGCTACTTATGTATGAAGAGACAATGTCTGAATTTCCTCCAGAAGAAACATAGTAACTATTTGTGTTACCTCCGTAGATTGTTATATCTCTACTTTCTCCAGAATTTAGAGAAACATTACTTTGACTTAGATATATATTGCTGTAATTTCCTCCATTGTAGTATGGCCACATCTGTGAAGATGACTGGTTTCCATTTATTGAGATATAAGCGTAAGAGCCCGGAGAAATGTTGTAGCTATTACTATTTACTGTGGTATTTAAATATCCACCATTGTCTGTATAACCAATATTAGTTGAAGATTGATATGAATTATCGTTAGTTCTGTAATATAGAGTAACGCTAGCGTTTGGATCACCATTTACAATAACTCTCACATAATTCCCCCCCTCACTACTTAGTGAAAGAGAAGGATTTATATAAGCAGAAGCACCAAATGGCACCGATACTATTAAAACCGCCACAAATGCCAAAAAACCTATTTTTATAGCCTTTTTCATATCTTTTATCTCTTTAAATACCCTATTCATAACCCAACTATCCTCTTTTTTTAGGATTTGTCAAGGGTGTGATTAGATTGAGAAAAAAGAGGCCGGCGGGGCCAAAATGGCCCCGCCGGCAATCCCCACTTCCACCAAACTACCTCACTTTAAACCAATTTTGATGCCAAACCTTCATATCATTTATTTCTTTGTTTTGAGCAACAATTATAGCATTGGCCAAGTTTTTAATTTCCTGATGTTTTGCATTTGTTAAAGCAAGTTCAGCCATATCAACAGCACCTTGGTGATGCACGATCATTTCTTCAATAAATGTTTTGTCAAAGTCATCACCTGTCTTTCCCATCAAAGAAGCGTTCATGCTATGCATCATGCCCGACATACTATTGTCATTTTCCATCATAGAACCATCCGGCATTTTGTGAGTATTATCTAATGATTCATTAGAATTAGAAGAAATCTTGCCGTTCCCCACAGCATAACCAACACCAAAACCAACAACGAGAGTAACAATCAAACAAATAATTGTATTATTCTTCATATTTAACTAACTATAAATTTATTTTAAACAAAAAACTTTGCCAAAACCGCAACCAACAACAATGTAACTAGGTTTGAAAATATATCTGAAAAGAATTTTTTCCAAGCAAGTTTTCTGTCGCAATTACTCCAAATAACTCCTGAACCAATTGTTGGAACAATAAAGCAAAGCCAATTCATAGCAACAAACCCTAGCGCCATCCCAAAAGTAAGTCCATTCTGCATACTCATCGTTACAATAAACACAACAGCAAAAGCGGTGAGAAACGAGAGGGTCATCTGTCCAACATACATCTTCCACATCATTGGTTTTGCCTCCTCAATTTTTTTCTTTTGTTCTTCCTCGGACAGATTATAAAATCCGAATGACTGCATATGAATTCTTCCCATTGGAGTATTTGGTGAATACCAAAATGTTCCTACTACCGCAGCGATAACCGCTCCAGCAACAGCAAGTAAAATTATTGTGGTCATAAATATATTTTAATTAAGGTAATAACGACTAGTCTAAATTGTATCATATTGTCTATTTACATTACTTATGTTTATATAACTCCCATCAACCCCAGTTCTTTGACGATTTCAAGCTACTCGAGCTTGTTTTTTCATAGAGTTACAACCCTCACCCAAAACTTAATATGCCTGAAATACCCCAAATTACGCCAGCTGATTTTGCACTCATCGACAAGTTTGTTGAGCCGGTTACTCAGAAAATCCAAAAATACTTTGGTATTGACTGTTTCTTCTGGTCAGGAGTCTGCTTCGTGTTAGCAGGTCTATCAAGCATTGTCTCCATATTTATATGGAGCGTTGAACTGTCTGACTCACCAGTAAAAATGCTCTTCATGATATGGCTTGATTACCAATTTATTCTTCTTTCTCACCATCTGGTGCTATCGAATGATGAATTTAATCTAGCAAATATCAAAAAAGGAGTTTACCTCAAACTTGCTGAGGGGCATCGCAACCAACTCATCTGGTGTCATCGACCACTGTTTCCGTTGAGCATGTATCTTACCATTACAATAGTGTGGAAAGCATGCGAATACACGTCAACAGACACAATTATGACCAGCATTGTTAAGCTGCCATTCATTTTTGGATATGCAGGATCATGCTTCATAGCGTGCACTCCTCTGCCCCCAAATAAAAGCAAGGCACGAGAAGCTCTTGAAAAGCTTAAGGAAAGAGCTGCATCCCTTGGTGTTCCGCTCCCCGAGCCACAACCAGCTTGAAGTGAAGTTGACGACCGAATGAAATAGGTCGATTTTTTATATGAAAACAAAACTAGAAATATAAACCATGCAGAAATTTTTTACTTCAAATAATCTTCGATTACAATCTTTTTTTGTCCCATCATAACTTTCCAAGAATTTGGCCTGCTCATAAGTTCACCAAAATTATTTGGAATAATTTGCCAACGCAATCCGTATTTGTCTACACACCAGCCACACTGTGATTCTTTGCCGTCTTTTGTAAAGTAATTCCAAAACTTATCTATCTCATTCTGATCTTCACAATTAATAATAATTGCAAAAGAATCATTTAAAGGCTGATGGGGTTTTTCGGTGCACATGACCGAATATTTTTGTCCAAAAAATGTCACACTACACATTTCGGTGTTTCCGCTTGGCGTATCTCCGAGTTTCATAATTTCTTCTGATTCAAAGTCATTGCCAAAGACTTGTTTGTAATATTCAATAAGTTTAGAAATATTTCCTCCCTCTGCCGAAAACCATATAGCTGGAGTAATTTTTTGTGATTGCATTTTTTTATATTTTAGTAATTACTAAGAATCCACTATCAGTTTTGTAAAAATCTATTTATGCCCTGTCAAAGCAACCTTTATACCTAAAGCAATTAAAACCGCCCCTGTTACCCTTTCTACATAATGCTGAACTTTACCTATTTTTTTTCTGATAAGAGAGTTTGAAAAAAATAGTGAAACAAGTGCAAACCAGATAAATGTAATAATCATCATCTCAATTCCGTATGCAAATTGAATTGTTTTTGGAGTAGTTGGGTCAATAACTTGAGTAAATAATGCTAGAAAGAATAGTGTTGCTTTTGGATTTAAAGCATTTGTAAGGAATCCAATTTTAAAAGAAGACCACAAACCTATCTCTTCTTTTGCTGTTCCGGTTTCTATCTTTGTCTCAGCAGAAGGTTTTGCTCTAAGAGATTTATATCCAATGTAAATAAGATACCCAGCACCAATAAACTTGATTACATTAAAAAGAATAATTGATTTAGCAATAAGAAAACCAATTCCCAAAAGTGAATATGCAACATGAACCATTATTCCAACAGCAATTCCAATTGAAGTATAAATTCCTATTTTTCTAGAATAAATAATGCTATTTCTTGTAACCATTGCAAAATCCGGCCCCGGACTTATAACCGCAAGAAGGTGAACCAAAGCAACAGTTAAAAATTGTGCAATAAATAGTGACATCTTTTAATTATATCTCTTTAAAATTATTTAGCGAAAACACTATTATCTTAAGGCCTGGCCTAGCGAAGACGTGAAATTATCCTAGTTGGTTAATAAAAATGTTATAATTGCAGTAACAAAATACTATGAAAATAACTAAACAAAAATCAGCATCCTGCATAGCAACATCCCTTTTTATAACAGCACCTTTTGTTGCTGGTGCCTACGGTGTTGGAATTGACGGAACAACCAAAACCGGAATTAGACCAGACGGAACTAAAGTAGAAGGAAAACTAGAAAGTGCTGAGGATTATGAAAAATCAATCCAGACGCCTCCAGTATTATCTTCACCAACTAAAGACGACAAAAACAATCAGAAAGTGTCCGAAAACACCGCCACATCTTCTAGTATTGAAGAAAAAGGCAAACAAAATAAAATTTACACTTGGGGTATTTTGAAAAAACTATTTGCAACCTTGTTTGAAATAATAGGTTTTTAAAAAAATAAAATCACTAGGTCTGGCCTAGTGGAAACGTTTACTCGGTTGTTTTGCCATCAAAATTTTCTGTATCGGCTTCGGCTTCTTCTTTTGTTTTATGAATCACACCATCGCGATGATGTGCAGGCATATAGAGAGTGTAAAGCTTCATTCCGTCGCTCCCTGTATTTATAATATTATGCTTCGCGCCAGCAGGCACCACGACAACACTGCCGTCTGAAATATTATGCGAAATGTCATTTAATATAGCGGTGCCGACACCTTTCTCCACTCGAAAAAACTGATCCACATCATGAACCTCCTCGCCTATATCTTCGCCCGGAAGAAGCGACATCAATACAAGCTGACTGTTTTTGCTTGTATATAAAACCTTGCGAAAATTATCATTCTCAAGCGACATCTTTTCAATATTTGTGATATATCCTTTCATGATTATATTTTACCAGAAAAAAAATATGACGCTAAACTAATACTGGCGAGGTTTAGCCTCGCCAGAGGCTTTTAGTCTTGCTAAAGGCTTTTTGACGTTAGAACTCTTTTATTAGAGGAGAACACTATGTTTTATAGAAAAATATTTTTAAAGAAACTAAAGTGATTTTAATACAGATTCTATTGTTTGTGTGTCACCAGACTTGATTAAATCTACACAACGTTTTTCTCTATATAATGTTTCTATATTAGAACAAATATCATAATTACCTGTCTTTAATGCCTTTTTCATAAAACATATCTCTTTATTTTCTTGACCCACATTTAAAATACAAGGTCTTAAATCTATATTTAGATAATAAACGCCTCCACCAATAACTATTAAACCAATAATAATTCCTAAAATTTTTGAAAATCCTTTTTGTGTATTCATATAAAAATGATAACACTTCCAAACGAAAGTCCTAGTGTTCAAGATAGGTGTTTTAAAAAGTATTGAAAAAAATAAAGTTAAAAACGTTGGTTGACGATCAGGGAATCTCTCCCTCGAAATAAAATATTTCAGTCAAATATTTTATTTCTGGGCACCGGCTCGTAATATTTCGTACTCGAAAAACTATACTCTGCCGTTCGAGTCCCTGACGAAAATGTTACCACATTTTCTTTCGGCAGTTTTGTCCGTTCCGTCAAAAACTGACTGTCGCGGTCTGGTACCCACAGGGCGAGGCATTTCAACACCCTTTGAGATCCCTTCTACTCCTTGTATGAGGCGTCTCGGTCTCAATGCTCTTTTTGTATACCAAGCAAAGTAAGCGTTTTCTAACCGTCTCGGTCACTGTCTCATTCTGATTTTAAAGCATCTTCACCAATATTCGGAATTTCTCTTGTTATTTCTTCATCACC
>CAZAOU010000013.1:19820-20221 GCA_964487135.1 uncultured Candidatus Saccharibacteria bacterium
TAACTGCTCCTTGAGGAATATAGTTATTTTAGCAAAATGAGACAGAATGAGACACTTTAGAGGTATCTCAATTCGTGCCTCATTTCTACCTCCTTATTCCAGTCTTCTTGAGGATCTTTCCGACCAATACGAAGCAGATCACATACACAACAAACAAAACAATTTTAAACCAATCATTAGCAAAAACCTCTGGCCCAAATATGAGAGTGAGGATGAATAGTGTTCCAAAGTAAAGGTAGTTATACAAAACACTTCCAAGCATCGCCCAACGTCCTGTTGCAAAGTAATTCAGAATGGAAAGAATAAGTATCACAAAAAGAGTAACTATCACCCAATCCCAATGTTCAGTAAGAAATTGAGTGATTCCATTCCATATCATCCTATAAGCTTGTCTTGTGCTA
>CAZAOU010000014.1:0-16577 GCA_964487135.1 uncultured Candidatus Saccharibacteria bacterium
GGCCTAGGCCGGATTTAGTGCTGGATTTATTCCAAATGAATTATTTCTTTTTCTTCTATTGCAGTGCGAAGTTCTAGAGATAAATTTTCTTTTCCTTTTTCGGCAAGTGCTTTTGCTTCTTCTTGAGCAATTTCAACAAGCTTAATATTTTTTATTGCTTCCATTGCCAAGTCTGAAATACCCCATTGTTTTTCTCCGCCTAAGTCTCCAGCACCACGAAGCTTCAAATCTAATTCGGCAAGTTCAAATCCATTTTTTGCATCCTTAAAAGCTTTTAATCTTTCAATTGTTTTATCGCTTTTTCCTTCTGCAAATGCAAAACAGTAAGACTGATGTTTGTCGCGTCCTACACGCCCACGAAGTTGGTGAAGTTGGGCAAGCCCAAATCTTTCGGCGCCTTCAATAATAATTATTGTTGCGTTTGGGACGTTTACTCCCACCTCAACAACAGATGTTGCAACAAGTATATCGGTTTTTTTATTAAGAAAGTCTTTCATGGAATTTTCTTTTTCTGAAGGAGTCATTTTGCTGTGAAGTATTCCAATTGAAAATTTTTTAAATATTTCTTTTTTAAGTCTTTTACTTTCCTCTATGACTGATTTTGCGTTCAGTGCTTTTTCTTTGTTAGGATCTGGCTCGTTTATACGAGGACAAATAATATATGCTTGTCTTCCGGCTTCTAATTCTTTTTTTACGAATTCGTAAATATCTTCTCTTTTATTGGGTGCAACCACACTTGTTTCTATTTTTTTTCTGCCGAGAGGCATTTCATCTAAAAGAGAGAGATCTAAACCGCCATAGAGGGTGAGTGCTAAAGTTCTGGGAATTGGAGTTGCTGTCATTGAAAGGAAGTGAGGCATGGCATTATCTTTTCGAACTAACTTTTTTCTTTCGTTCGTACCAAATCGGTGCTGTTCGTCGATAATTGCATATCCAAGATTTTTAAACTTTACTCTTTTTTGAAATAAAGCATGGGTACCAATAAGCAAATCTATCTGACCTTTTTCTGCCCATGTAAGAAGTTGGCGAGGGGATATTGTCGTAAAACCCTCAGGATTAACTTTTGAAGGATATTTTCTTGCGCCTTTTCCAGTAAGTAGTCCGATTGAAAATCCAAATTCTCCTAAATGTTTTATGAGAGATTCAAATTGTTGGGTAGCCAAGATTTCGGTTGGTGCCATATATGCTGCTTGCATTTTTTCTTTGAAAGCCCGCTCTTCTTTAAGAATTGCATATAAGGTTGCTGCTGCCACAAGCGTTTTGCCACTTCCTACGTCTCCGTTTAAAAGTCTAAGCATGGGCACGCCTTTTTTAAAGTCGTTAGCAATAGCTGAGATTGCTCTAAGTTGAGAAGCTGTCATTTTAAAGGGTAAAGTTTTTTCAAATTTTTCTATAAAATCTTTTGCATCTGTTATGGTTGGTGCGCCAAATGATTGAATTTCTTTTCTTTCAAAAATATTTTTAAGTTGTATCAAAAATATTTCTTCAAAAGAAAATCTTTTTCTGGCCACCTCAAAATCTTTCTGTTTTTTAGGGCTGTGTATCCACATCAGGGCGGTTGATACACTAGGAAGACTCAGTTTTTCTCTTAAACTTTCCGGTAAAACATCCTCAATTTCTTTATGTATCCCTGCCTTGAGAACTTTTTTGATGGTATGACGTATCCATAAGCTAGAAACACCCTTGCTTTCAGGATATATAGGTAGGATTGAAGCTTCACTATCGCCAAACAAAGAATCCCCAACAGCAATCGGCGCTTTTTCTATTGGCGTAATTTCTGGATTAGAAAAATATAGACGTGCTTTTTCTTCGCCACCTTTATTTTTTCTCTGAGATACTGTCCCTGATATTTTTACCAGCGTTCCTTCTGGGGTCATTTTGGCAATATATGGTTGATTGAACCAAACCACTTCAATGCTTCCGGTGCCGTCAGAAAGGGTCCCGCTGGCTATGGCAATTTTAGTTTTCCAAGTTTTTGAAGTTTTTAGCTTACTTATCGTTCCGTATACATTTGTATGAATTCCTTTTGTAAGATCTCTGATTTGTGTTGAAGATAGATTGGTATCGTATCTTGAGGGGAAGTGCCACAAAAGATCGGCGATAGTTAAAATTCCAAGTTTTTTTAGGGCCTGAATTTCTTTAGGATTAAGGCGAAAAGCTTTAGAGAGATTGGTCGATGCTTTGAGTAGACTCTTTTCTTGCATACATTAGAGAGATAATTATGAGAATGAACGCTGTTAGAGCCATCACTGGAATAGTTATGTATCCAAATTTTAGAACGAAAACTTTACTGCAAGATACAGAATATCCAACAGCAGAACATGGAAGTATTGAAGTTCCTGTTATTTGTAGAATGTAGTGGTTTAGTGCAATCAAACCTCCAATTCCAGCCATCCAAAATCCGTATAGATTTATATTTTTATCTTTTTTTATTAGAGCAATTAAGAATAGGAGAGATAGTGGATACATGAATATTCTTTGAAACCAGCAAAATTTGCACGGTTCGTACCCAGCAACGTCAGAATAAAACAAACTCCCTGCGGTTGCGATGAAGGCAAAGAAAAACGCAAACAGAAGCCCGTTTTTTTTCAGAAATTGATAAATTGGTAGAGGTTGCTTTGTAAAAAAAATAATAAGGCAGGTGATAATAAGTGGGTGTCCAATAAGTGTAAGAAATCCAAGTGAATTATTTATGAATTGAACCATGTTTATTTAATTTTTGACTGGTAATTGGCAAGATGTTTTTTCTGCTAATTGTTGTAATGGAATTTCGCCATTAAGTTTTGAACCATCGGCAAAAATCCATGTCGGGTAAGATTCTATTCCCAGTTTGTTACAATCTTCAGTTTGTCCAGAGGCATCAGGTGTGGAACATTCAACATAGGGAAGGAGTTTTGCAGATTTTCCAAACATTTTCTTTTGATTATTACAATGAGGACACCAAAAAGCTCCGTAGAATTTCGCACCCTTTTCTTTTAAGCATGTTGCGAATTGATCAAGTTCTCCTGGTCCTTCGCTTTGTTTCTGTAAATACACAAGAAGACTTATAAGGACTATAAGAGCAATTAGACCTCCGAGCAGATATTTGATGTTTGTTTTCATTTCTCTATTATACTTCTTATTTTCTTGGCACAAAAGTATGTTTTTATGTTACAATTTATTCATTAATTAATACTTTTTTATAATTTATGATTACTCCAATATTATTTGCAACCGTAGCTTCATTTGCTTTAGGTTTGATTTGGTTTTCGCCACTTATGTTTGGTGGTGTTTGGTCAAAACTTCTTGGAATTCATAATAAAGTAATTACAAAATCAGCAATGAGGCATATTAGACGCTCAATGGTTGCTCAAGTCTCTATGACAATAGTTACTTCTTTTGTTTTGTATACTCTTCTTTCAATAGGTATGGAACTTCCGGCAGTTTATATGTTTTGGTTTGCATTTGCTTTGCCTGCCTATGCTTCACCAATGCTCTGGCAAAATAGAAGCTATAAATTATTTTTGATTGAAGCGGGTTACAGTTTAGTTTCTGTGGCTTTTATGTCAGAAATTCTTAGTTTGTGGATTTAGATTTTCTGTTCCACAAATCCCAAACTTTTTTTGCAACGTTTTTAGATTCTCCTTCAAGTGGAAAGTGATGAAGATTTATAAAGGGGAGAGAATTGGCTTCAATTATTCCCCATGTTTTTCCTTCAGGATCTTTTGTTGGATCTTCAATAATAAAATCAAATCCAACAACAGGTGCTTTTAGTAAGTCGCCAGCGCGCTTAAGTTCGGAGATAATTTTTGGGTGAGTTTCTTCTAGCATCTCCTTGGCGTATCCTCCGTATGAAAGCCCAATTTTTTCTGAAAGGTCAATAGTTTTATCTTTTTCAAGAATTGATTCAAGTGTATATCCATTTCGCGCCAAAAAATCTTCAAGTTTTTTATTTATCTCAACATCTTTAACTTTCTGATGCTTTTCTTTATTTTTTTTCTCAATTAAAGATTTTATTGATGAGATTCCATTTCCTGTAATTCGTGGGGGATCACCCTTGAGTATGCCAACAATTTCCCCATTTACATATGTGCCTCTATAAACGCTTCCAACAAGATGTTCTTCAATAACAACAAACTGACAAAGAGTGCTCGCTACCTTAAATGCATGCCCCATTTCTTCTTTCGTGTTGATGTGCGTTGTAGTGTGTCTTCCGCGACTTCCGAGCCGTGGTTTTGCAATCATTGTGGTTTTTAGTTTTTCTAAGGTTTTTATCGCGCTTCTTTTATTCCACACACTTTTTCCACGCGCAGTCGCAATATTATTTTTTCTAAAAAGTTTTTTTAACATTTCTTTGTCATCCATCCATGCGTAAGATTTGGCATGGAGTTCAGGGGGGATTGGAAGACTTTCAAAAAAATACCAACGATTATTTATTTTTGCTCTGTATTGCTCAATTGGTTTTCCAATTATTACAAATTGCTCCATCTCTATATTTCTTTTCTTCGCTTCTTCCCAGATCACTTTTGATCTTTCCGTATTTGCTTTTTCTATGTCCGTATTAAATCTTAAAAGTCCAAAAATTCTAAAAAATAAAAGATATGGCTTCAGGATTGTTTTTATAATCGTAAATGTCACTTTGTTTTCTAGATATGACATCGCAATTACTAGAGGGGTAACAAGCACTGAAATGGTCTGAAATGTATATGCACGAAAATGATTAGTCGGATTATTTCCACAGTAAAGACATTTTTCTTTTTTTGTTTTTATTTCTTTAGACATTAATTGTTTTGTGGATTTCTGGCATATTTTCTATATTTTGATATGAGCCGGTTACAATTTCTAAAAACTCATACATCATAGCATTGAGTGATTGTTCAATAGATGTGTTTGAGAGAGCTATTTCAACCATTTTATTTGCATCTTCACTGTGCTTACTATACAAAAAAATATCAGCCAGTGTGGCAAGTTGTGTATTTTTTCTATCAGATATTCCAATAATTCCTGATTCTCCCGAAAAAATATCAGTTCTTATTTTTGATACTTTTTCTTCATCTTCTCTAAATACATTTAGCCAAGCTTTTTTCATATCTCCTAAATATTGAATTTGTGAAAAACCTCCGCCTAAAGAGAGATCATAATAAAAAGAAAGGATTGAGTAACACAGAGCCATTGATGGCAGTAATGAATAGTCTAGAAGTTTTTCCTTTAAAATTTCTTCTTTGAGAGGAATATTTATTTTTATATCTTCTGATATCAGAGAATTTTCACTAATCCAAAGTTGTTTGCGAGTATTTTCTTTTTCGTCTATATACCAAAATAGGTGAGTTCCTTTTTTGGTTTGTGTTTCGTGGGCGCCAGTTATCTTTTCGTAGCTAGAAATATATTTTTTTCTTGTTTCTTCATCAAAAAGTATCTGCCAGATTTTTGTCTGTTTAGAGAGGTGTTTGGAAATTATAAGTTCTTTAATCAATTCTTCTACTTCAAGATATAAAAGATTTCCGCGTGAGTTTCCAAATATTTCATCCCACCAAATATCATTCATTGTCGTAAGTTGTTCACAAAAACGATTAGCTTTTTGTATTTGTTCATTTCTGTTCCATTTTTCACAAAGCCATACAAATCTGTCTTTGCTTGGTTTGGGAATATTAAAACCCCAGATCTGATCTTTTATTTTTGTAAAAGATTCTGTCTTGGGAAGACCATAAAGCGATCGCCGTCGGCCTTTTAGAGAAGTTAGATGAACTTTTTGTAAATTAAGACTTTTATCATGAAAAAAAAATGATCGAGGAAATGACGAGTTTGTCGGGGAGATTCCACCAACTGTTAATACGATTTGTGTTGAAGGTCTATTTTTAACACTTTTTGAAACCTTTGCGAGATCGAAATTAAAAAAGAAGGGGTGGCATAAAAGCCCGTGATGATCGGCTGTATCTACAAAGCCCGTTTGGTTCAAACTTTCTGTGGCTAACTTGGCTTTTTCTTTACCTAAAAGTTTTTCAACAACAGAATGAAAAGTGTTTTTTAGTTCCAAAGACAGTTCATTTGTAGGAGACGTAGGAAAATTGTCGTTTATGTATTCACTCCAATTTTTGTTTTTGTATGTTTCGTATAGCTTTTTAAATACCGGTTTTGCTTCAAATACGATTTTTTGGGCCTCTTCTAGTTTCATTTCCTTTTGATTTTTAACAGATTACTTAGTAGGATGATAGCACATAGACATATATAGTATTAAGCATATGGCAGTAATAACCGATAAAGAAAAGATTGCTGAGCTTCTATCTAGAAGTGTTGATTCTATCTATCCTTCAAAAAAAGAACTCGAAGAAGCTTTGCTTTCTGGTAGAGAGCTAAAAGTGTATGTTGGAATTGATCCAACCGCAGACTATGTTCACTTAGGACATTCTACAAATTATCTTCTTCTTGAGAGACTTCAAAAATTAGGGCATAAAATAGTTGTGCTTGTTGGTGATTTTACAGCGATGATAGGAGATCCAACAGATAAATCTGCAGCTAGGGTGATGCTAACAAAAGAGCAGGTTTTGAATAATCTTAGAACCTTTAAAGAACAAATTGGAAAAATTTTAGATTTTGATAATAAAGAAAATCCAGTCGAGTTTGTTTTTAATAGCACTTGGCTTAAAGAACTTGATTTTCATAAATTAATTGAACTCGCTTCAAATTTTACTGTTCAACAAATGCTTGAGAGAGATATGTTTGAAAAGAGAATTTCAGAAAATAAACCGCTTTTCGTTCATGAATTTTTCTATCCACTTATGCAAGGATACGATTCTGTAGCGCTTGATGTTGATTTAGAAATCGGAGGAACAGATCAAACATTTAATATGCTTGCTGGAAGAACGCTTTTAAAGCGTTATAAAAATAAAGAAAAATTTGTTTTAACAACAACTTTGTTGGTGAATCCTACAACAGGTGAAAAATTAATGAGCAAGAGTTTAGGCACTGGTATTGCTCTAAATGAAAGTCCTGATCAAATGTTTGGTAAAACTATGGCGCTACCAGATGAAGGTGTAATTCAGACATTTATTGATTGCACTAGAGTTTCGATGGAAGAAATAGAGTTAAAGAAAAAAAGACTTGCAGATGGAGTAAATCCAAAAGATATAAAGTTAGAACTTGCCTTGGAAATTGTAAAAATGTATCAGGGAATTGAAGTTGCTGAAAAAGCAAAAGAAAATTGGCAAAAAATTTTTAGCGAAAAAAAAATTCCTGAAATAATCCCAGAAATTAAAACTAAAGAAGGTGATCTTATTTTAGATATTTTGGTAGAAAATAATTATGCAGAGTCAAAGTCTCAAGCGAGGAGACTTTTTGAAGAGGGGGCAATTCGCAATGCAGAAAATGATGAAAAAATAACTGATCCTTATGCTAAAATTTCCCATAACCTTATACTAAAAGTAGGTAAAAAGAGCTTCGTGAAGATTATACTGTAAGTATGATTTTTTATACCACCTGTATGCTTGATAATATGTTATAATCTCAGTGTGTTTATCTATATTCTTTTAGAATTAATATCATCAATAATAGCTATAGTGGCTATTATTATATTTTTAGTTCATCTTTGGAATAATAGAGTCATTCATAAAATATTTAGTCAAAGAGGTGTATATTTACCACTTTTGTTCGCATTCTTGGCCTACGGCTCATGGTTTTTTTCTAATAAGACCTATCCACCACAATTTACTATGCCAACATGGATGCACTCTCATGCTCCTGGAGAGATGCCGGCTTCAATTCCATTCAACAAAATTATTGAATTTTTTAGAGAGAAAAATAAGTTTGAATATGTTGAAGATATTGGAGAAAACACAGCTAATGTTCCCCAATACCCCCAGAACCATAATGCAGATGGTGTTGTTAAGATTTCTTTGTTAGTTAAGGAAGTAATATCGCAAATTGCTCCAAATATCTATTACAATTATTGGACTTATAATGGGAAGGTTCCAGGACCGATGCTTAGGGTAAAGGAAGGAGATCTTGTGGAGCTTACTATCACCAATGATCAGACTAGTCTTCATCATCACAATATAGATTTACATGCAGTCAACGGTCCAGGTGGAGGAGCAACCCTTACTAACGTTATGCCAGGGGAGACAAAAACTTTCCGTTTTACTGCTCTAAATCCTGGTTTATATGTCTATCATTGCGCTATGCCAAATGTAAGTACACATAATTCACATGGACAGTACGGTCTTATTTTGGTTGAGCCAAAGGACGGTCTGTCAAAAGTAGACAAAGAATTTTATATTGTTCAGGGAGAACTTTACACGATGGGAAATTTGGGAAAAAAAGGCTTAGTTGCTTTTGATCCCGAGGCTTTGTTGTCTGGTAATCCTAATTATGTTGTTTTTAACGGTAAGATAGAGACGATACCTCGTCTCAAAGCTAAAGTTGGAGATAAAATACGAATTTTTGTTGGTAATGGGGGGGTTAATTTAATTTCCTCATTCCATGTGATAGGTGAAATTTTTGATACTGTTTATCCAGAAGGTGCAATAGGTCCATTGTCAGCCAAATTGCAAAATGTGCAAACTACAACTGTTCTTCCGGGTGGGTCATCTATCGTTGAGTTTAAGGTAGATGTGCCAGGCAAGTATCTTCTAGTGGATCATGCTTTAGCTAGGATGAACAAGGGGGCGTGGGCTACCCTTGTGGTTGAAGGTGATGATAATCCTGAAATATTTTCTAAAGTAGAAAAATGATTCTAAAATAAAAATGAATTTTCAGACACTCAAACCTTTGTTTAAAGGTGATATTGATACTCGAGAAGATACTCTAGACAAATATTCTCATGATGCCAGCTTGTTTGAGGTAAGACCTCAGGTGGTAGTTTATCCAAAAAATACTGAAGATATAAAGATTTTAGTTAAATGGGTTAATGAGAATAAAAAAAATATTCCAGATTTGTCTATAACCGCAAGGGCAGCTGGAACAGATATGTCAGGTGGACCACTTGGAAATTCAATTGTTGTAGATTTTATTCGCTACATGAATAAAATTATTGAAGTAAAACATGATTATGTCGTAGTTGAACCCGGTTGTTTTTACAGAGATTTTGACAAGGCTACACGCAAAATTATGCGATTTATGCCTGCATACACTGCTTCTCGTGAAATTAACGCGGTAGGAGGTATGATTGGTAATAATAGTGGAGGAGAAAAATCTATAAAATATGGAAAGGTTGATCAATATGTGAACTCATTAAAGTTGGTATTATCAAATGCTAATGAATATGAAATAAGACCTTTAAATAGAGAAGAATTGCAAGATAAAATAAATTCATCAGATATATTTGAAAAAGATTTATATTTTAAAATATTAGACTTAATTAATAAAAATTATGAGGAAATTAGAGTCGCAAAACCGAATGTTTCTAAAAATTCCGCAGGATATTCCTTGTGGGATGTTTACGATAATGTTACGGGAAAATTTGATTTGTGTAAGTTGATAATTGGATCACAGGGAACGTTAGGCTTGGTCAGTGAAATTAATTTTAAAATAGTACCTACCTGTCCCCACTCAAATATTCTTGTAGTGTTTATACCTTTACTGGAAGATATTAGCGACTTGGTAGCGGAAATTTTGCCATTCAAGCCTGATAGTTTGGAAACTTATGACGATAAGAGCATAATTTTGGCTGTCAGGTTTTTTTGGGATTTTTTTAAGCAGTTAGGTTTTTGGGAAGCTATTAAATTAGGATTTCAATTTATTCCTGAAATTTTTATGATTCTGAAGGGTGATATTCCACGATTGATTTTGATGGTTGAATTTTCTGGCGAATCGGAGGAGGAGATTAAGAGGCAGTTAACAAAAGTTCAAAACCATATTAATCACTTTGGCTTTTATACAAGGATAGCCAAATCAAGTATCGAGGCTAATAAGTATTGGAGTATTCGTCATGAGAGTTTTAACTTGCTGCGTAAGCATGTTAAGCATAAGAGGACAGCACCGTTTATCGATGACATTATTGTTTTACCAGAATACCTTCCGGAGTTTCTACCAAAAATTAAAAAACTTCTGGATGAGTATAAATTAGATTATACGGTTCAAGGACATTTGGGTGATGGAAATTTCCACTTGATTCCACTGATGGACTTAGATTCTCCATTTTCTGATGATATTATTTTGGAACTTTCGAAAAAAGTCTACAGTCTGGTACACGAATATAAAGGTTCGATAACTGCTGAGCATAATGATGGAATTATACGGACACCCTTTTTGGAACAGCAATTTGGCCCCAGAATAAATAAGCTTTTTCAAGAAATTAAAAATATTTTTGACCCGCTAAATATTTTTAATCCAAACAAAAAAGTAGGAGGTACTTTTGAAGATATAAAAAAAGCAATTAGGAAAAAGAATTAGTTAAATTTTTTTATCTATAGATTTTAAATGGGGATAAGTGTTTTCTTAAAGTAGTATTTTTATTTTGAGCTCCAATATGTTAATCTGTCTCTGTTTTTATGGAGACGTGTCGGAGTGGTCTAACGTGCCTCTTTGCTAAAGAGGTGTGCCCCTTTAAAAGGCACCGAGAGTTCGAATCTCTCCGTCTCCGCCAACACAATTTATTATCGGTGTCAACCCACTTGCCTAGGTAAGTGGTGCGACTCAGATGGATAGAAAGTAACAAAAAATACACGAGTGATCGTGTATTTTTTGTTTGACTTAATTATCACTTATTCATGCGGATGTTCTGTTGATTTTTCTTTTCCGATTTCAATACTTTTAAATATGGCAGGATTTTCTTCACCGGAAACTTCAAGTACTGCCCATGCACCTTTGTTCATACGAGCTAGAGCATGATCTACTAGGAGGTACTTACCTGGCACATCGACTGTAAACTCTACAATACTTGCACCACCCGGTAGGACTGCGGTCGCTTGAGTATTATGCTCCAATGCTCCACCAATACTTGCATTTGGGTACACTGTATCAAATATCTCACCGATGATATGAAATGATGAGATTAAATTCACCCCACCATTTCCTACATACATACGGATTTTATCACCAACTTTAGCATGCATTCTTGGTGCAGACTCAACCTTTCCATTGAATGTCACATAATTAGGCTTGCCATCTAGAAGTGCTTGGGAGTCAAATGGTACAAGACCCTTTTTACCAAGTTGTCCTGTGGTATATAGCTCTCCTTGCATTACATAAAATTCTTTATCTACCTTTGGTAATCCTTCTTTTGGTTCAACAAGAATCATCCCATACTGACCATGAGAATTGTGAGTAGACACATTTGGCATAGCACAATGATATACATACAAACCAGGGTTTAATGCTTTCCACCTGAAGGCTTTTGTTTCTCCAGGGGAAACATGAGTGATAGTTGCCCCTCCACCTGGCCCAGTAACTGCATGTAGATCAATATTGTGATCATGTAAACTAGAAGGATCATTAGTAATAGTCATTTCTACTGTGTCTCCTTCACGAATGCGAAGCATGGGGCCAGGAACTTGTTTATCAAATGTCCAATAATTAAACCAGATATTTGGTGCGATTTCTGCAAGGACTTCTTTTGTAGTGAGTGACATACGCACAATTCCATCGGCGTCTGGTTTCTGCGGTTCGTTAGGAACTTTATTGGGGTCTGCTCCTATATTATCTACTCGCTCAAAGTGATTTTGGTTCTTAAAGAAGTCGATAATTTTTGAAAATGGGATTGAAGGCGGTAGACCATCTGGTGCATGTGAATGCATGAAGTATGGCATTGCAAAATTAGGAGGATAGGTACGATTTGCAAGAAAACCTGTAATAATTGAAATTACAAGCAATACCGTGGGAATATAAAGCCATTTTTGTTTAGCAAAAATGTGTATATGTTTATGTTTCCAAAGAGATGCAACAATCACAACAAAAGCAATGAGCCCAACAATTCCCGAGATTATTTCTAGTGAAATATATTTTAACATAAGACAATTAGTTTAATGATTAAAAAGGTATTTTACATTCCTCAAAGCAATGAGCTTCTCGGTTAATAGTAAATATTTTTTCGCGACCATTCTGGACAACATTTACTGCATTTACAGACTGGAGAACTTGTAAATGGTGAGTCACCGTAGGCTGTTTAAGTGTCGTTTTGTCTGTAAGCTCTGTTACGGTTAGTCCGTTTTTTTCTTTACCGAGCATACAGACAAGATTGTAGCGACTTCGCTCTCCAACAACCTTAAAACAGTCTGGACAGAGTTCTTCTTCTGATGTAACTGTCTTTGGAACCCATGAAGGTCTTTTATGTGTTTTTTGACCGTTTTTAGTTTTTATGTTTTTTGTATGTGATACTTTCATATAGATACTCGTCTATGTTAGAATGTATAGACTATTATCAATATAACATAATTTTTCTATGAAAAACACATCATTGATTACATCTGTTAAGAAACGCGGTGTATGTGAGTTAAGTACCCACAGGCTTAAGTGTTATAAGGCTATTTTAGCACTTTTTCTAAGGCGAAGCTAAGGCAAGTGAGTCGGTATCCCAAATCCCTACAAATCCCCATTTTTTGATATAATGGACACATGACAGTTGGCGAATTGGTATACCAAACAGCAATAAAGGATGGCTACACTCCCTTCCAAAAGAGTATCAGATTTCATTGATCGGTAATTCTTTTGGTCATTGTAGAAATCAACAACACCAGTGTTATATGTTTTAACATATAACACTTCCCAAAGAAGATAAATAGAAAAACCAAAAATTACGATAGGTATGAATGAAAGACCACAGAGATGATGAACACTTTGCATATAAAAGGTAACGATACCTATACAGAACGGTCGGCTTGTTTTCTTTTTCAAGGGGTTTCACTAATTCTGGAAGTTTTACTTTATCTTCTTTGAAGTAGATAGCGGTTTTCTTGTCTTCGTTTTCAAAGATCTGCCACCAATCATTCTTGTCTGATCCATTTAAAGTATTCTCACGGATAGCGATCATCTCACCTGCTTGGTAAGTGATCTTTATCTTTGATTCGCCTGAGATTCTTTGGAGTTTCTCGATGTCCACAAGATCGGTTTTGTAGTATGATAAATTACCGCCGAGACCTGACTCAACAAGCAATATACACTATAAAAAATACACAAATATTTGTGTATTTTTTATAGTAAGCTAGACTAAACTTTCTTTTGTATTTTTACCTGGAGCAATATCATGTATCTCTTCTGGGGAAATAATGAGAACTCCTTTTACTGTACGACTTGGAATAGTTTCTTTGATCCAAATTACCACATCGTCAAACACATTTCCTTGTGTTGTGTATTCGACTGATCCTTTGATTTGATATCCTACCATTTTCGACCAGGCAACAAGCGATACCTTGTTGTTTGCGGTAATATTTTCTAAGGTTTTATCCATAAAGTAATTTACCAGAATTATTTTTCCATCCACTACTTTAATAGAAGAGACAGGTACAACGTTTATAATGCCGTCTGGTGAAAGCGTTGCAAGGGCTTTTGAATCTGCGCTCAGGATGAATTGTTCAATATATTTTTCCATAAATTATATAGTTATGCCTGGCATGATATACAAATATTTGGGTCTTCGACAACATTATTCTTTTTATTTTCCTGAAGTTTTTTTCTACCGAATTGTTGTGCTGCGTTCATACTGTGTTGATAATACAGTGTCTTTATTCCAGATTTCCACGCATGTAGGTAGAGTGCATTCACTTCTTTTGTAGATATGGTCGGGTCAATCATTAGATTCAGTGATTGACCTTGGTCAATGTATTTCTGTCTGTCAGATGCTTGGTCGATAACTACATATGGATCTATCTCTGCAAATGTTTTAAACACAGCTTTTTCTGTCTCACTAAGGAAATCTAAATACTGAACAGACCCGTCGTTATCACGAATACTTTGCCATGTTTCTCTGTCGTTCTTTCCTTTTTTCTCTAATAACTTTTCAAGAAAAGGATTTTTGATAGTTACTTTCATTTTGTCTATGTCTTTGACATAACAGTTTGACCACACAGGTTCGATACTCTGCGACACTTGTCCTAGTATAAAAGCAGATGAAGTAGTTGGTGCGAGTGCCATCAATGTAGTATTTCTTCTTCCGTATCCATTCAGTGTGTCGGGTTCTCCATATTCCTTTGCCATTTTTTCAGATGCAGTATATGCACGCTCTTTTATGGTATTAAATATCTCAATATTTATTGTTTTTGCCTTGTCACTTTCAAAGGGAATATCGTTACTCTGTAGGTATGAATGCCAACCTAAAACCCCGACACCAAGAGCGCGATTAGAACAAGCAAATTTGTACGCACGCTCCATGAAGTGAAATACTTGCTTCTTGTAGGCATCTTCTGAATCTCGCAAAAATTCCAGATGATTTATAAAATCTGACATAACCGCATCCAAAAAATACACGAGTGTTTCAACTGCATCGGTATCTTTCCATTCATTATAATGAAGTAAGTTTAGTGAAGATAAATCACATACAAAAGACCATTCATTATTAGAAGGGAGGAGTATTTCTGAACAGAGATTACTCGCATGTATTTTCAGATTTTTATCCTTGTATACATCAACTGTGTTGTTGTTGACGGTATCGGTAAAAAATATATACGGATATCCAATTTGCTTCCTGCGAGCAAGGACTTTCGCCCATATATCTCTTTTCTCCTGATCGCCTTCAACCATCTCTTCAAGCCATGCATTTGTTACTGTGACCCCGTAAGTGAGTTCTTGAATGGGATTGCCTTCAGTTCCTATTTCTAGAAATTCTTTTATATCACCATGGTCAATAGGTAGATATGGAGAAAAATGTCCACGACGAACTGAGCCTTGACTCACAACATTGACCAATGTTTCAAAGAGTCGCATGAAATGCACCGATCCTGATGAAATACCATTATCTTTAATTTTTGTGCCACGATGTCGCACATCTCCAAAATATCCAGAAGTACCACCACCAAACTTTGTCATCATCCCAACCTCTGCTTGGGTAAATAAAATTTGTCCCATATCATCACCCACATATGAAGAAAAGCAACTGATAGGTAGACCTTTGGAAAGTCCAAAGTTTGACCATATAGGAGATGCGAGTGAGTAATATCCACGAGACATGTAGTCATAAAACTTTTCCGCAAAACCATCTTTGCCCAGTAATTTTTCCGCATGTTTTGCAATCTGATGAATCCTTTCCTCTGCAGTTACTCCATCGAGAAGATATCCTTTTGATAAAAACGCTTTACTATTTTCATTGAGCCAGTACATATGTATAATATTTTATTAGTTATTAAAAAAGGTCTTCTCCTGTGACGCTCTGGTTGCGTTTGTTGTAATTAATCGACCGCTTTACAAAGAAATCTCCATGTTTTGTCGATATAACCTCATCATCAAACCAGTCAGTGTTGCGGAGAATTTCTTCGTCAATATCAAATATTCTTTCTATATCAATACTATGAAGTGAATTATTGAATCTATTCTTGATAAATTCAAGGATTACATTTTTAGGTAGGAATTCTATTTCACCTGCTTCCAATATCCAATCCACCACAGTTTTTTCCGCTTCAAATGCTTCTTTGCATGAATCAATGATTGCTTGTTCATATGCTTTATCGAACCATTCTGGATGTTCTTGCTTGATGATATTGATTACATCAATACCAAAAAGTCCATGAATCTGTTCTTCTTTTGATGTCGCCTCTACTGCATTTGAAACACCTTTGAACAAGTTTTTGTATTTATTGAATGACATAATTATCAGAAATTGCGAAAATAGCGACACGTGTTCAATAAATAGCGAGAAAAGAAGAACTGCTTGCGCATACTCTTTATTGTCATCGCTTCGTGATGTTTTGATCACTTTTTCCAAGTACTGCACACGATTCATCAATGCAGGTATTTCTTTTATTTTTTGAAACTCATTATTGAGACCAAGTATTTCAAGCAGATGCGAATACGCATCCATATGACGTACTTCACTTTCAGCAAAAGTAAATCCAACAGCTCCGATTTCTGGCTTTGGCATTTTTTTGTAAATATTACCCCAAAATGTTTTCACCGCAACTTCAATTTGTGCAATAGCCAGCATTGCATTTTTTATAGCATTCTGTTCTTTTGCACTTACATTAACTTTGAAGTCTTGAATATCGCTTGTGTAGTTAAATTCCGTATGAATCCAATACGAATGTCTGATGGCACTGACGTACTCATAAAGCTCTGGATACTCGTACGGTTTCAATGGAATTCTTTTTTGGAAAATATCACGTTTTCTTAGGTCTGCTCTCTGTTTTCTGTAAAGAATGTATGATTTTGCCACATCATGAAACTGACCGGACATTAGAACCTCTTCTACCACGTCTTGGATATGCTCTACGTCTGGAGGGTTTTTGGTATCTTCTTTCTCTAAAAAATCAACGACTTTGTTTGCAGCAATTTCCGCATCCTCTAGTCTCGAGTGGTTTACTGAAACCATCGCCTTTTGTATTGCCTGAATGATTTTCTCAACTGCAAAAGATTGGATCTCTCCACCGCCAACACAATTTATTATCGGAGTCAACTCACTTGCCTGAGCGATATTGAGGGTGATAAAAAATATCCAGATTTCATAGGTATTAATCACTATAATG
>CAZAOU010000015.1:0-15525 GCA_964487135.1 uncultured Candidatus Saccharibacteria bacterium
TTCGGACATCTCCGGATCAAAGGTTGCTTGGCACCTCCCCGAAGCGTATCGCCGCTTTGCTGCGTCCTTCATAGCTTCATACAAGTCAAGGCATTCACCATATGCTCTTACATTCCTATTAGGAAATGTAAAAACCGCTTTCTAATTACAAAGAAAATTTTCTTTGTAAATTTAATTTTGTTTATACTTACCTGCTCGTCTTAAAAAAATTTATCCTGTACATTTTTTAAGACACATATATTTTCCTCTTGAGAAAAGAAAATATATGTTTGCTCAAATTTTACTTTGAACAATCTGTCTCCAGTTGAAAAGACCTCCAATCCGCCTAGGCGGAAAGTCTGGGACAGGATTTTGTTTTCAAAGTTTCAGTCGTTCAGTTTTTGTTCAAAAAAACCGCTTTTTCAAGCGGGTTCAGATACAAGCCAATAAAGCCTTTATCTTTGCCGCTGTAAATTAAGGTTTTTTAACATATTTCTGTGTAGGCGTAATTATACTCATGTTTATATGGCTGTCAAATGCTATTTTGAATTGGAAATATAGAGAAATTTAGGTATAAAAAATCGCCCGAAGGCGTTGGTTTGCTGGATAATTTCGGGGTTACCGATTACCGGCGACGGTAAGTGCTGTTAAAGGCGGCCGCGCGTCTTCTAGCTTGACGCTGTGTCCGAGAGCGCTTCTTTTTGGCGAAGCTATCTTTTACATGAGGCCAAAGCCACTTGCAGGCTTTGGCTACATTACGAGCCATCGTTGGTGTATACATATTCGAAAGACATACTAAACCTAAAAATATATTTTGCAACAAAAAGAGCGACGACCACCAGGCCATCGCTCAAAGCTTTTTAGTTTTTAGCTATAAACCAAAAACTCTCAACTACAAACTATTTTATTATCTCCTATTTGCAATTTCAGATCGTACTTTCTGAATTACATCAGACGCTGCAGCTTGGCCACCAAGACCAAATGCGAGACCGAAGGCAATTGAAAGCGCCACAACAACACCTGTGAAAAGTGTCTGGATGATAGTTTGAGCAATACCAAGTTGTGATACTGCAGCAAGAATACCTATAACCCAGATAACCCACTTAGCAACACTTCCTAAGAAATTTGCAGAAGAAACTTCCGCTGCTTTTGCAGAAGAAGAAACAACTCTCTGTAGAACATCAGCAATAACAGCAGTAACGAGAAGGATCAAAACTGTTGCAATTACTTGTGGAAGATATCCAATAACAACAACTTTTAAGAAATCGTTAACCTGTGAAAGATGAAGAACATCAAATGAAGCGATGAGAAACGCCACAATGACAAACCACTTCACAAGACCTCCAACAAATTTTCCAGAATCAAGCACCATACCAGCTCGAGTCAAAGCTTCGTCAACTCCAGTTTTTCGCAAAACTCCGTCAACTTTTGTAGCTTTAAACAAACTGTCTATTGCGCTTCCAATAAGAGATCCAATTATCCAGCCAACGACGAAGATAACAACGGCGATGACAAGATTTGGAATAAAAGAAACAACACCAAGCCACAAATTTGAAAAAGATGTAGCAAGCATTGTTCCAGAATCTTGAAGTATCATGTTAATAATATAGATACATTACTTAGTCTTATAACTCCGACTTTACCTTTATATTATACTCCCAAAACAGAGGGTTTAATACTCACCAATCCCCAACCTGTCAAAGATTATCTGATGAGGGTATTCAAGAATATCTCTTATCAATTTGTCTCCTAAAGACCTTCTATATTCAAAATCCGAAGTATCAAAGACAGCATACTGAAGTTCTTTTCCTAAATCAGATTCAATAGATGATAGTGCCCGAGCCAAAACCGGCTTTTTGAGTCTGTCACCAACAATTAACATATCAACCCTGCTTTCAGGATTGTTGATAAATACACCAGAAACAACAGCAAACTTAAGACGGCCCGCCCGAGAAAGTTTTTCTGATATTTCTTCATTACTTATTGGAGAAACTTTCATTAAAAATTCTCTGAGTGGCTCCAAATATTGAAAAGTGGAATTTAATACAAAACCTTTTCTCTTTCTTCCACTTTCGTCTTTTGTATCTTTTTTGCGAATCAGTTTTATTGAAAGCAAAATATTTATATCTTTTCTGAGTGACTTTTCTCTTATTTGAACTTTCTTTGAAATCTGTTTTGTATCAAAAATAATTTCTGGATTAAAAATAAAAAGTTTTAATAGTTTACCTTTTGCGTTACTACCAAAAAGTTTTTCTAGGATGTTCATGTGGCTATTTTAGCATATTTTTATATAAAAAATCTCCGTTTCCGGAGGCGCCTTAATGGCGAAAGAAAGGAGCAAATTCGCCCCAGTCATAATTCTCTATGTGGGCACCGCCCGCCACCATAGGAGATGTTCTCCTTAGCATTCCAACATCACACATTGGTTCTCCCCAGCCAAGCTGGAGAAGCTGATTGTAAGTTAGAGGGCGGATTTCAGCCGGCTGACTGGTGGGTGATAGAGGGCGACGAATTGGCGACGGAAAAAAGTTTGGCGAGCTCATAATTTATACAAATATAACACACCCCCGACCGTCTCTGACGGTCGGGGGTGTGTATTTCTCTTCCTTTATCTGTATTTCGAAGAAATATTACTTAAGCTCTACCTTAGCACCCTGTGCTTCGAGATCAGCTTTCATCTTTTCTGCGTCTTCCTTCTTAACTCCTTCTTTGAGCATCTTAGGAGCACTATCTACAATTCCTTTTGCTTCAGCAAGACCAAGACCAAGAACTTCTTTTACAATCTTGATAATTGCAATCTTGTTAGCACCAGCATCTTTAAGCTCAACATTGTATGTTGCTCTTTCTTCTGCTGCCGCTGCACCTGCGCCCGCTGCTGGAGCTGCTGCAACTGCTGCCGCTGAAACTCCGAATTTTTCTTCAATAGCTTTTACAAGCTCATTGAGTTCAAGAACTGATGCTCCCTCGAGATCAGCCAAAAATGAATCAAACTTTGCCATAATTTTAATTATTATTAGTTACTAATTTCTGCTGAAAGATTCGTGTCTGTAGAGTACGGATATTTGCCTGCTGGCGAATTCCTCGAGCTCGCACCAGTCGCGCTCGCTAGTCTCTTCAGACACGAATCTTTCAGCTGTTTTTCAATTAACTTTTCTTCTTTGCAACCTCATTTACCGCAATCGCAATTCTCTGCATTGGGCTCTTCAAAAGGAATGCAATTTTTGAAAGAAGAACTTCTTTAGGAGGAATAGAAGCAATTTCTTGCATCATTTCAACACCTTTGTATTCTCCTTCAAAGACACCTCCAAGTATTGAGATTCTTTTCTCAAACTTTTTCTGAAACTCTGCGACACCTTGTGCTGGAGCAATTTGATCTTCACCCCAAGCAATCGCAAGTTCTCCGGAAAGAGCTGGAACTTCTCCCTTGTATCCTTTTTCCGAAAGAACTTTGTTTGCGAGAGTTTTCTTCGCAACCATATAAGAAACACCTTTTTCTCGAAGACCTTTTCTAAGCTCTGTTGTTTCACCAACAGTTAGCCCGTGGAAGTTTGCAAACACTACTGTTTGCGCTTTCTTTAGCCCTTCGGAAAGTTTTTCAAGTATTTCTTTCTTCTTTGCTTTTGATACTGGCATTTTTTTAGCTAGTAGCTTTTAGCTGTCAGCTATTAGCTCAATTAAATAGAACGACCTTTAATAACTAAAGGCCGCTGATGGAGCGTTGGAAAATTTATTAGATTTCCCTGACCTCGAGAGGATGCCTCGTTCGCCTTCGGCGAACTCGGCTGTTTGATCCACCTTAGCGGATCCTCTTGTCTTTGGCCTTCGTATCTACAAGATTACTGATTTTTTGGGTAGTGTCAATGTCTAAAATAATGGCAAAATCTTTAACCCATGGACATCAAACCATCAAAAAGATGCTCCTTCAGCCAATTTAGAAATACGAATAAACCAACTAATATAAAAACACTAATTATGAAAAAAAATAAAATTTCCACTATACTTTTTTTATTGACTATCCCGTAAATAATCTGTATTAAAAAAATAACCGTAAATACAAAATCAAAAATAAAAGCTGTCATTGATCCATATAACCATATAGATGATTCTAAAAATCCAAATAAAAATATGGCCAACAAAACCAATATTTGTATAATAAATAATTTTCGAGAATTAATTTTAAACATATTAATATTATTCTAGATTATTTAATAAATCATTTATTATTTTTATTAAAATATCCCCATCCTCTTTTGAAATTTTTCCATGTTGATGTTTTTTAAACTCTTTTTTAGTCAAAGATTTTATCTTTTTATTAAAATCTTTAACTTTTTTTGTAACATTTTTTATGTTACCTTTTTCAATTGATTTAATTATACTATCAATCTTTTTTATTAGCTCAGATTTAAGTTTTTTATTTATATCAAAACCTTCAATCATCTTTTTGATTATGGTTAGGTAAGTAATTGGGTCTAATTCTTGATTTGATTTTATTTCAATATCTTTTTTACCGTCTCCTTCTATATCCAATAAAAGACTTGGCGTGGAACTTGAGACGATTACTTCTCCTTCCATATTAGAAGTTGTTGGTATATCAATAAAATTTGTCTGTTCTATTATTTGACCACTTTCTGATTTTGTAATATTTAATGTAAAAGTTCCCGTATCCAAACCCTGAAGTTTTAGAGCTGTGCTAGCATCACCATTCATATAAATATATTTTCCTTCACCAACTTCTTCATATGAACTATTTGGGATATTTTCTTCAACAAAATTAATATCAGAATTTGGATCTGGATTTTTAATTACTCCGGTATGTCGTCCCTCACTATCATATACATCAATTGCAACTGGCGAGTGCATAGATATTTTTAAATTTTTATTATTTGGATCTGTGGGTTTTTCTGAAGTTATATATTGAGGCAAGATATTATTTTTATTTTGAATAATGTTTTTGAGAAAACTTTCAATATTTGTAATTTCTAAAATACTTTTGTGGTCAATATTTTTACCGGAATCACTATTATATTTATTCATATTCACATAATAATTATTAGTGCCCAAAACAACACTGGGACTTACGACAGTATAATCACCATCAATTGTCTTTATTAATTCATGATCTAAAACAAATTTGCATCCGTAAGCCTCTATTTCACAAGTCTCTCTAGCAAAATATCTAATACCTTTTGTCGTATTTATTCCCCAGCCAGCAATTTTAATTAATTCAATTCCTTGCGACACAACCCATTCATCAATAGAGTCGTGGATATTATTTGCACCTTCAATTAAATTTTTGTTTAAAACATTAGGATTTACAATATCATTTATTAAGGGCTTTTTTCTCTTATCATTTAAAGCAATCAAAAAATCTTTTAATTCTTGGTACGAATCAATTTTGTCTCCGTATACATCCCTTAAATTACTCACTTTATCTACCGATTGATCAAATTCAATAATTGGCTCAGCCATAATTTCAAAGTATTTTTGTGAGGGCAAAAGATTAAACGCTGACTTCATATTCTCACCCAACCCTTTTGCAACATCCTTATCCAATACAAATGTTAGATTTTGTTCATCGCCATGCAATAGCCCTCCCACCGTTTGAGACGTCCCAAGCTCTGGTGGAGCAACCATTATTATTTTTTCTACAAGACCTTCCTTACCTAACTCTTTTAATTTATTAACCAATACTTTTGCAAGTAATCCCCCATTACTATGAGTAATAATTGTTACTTTTTTAGTTTTGGACTCTTTTGCTAATTTTTCTAATTCAGAAATTATATAAATTGTTTTGTCTTGAAGCTTTATTCCATTATTAATTATTTCATCAAAATCAAACCTCCAGTCATATGGAATCGGCTTCCAACTTTGAATCACTCCTTCACTCATCAAACGATCCATTGATTCCGAAAAACTTTTATATACATTTTGGTCAACAAGACCAAAACCAATATTTGTTCGGTTTATAATATCTCTAGTGTATATTTCTGAATTTACGCTCGTGCCATCCGGTTTTAAATACAAATCTTTTACATCAGCATTTATATTTGGCTCCCAAAGTTGATCCTCAAAAATTCCCTTTTTATAGAGCCTACTTGCCTCAAGTCCGGGTAAAAACAAAACACTCGAACAACACACTTCACCAACCTTAGTTTGAAGCCATGGAATATACTTAATGAGCCCGAATAATCCATCCCCTTTTCCTTCTTGATTATTTATGTGGTAGGGTCCAGATGCATCACCCCACCAATTATTTTTAGCATCAAAAGAATTTTCAAAACCAGTTGCCGGATAAAATTCCGCACCAATTTCATTTCCGTATATATTTGAATTAGAAATACTGAATTTACCAACATAAGAAGGAATAAATAAAAATGCCTCACTATTTTGATAAATGTCAGAATCTCTCAAATTTATATTTGAATTATATGCTTGAACACCATACCCAAGAAAACCTGAGATATCTGCTTTTTTAATATTTACTTCTGACACGGAATTTAAATCTGATGAATAAACTTCAATCGCACTATCAAAACCTCCGTTAAATTTTACTTCTTCAAGATTAGCTCTACTGTCAAAAACTCCTATAACAGAATTTGACGACACATCAAAATCAATTCCGAGAGCATTTAAATTTGATCCGTTATGTAATTCAACTTGATAGTAACTATCACTAGAACCCAAAAAAGAATCCAACACGGAAGCTTCTGAAGAAAACAGACTAAGAGAAGAATAGTCCGATGAATAAATATGACTATTAAAAATCGAGGCGAATGAGCCGTCATGTAAATCAATTCCTCTTTTGCCTTCTAAAAAAACATTATCAAATTTTCCTGTGGCACCAGAAAAATAAACGGACTCAACATCTTTTAAATCACTAAAGGAAATTTCTACATTTGCTCCATCAAAAGCAAAAATATTCCAGGGCGAAAAATAATCAATATCAGATTCAATTTTTATATTAGATTCGTAAGCACCATTTGCAATCAAACCTCCGTAGACAATAATATTTGCTCCGCTTCTTGAAAGAATAGAAACGTCGGATTCAACAGTGAGAGTTATAGATTCTGGAATTATAAGATCCCCTTCTAATATATAAGGGCTTCCAAATTTATTCCAAGTAGTATTTTCTAAAATCTCTCCATTAACAAACGTTTCAGCTTCTGTTAATGCTGGAAGAAAAAATATAGAAATTATAAAGAGAAAATATATCTTGCGTATCATTCTCCATCTTGGAGGATGACATTGGAAGAACCTTCTTCATTGTTTGTCAGAAAAGTTCCTGAAAGCACAAGAAGAATTAAACTTCCAAGTATTGTGACAATAAAAAATGAAATTAATTGTCTGCTTTTTTGCGTCATTACCTCTTTATTATAAACTCAAATAACCTTTTTGGTGTAGCCAAAAGACTCTCGACAAAGTCTTTTTTATCACGCCTGCTGATTGATTCAATCATAATCTCTCCCTCTTTTTCTTTTAATTCTTCCGTGGTGGAGGTATTTTTTAATTCAGAAATTTCGGTAGACGAAGAAAACGCGACGGGAACCGGTTTATCTTCCTTAATATCAATAGCAGTATTAGACGAGATAATCTCTGATCTTAAAGCACTAAGTTTATCTTCAATTTCTTGTATTTGTTTTAAATTTTCTTCATCCGAATTTATAGCAATCCTAGAAACGATTTCTTTATTAGGAAAATATAATTCAATCTGGCCAGAAATGTTAGTGCTGATAGGAATTTTTATACTAGAATTTGAGGTAACAATTGTATCGGTAGGAAAAACAAAATCGTTACCTGCACCAAAAATCCTAAAACCTTGCAAGTTAACCTCCTCTCTCGAATTATTTTTTATTTCAATAAATTTTTTGCCGTTATAAAATCCAGTAGAAATTTCTAGACTTGGATCAATAATAACGGCCTGTGTCCTAGAAACAGCTTCAGTGTTGCCACCAGAAACATTTAAAACAACATTGTAAGTCCCGGGAAAGGTGTATGAATGAAAAACACCTTGTCCATATTCATGGTAACCATCGCCAAAAGACCATTCAAAAAATGGTTCTCTGGATATTCCCGTTTGTTCAAAATTAGCTTTAAAATTTATTGGTGAATTAACAATAGAAAGCCGCTTCCTTCCGGCATCCACTTTGAGTTTCACTTCTTCATCCAAAGAAGTAATATCCACATCACTAGAGTGAGAAGAAATTCCTGAAACACTATTATTGCTTAATGATGATGAACTTGAATCCACATTTGATGATGTCTGGGTATTAGATTCTGAATTGTTGGTATTTCCAATATTTATTTTTTGAGTAGCCGAAAATGTCTTTCCACTATCTCTTCCTTTTATAGAAACCGTAAGAGTATAAATACCCTCTGTAGAGTCGCGATAATAAAAAGTTCTGCTAGAAGTATTTTTAGACATGGTTGTCGAAACAGGATTTCCAGAACTATTTAAAAACTCCCCTGTTGCAGATGTGCTTGTAAAAGCAACATCATTTGTTTCATCAACTTTTTCTGCACCACCAGATGAGTTTTGTGTCTGAACTATTATTTCAGACGAGAGAGTTGAAATTGCTGCTGATTGAACATCATTTGTAAAAACAAGAGAAGTTATATTTGATGTCGCAGCAAAAACAATATTAGAAAATCCAAAATAAAATATGAGTATAAAAATTTTTGCAAATGAAAATATTTTATTCACATTTGCAATTTTATAAAAAAATAAAAAGTCTGCACTACTGAGGCGTCACCTCAGTGTTTAAAAGTTTTAAAATATTTCAAAATAATATTATTATTGCGTTACGGAGGCATAACCTCAGTTGTGGAAAAATTTTTTTAAAATTACTTAAAATAAAAATCCGGAGCAAATTTCTTACTCCAGATTTTTATTAACAATGTATATAAATTAAATTTTTACAACCTTTTTTACTTTAACCATACTATCCTCCAAAAGTTCAATCCTTCTTTCGTGATTAAATTCCATTCTATCAAAACGAACTTCAAATTTATCAAATCTATCATCCATGCGATCAAAACGTTCGTCCATTCCATCAAGACGATTGTCTATACTATCTAAGCGATCATTAATACCGACTAAATGTTTTGCAATAATATCGAGTGGTTTATCTTTTGAAATTTTTATATTTCTTTTCATAAATAATATTTTAACACGACTATAAAATCAGCACCTTCTACCGAGGTTTAACCTCGGTGTTGATAAGTTTATATAAGTAAGCTCTACTATAACTGACCAGGCATCCTAATAGACAAAAGCAAAAGCCCCGCTTACGCGGGGCTTTTTGCCTCAGTTCTAGCCTACGCTAGATAACCACCATAATTTTTTAGGTTATGGAAGTGAAACTGTAGATGTTCTCCAATCTGTGTCGTTAGCCATAAAGGTTGTAGCTACAGAAGCAGCTGTTGAAGCTGTTCCCCATCTTATACCTTCAAGACCTACAGAGTAGCTACCGCCTGATACAAGAGCACCAGCTGTAGTTCTACCTTCAAATCGGAATGTAACTGGAAGAGTAATTTCATTGTTTTCTTCAAGTCTAAATGTCTCTGTCAAACCAGATGTTGTAACACCTGTTGATGGAGTGTCATAAGCTGATGAAGAAGCAACAAGGAAGCTTCCAGCTGCTAGAGCAGCACCGTTTTGATAAACCTTAAAGAAGCTAGTTGTTGTTCCGAATGCTGATGAGCTAGATGCCACAGTTCCGAAATCAATAGCTCCTCCGACAGCCTTAATCTTAAGAGTGAACACTGCTTCAGCTGTAGAAGTTGAAGTGTTGCTCTGTGAAGCTGTTGCTGACTTTGTGATTGATTTTGATACAAGAGTGAATACAGGTCCTACATTTCTAACATAGAATGTTTCACCAGTAGCTGAACCAGTCTTGTAAGATGCAGAAAGACTATCTCCTCTTGAGTTCTCAGCTGTTATACCAGTTGAAGAAGCTGTTGCTGCAATTTGTGACACTGTTCCGTTTGCATTTCTAACATCAACTTTAACCCAAAGAGTCTTAGTTGTATCCTTAGGAACAACATAGTCAATGTCAGAGAATACAGCAGTATTGTATGAACTAGTATCAACAGCAGCACTGTCAATTTCTGTTGAACCTTCGTAAAGGTAAACAGTTGTTGAAGCTGTAGCGGCTCCTGTTCCAGACTTTGTAACACCGATGTTAATATCAGTGATCTTTACACTATCCTTCTCAGCTTTCAAGTCGATAGCCAAGATAGGAAGCTTATCATACTCATTCTCACTTGATCCTGAAGCAGCAATTACATCAGCAGCTTGAGGTGTACCTGTGTTTGTTGAAACAGCAAGAGTAGCACTGTCAAGAAGATCAGCAGAAACAGTAACTGTTCTACCGAATCCTGTTGCCGGTGAGTACTGATCAATTCCAACTCCGTCAACTCCTCTAACTCCATCGTTTGCAAATGAAACTTGTGAGTTTGTTGAAGTGTTAAGAGTTGTAACATCTGTAGAATCAATTGTTCCATAAGCATCAGCCTTGATTACAAGGTACTTTGTTTCACCAGCCTTAACTAGGAAGTTGAAACCAGTAATTGTAAGGTAGTATGTGCTTCCGTCTTTAACTACAGCAGATGAATCTACTGAAGCCAAAACATTTGAACCATCTGTTACGTAGAATTTCTTGTAAAGCTTATTGTGGATTCTTGTTGAAGTACCAAGATTTAGCTTTACTCTCTGAACTGCAATGTCTGAATCTTTAGCTTCAACTTTAGCACCGAGGATTCCAATCATTGAATCACCTTCGTGAACTGTTGATGCAAGACCAGCATTTGATGAAGTAACTGTAAGAGTTCCTTCTTTTCCAACTGTTGTAATACCTGTTCCTGAAGTTGTTGTTCCTCCAGTAGTTGTACCACCAGTTGTTGTTGAACCTTCAGCAGCTACAGCAGCTCTAGTGATAGGGCCGAAGTATCCTGCTGCTGGAGAAATTCCCTTAGCAGCCTGGTAAGCAGCAAGAGCTGCCTTTGTGATAGGGCCGAAGTATCCAGTAGCTGTTCCAGAGAAGTATCCCTTAGAAGCTAGCCAGTTCTGAAGAGCTGTAACGTCAGCACCTGTAGAACCAACTGTAAGATTTCTTGTAAATGTAACTGAAACTGTTGATGTACCCTTAAGCGCATTTAACTGAGCTGTAAGAGCAGTGATCTGAGCCAAAAGTTCTTCAACTGTTGCTGCCTTAGCAGGAGCTGAAGAAGCTACTGCAACAAGACTTAGAGCAACTGTGAATCCAATGACTCCTGCAATTGTTTTTTTGAATTTACTCATAATTTTAATTAATGTGTGATGATTTTCTCTAAACTACTAATTGTTAATAATGCGAGAAGTGATCATCGCAAACTTTGTAACGACAAGTTTCAAAAGTTTATTTCGACACTTTAGAAACATATCGGGGCAAATTATCTCAAGTAGTTTTGCTACCAAAATAATTTGCATTTCAAGCAAACAACTTTCGTTGCTTACCATTGAAACTCTTTTAAAACTACCCTGCTTTTTGTTTCGACAAAAGCAGTTTAGTTGACATGATTTGGACCGAATTTCTGAATTCAATCTTTGTTGAAAATTTCTGAAAATTCTGGATTATTTTTTTATCAAAGTTCGTGATCTCTGACGACTATATCGCAGATTTACGTCAAGAAATGAAAGCACTAAGTGCCCTCACTTCATGATTATATTACAACATAGTATTAGTAGCCAAACTGATTTGTGGAAAAGTCCCTTTTTTAGGGCCAAATTCACCCCTCAATAATAGCACATTTTAGGGCTTTTGGTCAATATTTATTTAGTGATTAATAGATAGTGATAAGTGAATAGTTAGACACCAAAAAACGTCAAAAAATACTAAATTGAATACTTACTCCAACGCCTCTCGCCTGTCTTTTTTATTACTCCTTTTTCAAGCATCTGAATTAAGTCTCTTTGGATGGTCTTTTCGCTACAGTCTTTTATAAGTGCAGATATGTCTTTAATAGTTACCTCCTTTCTGTCTTTTATGATAGAAATTATTCTATCCTCTCTTTCATTATTTAATGATTTTTTAGATGATTGATTTTTGTCTTTTATATTAAATTTATCTTTTTCAGAAAATATTTTTTTGGTATAAGACTTATCGTGTTTATAAAAGACATTACTATTCTGTCCTTTATATTCTGTCCTTAATAGATCACCCTTCGAGCTGTCTGCATATGGGTATAGATTGTTTAAGTTATTAATTTCATTTTTATTTTCTGGTAATTGGGATATAAAAAAAGTTTCATTTTCTAGCGTCATTCTTTTTGACTCTTCCTGCTCTTCAATAGCTAATTCTTCAAGGGTTCTAGATATCTCTTTTATCATAATTTCCGCATTCATTACCGATACCAATTTTGATACCAAACCTAATTCAAAAAATGTCTTTAACACCAACAAGTTTTCCTTTATAGTTTGGAATCTATTTTTATATAAAAGACAAGAATCTTTTAGCAACCCGTCTGCGATGTTTCTTATGTTGGACTTTAAAGACTCTGTGTCCTTTATTAGATCACTGACCATATATGATGCAAAGACTATTTTTTTTATCCTGGATAGAAAATATTCTGATTTGGGGTTTAGATAAAAGACATCAGGTTTTGTTCTTATTTCATTGGGTTTATTTTGTCCTTTTTCGTCCATGATTGTCCTTTATTTATGAGTTTTTATTAAAGACAATATACATGGTATTAGAGACACTTAAAAAGTCAAATGGGCGCTCGTGAATTAGTCCTTTTTATGAACACAAAAATTTTGTGCTCAAAATTTTCTACGCTTTGCTTCAGTCAAGCTACGCGAGTTCATAAAAAGGACTAATTCCTCGCTAAAGAATTGGATACAAAAAAGAAAAGAAAAGTACAGATAAAAATACCTTAATCGTGGTATTATTTTTATATTGAAATTAAAGAAAATTTGAAACATTATGAAAAAAGAAAGACCAGAAGAATTGCCTGAGCGCGATCGAAGAAATAGAAAAAGAAATTTGAAAAATGAAACAACCCAAAGCATCTTAGCGATCATTTCTTTTTTGGTGGGAGCAATCCTTATTTTTGCTTCATTTGGAAAAGCTGGAATTGTTGGAAAAAACACATTTGGATTTTTATCTTTTCTTTTTGGAACAGGATATTTTCTTCTACCGATTTTATGCTTCATGATGGCATTTTCTTTTATGAAAGAGTTGGAACAAAGATTTTCAATGTTAAAAATTTTTGGAGGTGGCATGTTTTTTGTAGCTTCACTTTCTCTTCTAGAAATTGGGTTTCCTGAGAAAGGTGGAAGAGTGGGGGTATTTATTGCCAAACCACTCATTGCACTTTTTGATGTAGCATCATCTGTGGTTTTGCTTTCAGCTCTTATACTTATTTCTGTTCTGGTGTTATTTGATACACACCTTAAGGGCGACCTATTCACCTTCTGGAGAAAATTGAATTTTGGTAAAAAAGAAAAAGATGCGGATGTGGCAATTGTAAATGGTGATGAAGAATCAGAAAATGAAGAGGCGGAAAAAGTTAATAAAGAAATAAAAAAACCAGAAAAAGAAGAGCTCCCGAAAAAGGAATCCCGTGGATTTTTTGCACCAAAACCCAAAGATGATGAGGTTGATGAAATGTTTAAAGCACCTCTTATTCTCAAAAATAGATCTTATACACCTCCCCCTTTATCTCTTCTTGAGAGTGATAAAGGAAAACCAGGGGTTGGTGATATAAAAGCAAATGCAAATATTATAAAAAGAACCCTACAAAATTTTGGAATTGTTGTTGAAATGGATGAAGTAACAATTGGTCCAACAGTTACTAGATATGCAATGAAACCAGCTGAGGGTGTAAAACTTTCAAAAATTGTAGGTCTTCAAGACAACTTAGCTCTAGCACTTGCCGCAGAGACAATCAGAATAGAAGCACCGATACCCGGAAAATCTCTTGTTGGTATAGAAGTTCCTAATACATCAAAAACAACAGTGGGGCTCGGTTCTCTTATCGCGTCAAAAGAATTCCAAGGATCAGAAAAACCCCTGCTTACAGCAATCGGAAAAGATGTGTCAGGTAAGCCGACTCTTTACGATTTAGCGAAAATGCCCCACCTTCTTATTGCCGGAACAACAGGTAGTGGAAAATCTGTAGCGGTCCACTCAATACTCAACTCTCTTCTCTATAGAAATTCTCCTGATTTATTAAAATTTATTATGGTTGATGCCAAACGAGTAGAACTTACTCTCTACAACAAAATTCCTCACCTGCTTACACCAGTAATCACCGACGCCAAAAAGACCATCCTTGCACTTAAATGGGCGGCAAAAGAAATGGATCGTCGGTATGATGTTTTAGAAAAAGAATCTGTAAGAGATATACATTCCTACCACAAAAACATTGTTGAGCCCGCAGTGAAAAGTAAGAAGGAAAATCAACCGGAAACAATGCCCTACATAGTGATAGTGATTGATGAATTAGCAGACCTGATGCAGGCGTATCCTAGAGAGCTTGAGGCCTCGATTGTTCGCTTAGCACAAATGTCCAGAGCAGTTGGAATACATCTAATACTTTCAACACAAAGACCTTCTGTAAATGTTATTACGGGATTAATCAAAGCAAATATTCCTACAAGAATAGCACTTAAAGTGGGTTCCCAAATAGATTCGCGCACAATTATAGACCGAGCCGGAGCAGAAAAACTTGTCGGCCAAGGAGATCTCTTGTTTGTAACCCAAGATAGACCTGAACCAGTCAGAATTCAATCACCTTTTATTTCTGAAAATGAGGTGAAAAAGGTTGTAAAATACTTGGTTGATGCATTTATAGACGAAATTCCTGAGCAAGGTTTGGATCTAAACCCAACTAACCCTGAGCAAGTGGAGGGGAAAAACTCAATATTTGATGAGTCAGTGCTAAGTGGTGATGAAGCAGACGATGACGACCTCTACGAAGAAGCTAAATCTATCGTTATAGAAGCAAAAAAAGCTTCTACTTCGTATATCCAAAGAAAACTCCGAGTTGGTTATGCGAGAGCCGCAAGACTTATGGATATATTGGAAGAAAGAGGTGTCATTGGTCCAGCTGATGGTGCTAGACCAAGAGAAGTTTTGGGTAATGGAGGCAATAATTCTTCCAATGAAAATATCTAGCATGGCCTTTAATGAATAGAAAGAAAACATCATTAATTATTGCGATTCTATTTTTTATTCTATTTGCTTTATATGCGGGTTTTGAACTTTGGAAACTAGTAAAAGGACCAGAATTGATAATTGAAACCCCAAAAGATGGACAGACTCTAAACTCTCCAGAATACGATCTAACTGGCAAGGCACTAAGAATATCTCACATAAGTTTTAATGGCAGACAGATATTTACCGACTTAGAAGGAAATTTTGAAGAAAAATTGATAGCCCTTCCGGGGTATAATACAATTACTGTTGAGGTTAAAGACCGCTACAACAGAGTCGAAACAAAAAAAATAAGAATATATAGAATAAAAAGCGAACTTGATAACGAGACATTAGAAATACCTAATAC
>CAZAOU010000016.1:0-10762 GCA_964487135.1 uncultured Candidatus Saccharibacteria bacterium
AGCATTGTTGCCTTTGCAAGTTTTTCTTTTGATTTTATTTCTTTATGAAGAGGGTCGTAATAATTGTGAAGTGTTTTTACATACTCAGCTTCGCCGTTTGCAATGTCGTCCAATTTTTCTTCCATTTCTGCTGTAAAAACATCACTTATATAGTGGGCAAAATTATCTTCCAAAAAACCAGATACAACATCTCCTGTATCTGTTGGAAATAGAGTTCTTCCTTCCTTCGTAACATATTCTCTGTCCTCAAGAGTTTTAATAATTGATGCGTATGTTGAAGGGCGTCCTATTCCTCTTTTCTCTAATTCTTTAATTAGTCCTGCTTCAGTATAACGACTTGGGGGTTGTGTTTGTTTTGCATCCTCATGAATTTCTAAAAGTTTAAGTGGCTCTTTTTCTTCAACTTTCGGCATTATATTTTCTTCGCCCGAAGCCTGTGGATCTGCTCTAAGCCACCCATCAAAAATAACGGTTGATCCTGTTGCAGAAAAATTTGGAATTGAGGGAGGTTTAGCCTCGCCAGAAGATTCTATATTGGCAGAAATTTTTGTGCGCAAAAGTTTTGCCGCTGACATTTGGCTTGAAACTGCTCTTTGCCAAATAAGTCTATAGAGAGATTTTTCATCATCGGTGTGCCCAGCTTTTTCTTTAAAAACATCTGTCGGTCTTATTGCTTCGTGCGCTTCCTGAGCGTTTTTGGATTTAGTTGCGAAGTTTTTTGTTTCTACATATTCTTTTCCAAAATTACTTTCTACTTTTTTTGAAATTGTTGCTAGTGCAAATGAGCTAAGGTTTGTGCTGTCGGTTCTCATGTAGGTAATAGATCCTGCTTCATATAGTTTCTGGGCAGCGCGCATTGTTCGAGAAGGAGAAAATCCGAGTCGAGTAGAAGCAGTTTGTTGTAGAGTAGAGGTTGTAAAAGGTGCTCTAGCAGAACGTTTTACTTCTGTAGTATCCACAGATATAACAGTCCATTTTCCATCTTTTGCTTCTTTTGTAATTCTATCGGCCTCTTTTTTATTTCGTGGTTCTTCCTCGCAAGTGAGCGTTATAGTATTTTTTGATTTTGTCTCAAATTCGCCAGAAATAACAAAAAAATCTTCAGGAATAAAGCTTCTGATTTCTCGCTCTCGTTCCATAATTATGCGAAGGGCAGGAGATTGAACGCGTCCTGCAGAAAGACCGTAGCGAACTTTTTTCCATACAATTCCAGAAAGATCGTATCCAACAAGTCTGTCTAAAACGCGTCTGGCTTCTTGCGCCTGTCTCAAATTTTCATCAATCTTTCTCGGATTTAAAACGGCTTCATTTACAGCTTCTTTTGTAATTTCATTAAAAACAACTCTTTTTGGGTTTTTAAGTCCGATTGCTTCTTTTATGTGCCACGCTATAGCTTCTCCTTCTCGGTCGGGGTCGGTTGCGAGGAGAATTTCGTCAGCTTTTTTAGAGAGGTGTTTTATTTCCTCAATTACCTTTTCTTTTCCTTTAGAAATTTCGTAATGGGGAATAAAGCCACCTTCTATATCTATGGCTTTTTTGTTGGATTTTGGGAGATCTCTAATGTGGCCAACAGATGCCACAACTTCAAAATCATTGCCCAAATATTTTCCAATCGTTTTTGCTTTTGCTGGTGACTCTACGATAAGTAATTTCATGTCTTGTTAGCTAAGTATTACACGCTTTGAATTTTTTTTGCAAATTTTTGTTTAAAGAGTAGTATGGATTTCAAATGAAAACGCACAAAATTTTGGTCGTTGAAGATCAGTGTGTTGTTCGCGCTGATATCGTTGCAGAGCTTATCCGGCTCGGTATTCCCACCACAGCGATTCTTGAAGCGGACAGTCTTCAAGATGCCATGGATCTTTTCCTCACTTGGGAAAGTTCGATTGTGGCGATCTGTCTTGACGGGTGTTTGCATGCAACTACCCTCAACACAATTCCTCTTATTGAGCTTTGCAAGCCGCATGACTACAAGGGAATTCTCATCGCCATGAGCTCCGATGCATCTCTCCGGCAAAAAATGATGCAGGCGGGATGCACTCATGAGGCAACAAGCAAGGATTATGTTGCAGAGACTGTTTTCGATCTTTTGGAAGTTGGAGACTAGGGCGGAAGGAAAATCCACTTATTTTTTATGCCAATTTTCTAGGGAGCACCAAATCCGCCTAGGCGGATTTGGTGCGGTTTAAATCCTCATAATCTCACCAACACTTTCTTTCACCAAACCTTTTATCTCAAGAAGTGTAATGGTTGAAGATAGTTTACTTATATCAAAACCGGTTTCTTCCAAAAGTTCTTCGCGGGATTTTGGGTTATCTAGTGCATGAATAATAATTTGCTCGTCTTCTGATAAATGTTCAAAGTTTTTTTCTTTTTTCTCAGATTTTATTCCTAGTGCTTCCAAAATATCTTCACTGTTTTGAATGAGTCCTGCACCTTGGCTTAAAAGATAGTGTGGGCCGGTAGAATTTGAAGAAAAAATCGATCCCGGCACTGTCAAAATATCTCTTCCATAATCAAGAGCAAGTCGTGCAGTTATTAATGTGCCTGACGCTCTCTCTGCTTCTATTACTAACACCGCCTTTGAAATTCCTGCCATAATTCTATTTCGTTTTGGAAATGTCCAAGTCGCCGCTTTTTCTTCTGGCTCAAATTCGCTTAAAATAGCTCCTCCGTTTTCTAAAATTCTTTTTGCAAGATGCAAGTTACTTTTTGGATATAAAACTTTATCAGAAATTCCGGAGCCAGGGATAGCAATGGTTGGCAGGTTTGCTTGAAGAGCTGATTCATGTGCGATTGAATCAATTCCTATAGCAAGTCCAGAAACTATTGTTATTGGGTATCCACTAAGTCCCGATATAAGTTTTTTGCAGACTTCTTTTCCGTATGGACTATATTTGCGGGCGCCTACAACACAGAGTTTTATAAATTTTTCATCAGGCATTTTTCCTCTCAAAAATAGTTTGGATGGAGGGCTTGGAATTTCTTTTAAAACCTCTGGAATATCTATTGTTTTTATATTCTCTTTATTTGTCATTTTTTGTATTCACTATAAACCCTCCACTTTTCATTATCTAAATGATATCATTTCTTACATGCTTGATATTAAATTTATAAAAGACAATAAAGACATCGTTGTAGAGGCGTGTAAAAATAAAAATAAAGAGGTTAATGTTGAAGAACTTTTATCTCTCTACGAAGAAAAAAAATCTCTTCGCACACAACTTGATGATCTTAATCAAAAAAGAAATGAGGCCGCTAAAGCGCGTAATGTTGAGGAAGGCCAGCGTCTCAAAAAAGAAAGTGAAGATTTGGAGGCCAAGTTTTCCGAAATAGACAAAAAATATTTTGCTTTAATGCTCCAGATGCCAAACATGCCTTCTGCCGATACTCCTGTTGGAAAAGATGAAAGCGAGAATCAAATTTTAAGAAAGTGGGGTGAACCACGACAGTTTTCTTTTACACCAAAAGAACATTTTGAAATAGGTGCTGATTTGGGTGTGATTGACAGCGAAACTGGCGCAGAGGTTTCCGGTTCAAGATTTACATATCTAAAAGGCGATCTAGCATTGCTTCAGTTTGCTCTTATAAATTATGTTTGGAGTATTTTGCTTAACAAAGAAACTCTAAAGAAAATTGCTACCGATGCCAATCTTGATATTGAAGTAAAACCATTTATTCCTGTTGTGCCTCCAACGCTTGTAAAATCTGCAGTATTAAACAGAATGGCTCGTCTTGAACCCCGAGAAGAAAGATATCAGATTCCTTCTGATGATTTGTTTTTGATAGGAAGCGCTGAGCATTCACTAGGACCAATGCATATGGATGAAATATTTTCAGAGTCAGAATTGCCGTTGCGATATGCCGCCGTTACAAACGCTTTTAGAAGAGAAGCAGGTTCACACGGAAAAGATGTAAAAGGTATATTGCGTTTGCATCAGTTTGATAAGTTAGAGATGGAAAGTTTTTCTATGCCTGAAAATTCTTACAAAGAGCAGGATTTTTTTGTTGCAATTCAGGAATACATTATGCAAGCTCTTAAACTTCCGTATCAAGCAATTATTTGTTGTACAGGGGATATGGGTGATCCAGATCATCGTCATATAGATATAGAGACTTGGATGCCGGGACAAAATAAATACAGAGAAACTCACAGCGCAGACCACATGGCTGGTTTTCAAGCAAGACGTTTAAATACTCGTGTAAAAAGAGCTGACGGAAAAATTGATCATGTTCACATGAATGATGCAACTGCCATAGCTTTGGGTAGAACCATGATTGCAATTATTGAAAACTATCAAACAGAAGATGGGGGAGTAGAAATTCCTGAAGTTCTAAAAAATTTCATGAGTGGAAAAACTCATATTGAAAAATTATAGGAGCGAAAATTATGCGCTCAAGGATTCCAATAAAAAACGATAGACTCCAAAAGAGAAGAAAAAAACTTTTTATTGTCGGTCTTATTTCTATTTTTGTATCTCTTATATCAATAATTGTTTGCACCTATTTTATTTCAAGAATAGATCGTTTTATTATTTCTAAAGTAGAAATAGAAGATGTTGTTTATCAATCTAGCAAATCTTTAAATTTAGAGGTTGAAAAAGCTCTTAGTGGAAATTATCTTTTTGGTCTTATTCCAAAGAAAAATATTTTTTTGTATCCAAAACATCAAATTGAATCGGCTTTGTTGTTTCCGTCAATAATAAAAGTTTATACAAGTGTTAAGGATGGTCTTCTTAGTGTGTCTTTTGATACAAGAAAACCATTGATTACATGGTGTTTGGAAGAAGTGTGTACTTATATAGATAATACTGGATTTTCTTTTGCTTCCGCTCCTTTAATTGATGGAAATGCCTTTATATCTCTAAAAACTGATACACTTCCTCAGGTTGGAGTGTCTCCTATAACAGAATCAGTTTTGTCTAAGGCAATTTATACCTATGAAGGGATAAAAACAGAAGGACTTTCAATAAAAACTTTTTCAACCAAAGGAGACTCTCTATTTTTTTATGATTCTTCAGGCATGATAATAAAAATTTCTTTAAAAAATGATTTAAAAGAATCAATTTCTAATATAAAAACAGTTCTTAGTTCTCCAGAAATAAAAAATAAAAAATTATCAGAAATAGACTATATTGATATTAGATTTGGCTCAAAAGTGTTTTTTAAGGTTAGGGGGGGAGTAGTTGGAGAAAATAAATTTAGATAACTTCTTAATTTTTGCATTTTTAGTATAATTAACAAACATGATACGGCTTTTTTTTAGCTATTTTTCTTGGCATTACGGTAGGTCAATCCGTGAACTTTTAAATATTCAAAAAAATATAATATGGTTTTTATACCATTTTTTTTCTTTACCAATTCTAGTTCGAACTTTTTTCTCACCTTGGCGCGCTATGGGTGAGGCATATGAACACAAAGATATATTTCATATTGGCGAAATGCTCAGCTCTTTTGCTGTAAATACCATGATGAGAATAGTTGGTATTTTTGTGCGATCAATAATAATTTTATTTGGTTCTTTTTTTATTGTTTCGTCTATCATTTTAGCTGTTGGTGTTTTAGTTTTTTGGTTATTTATTCCATTTATAATTCTGTTGCTGTTTATATCCGGTCTTAAAATAATTATATCGTCATGAAATTTGAAGAATTAAAAAAAAGTAATATATATGGAGCTCTCGTTTTAGAGGATATTATTTCTCACGGAGCCCGTAGACGACTTTTAGCATTTTTAGGAATTATTATCATTTTATCTTTCGGAGCTTACTCACTTACTGGGGTTCTGGTCTACAAGGGTTCAGCTTTTATTTTTTTAGCCCTATTTTTAAAATTTATTGCGATTGAGGCGTATTTTTATTCTAAGTATAAAGAGTCTTTTCAAGAGCAAAAAATAATTTTTCCTTTAGCCGAAATACTTTTTTATGCCGATGCGGATGATTTAGTTAGAGGTTTTATATTTTCAGAAACCGGCTTTAAAACTTTAAGAAAATTAGGGTTGTCGGCATCCGACATCAAAAATTATCTTATTGAAAGAGAAGAAGTAAATATTAGTGATATAAAATATTCTTTTAATAATGTTTCTGGGCTTGCTGAAAATCTTCTTCAGGATAATTCTTTTAAAAATTTTTTACTATCAAAATCAATACCGGTAGACGATTTTATAGGTGCTTTAAATTGGGAAATTGAAGATGAAGAACACAACATTGATTCACAAAAATGGTGGTCAAGAGAAAATCTAGGCGGTATTCAGGGAATTGCAAAAGATTGGGCATATGGCGAAACTTATCTTTTAGAAAAAATTGCACGAAATGTTGAAGATGAGCCAACTAGTCATCCAGAAGCACTAATTGCTCTATACAAGAATAAGGTTTTAGAACTTGAAAGAATTTTATCAAAATCATCTGGCGCCAACGCTATTGTGGTTTCAAGCGAAGGGGCAAACGGAAGTGATCTTGTGTCTTTGTTGTCTTACAGAATTCAAGATGGAATGTCTACCGCCACATTACAGCATAAAAAAATATTTATTGTAGATACAGCATTTTTATTTGAATCATCAGCAGATACAAAAGAGGTTGTTAAAAAACTGTTTGAAGCACTGGTGCAGGCATTAAAAGCTCACAATACCATTGTCTGTATCCCAGATTTTATTCCGTTTATGGAGAGGGTAAAAAAAGAGGGAGACGATGTAGCATCTTTAATAAAACCACTTTTAGAGTCACCTTTTTTGCATTTGATTTTTTTGGAATCAACAGAACTCTTTGACAAACATCAAGACGAATACGGCCCAATCATATCTTTGACCGATGTTGTGCGTCTTAATAGTGGCGATAACGACACTCTTACTTTAATGCTAAAAAGAGAAGCTAGAAAAATAGAAAATTCATCAGGTGTTGTTATATCTTTTCCAGCAATAATTGCTTGTATCGATTCCGCCAGAAGATTTTTCTCTGGTTTTGAAGCATCAGAAAAAGCCCGAAATCTGCTTATAGAATCTGTGCCATTTGTTTTAGATCAGGGAAAGAAGGTTGTTACGAAGCAAGATATTTTGTTGTTGTCAGAACAAAAAACAGGTATTCCTTCATCTGATCCTTCAGCCGAAGAAAAAACTAAACTTATTTCTCTTGAAACAGATCTCCATAAGAGAGTTATTGGGCAAGACGAAGCGATAAAATCTATTTCAAACGCATTAAGACGATCTCGTGCGGGAGTTACAAATCCGAAGCGCCCAATAGGATCATTTTTATTTTTAGGTCCAACGGGAGTAGGTAAAACCGAAACTGCCAAAGCTCTCGCCGAAATCATGTTTAAAGATGAAGAAAAACTTTCTCGATTGGACATGTCTGAATATCAAGGGGTAGATGCACTTTCAAGGTTAATTGGAGACTCATTTAATAACGGCTCTTTAGCATCAATTTTGCTAAAAAAACCCTACGGTGTTTTGTTGCTGGATGAATTTGAAAAAGCAACGCGAGAAATTCACAATTTGTTTTTACAAGTATTAGACGAAGGTTTTTTTACAACTGGTAATAACAAAAAAATAAACGCTCGGGAAAATATTTTTATAGCAACATCTAATGCGGGAAGTGAAATAATTTGGGATCTAGTTGCAAAAAACGAGGATATTTCTTCTTCAAAAGATTTTATTATCAACGAACTTATAAAAAGCCGGATATTTTCTCCCGAACTTCTTAACCGTTTTGACGGTATTATTTTGTTCGCTCCTTTAAGTAGTGATGATTTAAAAAAGGTTGCAAGAATTATGCTTTCATCTCTCTCAAAAAGATTAGAAGAAAAAGCTATAAATATTGATTGGGGAGATGATGTAATAAATTTGCTAGTAGAAAAAGGTTCCGATAAAAAGTTTGGAGCTCGTGCAATGAGAAGGATGGTTTCAGAGGTTGTTGAGGATGTTGTTGCACAGTCTGTAATCAAAGGTGAAATTTCCTCAGGAATGAAAGCTGTTGGTAAAGTAGAGGGAGATTCTGTTAAACTAGAAGTATTATAAAATCCATGGAAGAAAAAAACGATAATAGAATTCCAATACATGTTTCAACTATAAGTCTTGGTCCTCACGAAAACAGAAAGATTGTTCCAGCACACACTTTTAAAGCCGAGGGCAAACATAGTCATTTGGTTTGGATAATCGCCTCAATAATTATAGGTGTATCTGTTCCTTATTTTGTTATTGATGTTACAAAAAACACCATCGCCTATTTTAGTGATAAAAAATCTAACACTGAGACTGTTGCTGCTAAAAACACTGAAGATACATCTAGGCGTTTGGGTTCTGACGATGTTGTAGAAGAATCTCTTGCACCTCTTTTGAGCCAATCGACAACAACACCGGAGCAGGGAATATATTATTTTAAAAGTGAAGATTATAAGTTACCAAGAACTAACGCACTATCGTATCTTGCAGGAGATGTTGATACAGGAGAAATTATTATAGAAAAAAATAGCTCCTCTGTTTTTCCCATTGCATCGGTTAGCAAATTAATGACCGCTGTCGTTACTAAAGAAAATATGGATCCTCACCAAAGCATTAAAGTCGCTCGTTCATCAATAGAAGCTTATGGAACATACGGGGGACTTTCGGCAGGAGAAAAAATCCTTGTTACAGATTTGCTTTATCCACTTCTTATAGAATCTTCAAACGATGCAGCAGAAGTTTTGGCAGATGGTTATGGTCATGATGTATTTATGAAAAAGATGAACGACAAAGCTAAACTTATTGGTATGAAAGACACTTTTTATAAAGATCCAAGCGGTCTTTCACACGAAAATGTTTCTACTGTTTCTGATTTATTTAAACTTGGTCAATTTATATATAAAAATAAGCCAGAACTTTTGGATATTACCCGTGTAAGACAATACGCAATTCGCAATCATTCTTGGTCAAATGGTAATAGACTGATGTCAAAAGCTTCGTTTATTGGCGGTAAAAACGGATTCACTGATTCAGCTTTTCAAACGACACTTTCTTTTTTTGAACTTCCACTTGAAGGTGGAAAGAGAAGAATTGCCATTATTCTTCTAAAAAGTAATGACAGAAATGGTGATACCGACACAATAATTCGATTTCTGCAAAACAGTGTTGGATTTACTACCAACACAGATCTTGATAACTAGGATACTTTTGATATTCTACCCGAGCTATGAATCTTGGATTTTGGAAAAATTTATCTAGGCCGTTTTTTGCTCTGGCGCCAATGGCAGATGTTACAGATTCTGCTTTTCGTTTTTTAATTGCCAAAATTGCTAAACCAGATGTTTTTTGGACCGAGTTTGTTTCGGCGGATGGGCTATGTAGAGCACCAATTGAAGGCAAGAAAAAACTTTTAAAAGATTTAGAATTTTGCGAAATTGAAAGACCAATCGTTGCTCAACTTTTTGGATCTAAACCGGAGTATATAGAGGAGGCGAGCAGACTTTGTTTAGAGCTTGGTTTTGATGGGGTGGACATAAACATGGGTTGTCCTGACAAAACCATTGAGAAGCAGGGTGCTGGAGCTGCGATGATAAAAAATCCTACATTAGCAAAAGAAATAATTAGATCAGCAAAGCGAGGAGCAAAAACAGACGACGGAGGAATTCCTGTTTCTATAAAAACACGAGTCGGTTTTAATAAAGTAGAAATTGATTCTTGGATACCTGTTATTTTAGAAGAAGGAATTTCTGCTATTACGGTTCATGCTCGCACACGCAAAGAAATGTCTAAGGTTCCAGCACAATGGGAACATGTAAAAGAGGTTGTAGAAATTCGTAACAAAATGCAAAAAGATCTACCAGAGAAAACGCTTATTATCGGTAATGGTGATGTAAAAAATATTGAAGAGGGTATTAAGAGAGCCGAGGAAACAGGATGTGATGGAATTATGATAGGGCGGGGTATTTTTGGTTTTCCTTGGCGATTTAGAAAAGATAATTTTGTTCCAACAATTAAAGAAAAATTAGAAACAATGATTTTGCATACAAAACTTTTTGAAGAAAAGTTAGGGAGTATAAAAAATTTTGCAGTAATGAAGAAGCATTACAAAGCTTATGTGGAGGGTTTTGATGGGGCAAAAGAATTACGCATGAAGTTGATGGAAACAGAAAATGCCAATCAAGTAGAAAAAATAATAAAAGAATTTTTATCCAGCACTAAATCCGCTTGAGGCAGATTTAGTGCTGGATTGATTGTGTATAACCCATTGACACTTTTTAATATTGGATGTAATAATTAAATCCTAATACCGCTTCCGAAAGCACTTTTTACAACTCGAAAAACATGATCACCCAAGGTGAACGTGCTCTCGATTGGAGAAGGTGTCTAGGTTGTGGACTCACGAAACAAAACCACGCATACGCAAATGAAAAAACTCGGACTCACGTTCGACACCAGTCAGGCGGGTCTCCCGCATTGTGAAGACATGAAGCACCACGGCGCCGGCATCAACGCCAGCCCGCACGCCATCATCGCCAAAGGCATCGGCATCGGCATCGGCATCGGCCTCGCCGCGCCCACCGCCGGCTCCGCGACGACTTCCTGATCCAAGAACGCTGGTCAGCAAGTCACCCCGGGGGCCGCCGTCTTGCGACGGCGGCCACCTACACTTTCTTCGCAGGTTGCTCGCGACGCCTCAACGTCGCTAGTCGCCAGGTGTGCCGTCGCCAGGAAACGGCGGCACACCAAAATTTTCTGGCTGCGACACCAAGGAACCCGGGCCCGCCCCACTTCTTTTTCCGGGGTGGGTCCGGTAACTTTCCTCCGTCCTTGGAG
>CAZAOU010000016.1:10772-12205 GCA_964487135.1 uncultured Candidatus Saccharibacteria bacterium
AAGTTAGACGGTGTTCGCCATCACCGGTCTACTTCCACTGGGGTCGCCTGTGGGCCCCAGTGTCACCACTTTGTTGGTTCATGGGCTGCTTGGCGCTCCGATCCGAGTGGGTCGAGGTGCCTTGCATCCATCATTCGAGTTGTATTTTTAAAGAGCTAGTTGCATTCGGCGCTAGCTCTTTTACGTTTTTATACAGTCACAATTTATTTTGATATAATCCTTCCATGTCAGAAACTTTGTATAGAAAATATCGCCCAAAAAAATTTGATGAAGTAATAGGGCAGGATCAAATAGTTGATTTACTCAAAAATTCTCTAAAAAATAACAACATTGCTCACGCATATATTTTTGCTGGAAGTCGTGGCACCGGCAAAACATCTGTTGCGCGTATTTTTTCTGATGCTTTAGGCACAATGGAGCACGATCTTTACGAAATAGATGCCGCATCAAATAGGGGAATCGACGACATTCGTGCCATAAAAGAAGCAGTTCACACACTTCCTTTTTCTTCACCAAAAAAAGTCTACATAATAGACGAAGCTCACATGCTCACAAAAGAAGCGTGGAATGCCCTCCTCAAGACCCTAGAAGAGCCACCGGCACATGTTTTGTTTATCCTAGCCACTACAGAGCTCGAAAAAATTCCAGACACCATTTTGAGCCGTTGCCAAACCTTTCAGTTTAAAAAGCCCGATCTAGACACTCTAAAAAATGTCATAGAAACAACTGCAAAAAAAGAGGGCTTTTCTCTAGAAAAAGAAGCTTCCGAACTAATTGCTCTTTCTTCCGACGGCTCTTTCAGAGATGCTCACGGATTTTTACAAAAAATTATTTCCAATTCTCCGGACAAAAAAATTGATTTAAATTTTGTAGAAAATTCTTTAGGTGCACCGAAAGAGTCTTTAGTTTTTGATTTTATAAAAGCGCTTGGTTCAAAAGACACCGATTTGGGAATCAAAGTCTTAAACGACGCAAAAAGGCAGGGAATAAAAATTGCTTTCTTGGCACGCCTCATACTAGAGCGAATGCGACATATTTTGTTGCTTTCTATCTCTTCCCAATACAAAAAAGAATTAACCGACTCCTATTCAGAAAGTTATGCCGAAAAAATACAAAAATTTGCAACAGATGCAAACTGTAAAATTTCATCCGAAATTCTACGTGAAACTCTCCGTGCTGTTATGGAAGCCGAAAAGTCTGTTATCCCAGAACTTTCTTTGGAGTTGCTTCTCATAAAAACTGCTGGCAAATAACTTTGATTTTTAGACCAAAAAACGCTAATCTATTGAAGCTTCAGTTATTGGTGGTTTTTTGTGTTTTCTATTCACTATAAACTATCCACTATAAACTGAATTATGTATTGGGGGATCGTCTAATGGTAGGACATCAGGTTTTGGTCCTGAGTATCGGGGTTCGAGTCCCTGTCCCCCAGC
>CAZAOU010000017.1:0-10445 GCA_964487135.1 uncultured Candidatus Saccharibacteria bacterium
GGGGCGCCCAAAATAAAAAAAACCCAACCGGCTGTGGGTTTTTTATATTTGGCGCGAGCCACAGTCATGTTTTTATAGTACTAAAAACAGACGAGGCAGGGTCGTGAAAATTTGTGAGCGACGGCGAACAAATTATTCCTGACCGCAGAGGTTTTTGATAAGTAAAATATAGGTAAAAAGTGCACGGGTCTAATAGAAGCAGAACCGTGGTAATATTTAGATATGAAAAAATATAAATGGGTAGTAATTTTTGTTGTAATTATATGTGTAATATTGGCGTACATAAGTAAAATCAACGCGAATAAGTTTTTAGGTAGCGAATCAGTTGAGACATATCCAGGTAAAAATGACCTAATTACTAGGGATATAGTAAAAGTTACTTATCCGGTTTATGTCGGTGATAACGGTAAATATGGTTCGATACATAACATAAAATTTGAATATGAAGGTAAAATAGGCAAAGTTGCTGTTAAAAGGGTTAGAGAAGGTGATGGTAGTGATTCCGTAGAATTTTTTTGGTTGAACAATTATAGATTTAATGACTCGGGAGCAACAGTTTATATTTTGGGGGATAATGGGGGCGATTATTTAGACGTAAGAGTCTTTAATGTCACAAAGGTAAATGGTGAACTTGTGGTAAAAGCAGAACCTGTTCTTTAATTTTAATTATTACTTCATCCGCTAAGTCGCGCAAAATAAAAAAGCCCATCTTTCGTGGGTTTTTTGCATAAACTTTCTAAAATAGAGGTATAATTTTGTTATGAGGTTTTTTGTAATTTTACTTTTAGCAATTCCATTTTTTGGGTTTGCATCAGATGCTCCGCTTAACGCCGGATTTGTTAATGGATTATGGTTTTCTAAAACACCATTTTTTACTGATGAGACAATTAGAATTTATACGGTTTTTCAGAATCAGTCTGGTGTTGATATTACAGGTACCATTGAATTTTTAGACGGTATTAACATAATTGCTAAAAAAGATTTTAGTGCCATTACTGGGCAGTTGGTCCAAAGTTGGGCAGATTGGAAAGTTCCATATGGCGACCATTCTGTAAAAGTGAAAATTATAGATGTAATGTCTTCTACAATAGGTTCTCCCCCAAAAGCTGTTAATCTTGTTTCAGAAGTGTCTTCGCCAATTTCTGTTTTTGTTGATACAGATACAGATGGCGACGGTGTGGGAAATAAAATAGATACAGATGATGATAATGATGAAATAGCAGATGCTTCCGATAAATCACCTCTAATAAAAGATAAACCGATAGAAAAACTCGATATAAAATCTTACGCCGATAATGCTTTAAATATTTTAAAAACATCTCCTGATGTTGGATCTACCACGGCTTCTATTTTTCAAAAAGTGGATTCAATAACCGAGTCTATAAAAGATAAATTGGTGGAGAGTAAAAAAGAAGTTGATAAAAAAATAGAAAGTAATAAAAAAAATGAAATAAATATTGCTTCTAGCACCAAAGAAGAAAAGGAAAGCTCTGTTGCTAAATGGTCAGATAAAGATACTTGGCAGTATATAAAAAAATATTTTCTCCAATTTTTTATTTTTATTTTCTCCTACAAATTAGCTTTCTACTCTTTTGTAGCTTTAATTTTGTATCTAATATGGAGAATTTTTAGAGTAATTTAATTACCTAGATATATTTCTTTTGGTAGGGGATGTAGGTGTGATGCAATACCTATAGCCGCAGCAATTAATAAAACATTTTTTATAATGTATTGTCCTTCAAGTGTTGGAACCATAAATGCACTCCATGTTTCTTGGGGGAGGATAAATAGTGGCATAAATGTGGTAACCATGTGAAAGAAAAGAATTGGTATTACCACTCTTTCTAATCCGTGAACTAGAAATAAAATACCTATAAAACATTCAAGCATTCCAAAAATAAAAATAAAACTATCAAATGTCATAAAAGGCATTGTTTCGTTAAATAATCTTTGAACGAGACCGCTTGCGGGGCTAAGACCCACCACTTTAAGGGCTCCAAACCAGAAGAAAACAATAAAAAGACCTACTCGCGCCGCCGGTTCTGATATTTTTTTAAAAAAGTGAATAAGTTTTATATCAAAAGATCTAATTGTCATAATTTATATCTAATTGTTAATACTTCTATTATATCATTTCATTTTTATCATATATTAGTGTTAATATAGCGATGATGAAAAATTCAAAGAATTTTTGGGAAAAAGAATACAAAAAGGCAACACACCTTAAGATGTCGGATGAACCAGCCGAAGATTTACTTAATTTTATTAAATGGACTAAACGAAATGCCGAGTGGGACCCTTTTCCTAAAGACGGATTTGTTTTAGATTTGGGTTGTGGAAATGGGCGCAATATTATTGCTTTAGCTAAAGAATTTAATATGACCGGCACTGGAATTGATATTTCTGCTGAAGCAATAGAACAGGCAAAAAAATCTTCCAAAGGGACGACTTTGGATTTTTTTGCGAAAGAGATAAGTGGAAAAATAGATTTAGATAATCAAACTGCCGATGTCGTGCTTGATATGATGACAAGTCATTTTTTAAATAACGAAGAAAGAAAATTATTAGCAGAAGAAATTAAGAGAGTTATAAAGCCATACGGTTGGTTTTTCTTTAAAACTTTTATTTTAGACGGAGATTCTCATGCCAAGAGACTACTTCGTGACAATCCTGCAGGAGAAGAGGGCAGCTATATTCATCCAAGAATTAAGGTTTCTGAACATGTTTTTACTGATGAGGAAATAGGTTCACTATTTTGTCCTGAGTTTAAAATTCACAAAATGCTGAAAAGTTACAAACATGTGCTTGATGGAAAGCCCCACAAGAGAAGAACTGTTTCTGTTTATATGGAAAGAATGAGAGATTAGTGTCTAGTTTAAATAAAAAATGCGTCGATTTTACATCGACACAGCTAGACTCCAGTTTGGAGTGCCGACTTTCTTCCAGAACAAACCTTTGCTCGGTTGAAAGTGAAACTCAACCCCAACTTCATCAAATGTGATGGTTGCGTCTTGTCCCGATTCAATAGAACGGATAAAGTCGGTAACTTGGGGATTTCTGGTGAGGAGTCCGAGGTGGATGCCGGTGTGTTTGATTAGGGTTGCAAACACATCTTGAATCCTTCCTTGAATGATCAAAGTAGCCATTACACCAATAGTATTCCTTAATTTGAAAAAACTCAATCAATGTAATATTGTTGTGAAGCTTGTTATAAGAGACAAGCCAATGTAGCTCAGTTGGTAGAGCACGTCCATGGTAAATTTGCCCATCATAGAGGTGACTTTATGATGAATCCCGAATAACGGTTAAAGGCCTTCTAAAAGAGGTTCAGACCGTGGCGGCATTTTTGTCGCCCGAACGACTGACAAGGGTTCGCCTTGTTGCGAAAAGATACAGTCTAATCTCACTCTATAAATAAAAAGTGAGTTCTTAAATGAAGGACGGGGTCGCCGGTTCAATCCCGGCCATTGGCTCTAAAAAAATTATAAGCTAAAATTTACAGATGCCGGACCCAAACCCAGAAATTAAAATACCTGATGAATTTGATGGGGAAAACACTGAAGGGTATATGATTGGATGCCTTGATGATTTGGGAGAAATGGATATTTGGCTACAAGATCAAGGACATAAAAGAGTTTTTCAAGGTTTTGAAATTACTGACTCGATTGATGGAGGTAAAAATGAAAAACGAGAAGTATCTCTGGTGGTATTAAAATCAGCGCAAGAATATCCGCAGCATGTGCACGATAATTCCGATGCATTTTTTGTAATTATTGATGGTCAGGCATACTTTTTATCTCACGATAAGAGATTTCTTGTTTCTAAGGGTAATAGAATAAAAGTTCCTAGAGGTACGCCCCATGGTTTTGATCTAGAGGGAGATGGAATTTTTTCTTTTGTTTCAATTCAAAGTCCCCCAATAAGAGATCATTCAGGACAAGAAGATTTTCGTTTGATAGATAAGATTTAATTTTAATCTAGGATACCAACTTAATGTTTTGTGTTATAAATAACTTTAGGTAAAAGGTTGCGGCAAGCCAGAATCTGGTTTCGTCAGGACTCATCATCCTCACACTTTTGCCGGTAAGACCTCAGAGAATGGTTCTCTGTTTTGCGTTGCGCTATGTCGTCCGTAACTATAACGGTTCCGCAGATGCTTCTGCAGCGACGACGTAAAGATGATCCCGCGAAGCCACCTCGGCTTCGCGGGTTTGTTTTAGTTTTCCATAGTAGATATTTCTGATACTATGAATGGTGACATTATTTATTGATTTTAGAATGAAAAAATAACCATGAATGAATTTATTGCAAAAAAGATGGGAGAAGCGAAGGCGTTTGAAGAACATACTATTTGGCTTTTGGAAAAATGTAAGGGAGCTTATTCCTGTTTTCTAACTGAAATAGAAATAGAAGGAAGAACTGGAGATCATGAAAAAAACCGAAATTCTATTTCTTCAATCGCTGAATCAAAAGGAATAAAAGATCAGGTTGATGCGAAGGCGGAAAAAACAAAAACCAAACTTCAAGGAATGGCGGAAACATATATAGGTGATAAATGGGATGACACCGCGGAAGTTTTAGAATGGACTAGTTTTGCTGAGGGGGCTGCTATTGCTCATTGGGGAATAGTAAAAGGGGCCGCTGAAGCTCTTGAAGAGGAAGCCCTTTTAACTCTATCTTTTGATGCAATTGCAGAACACAGTGCTCACTTTGATGAAGCTGCATCAGAGCTTTCTGGTATTGGGAATGCTGAAGCTCTAAAAAGCAAAGCATCTTAGAGTGCATTTGTAATGAATGAACAAAAAAAGAATCGTATATTAGAAATTGAAACTCTAATGATGGAGGGTAGTTTTTGGGCCGACAAGGATAAAGCACAGTCTCTCATTAAAGAACTTCAAGATCTAAAAGCGGAAGCAGAAGGTGGAAGTGTATATGATAGAGGTAATGCAATTATGACAATTTTTGCCGGAGCCGGAGGAGATGATGCTGAAGATTTTTGCGCACTTCTTTTTGAAATGTATAAAAAATATATCTCTAAAAAAGGTTGGGGAATAGAAATGATTCATGAACATTCAAATGACCACGGAGGGTTTCGCAATCTTTCTTTTGATATAATTGGTAAAAATGTTTATGGAACACTTAAAAATGAGTCGGGGGTGCATCGCTTAGTTCGAATTTCGCCATTTAATGCAAAAAGCTTAAGACACACTTCTTTTGCAATGGTTGAAGTTATTCCAAAATTTGAAAAACAAATGAATATTGATGTTCCAGAATCTGATATAAAAGTTGAATTTGCAAGATCTGGAGGGCCTGGCGGGCAAAATGTAAACAAAAGAGAAACGGCGGTTAGACTTGTGCATTTACCAACAAAAATAGCCGTTCATGTTTCGACAGAAAGAACACAGGGACACAATAGAGAAAGGGCTTTGGAGATTTTGAAAGGCAAGCTCTATGCTATAATGGATGCCGAGCGGAAAGCGAAAGAAAAAGGAATGCAGATTTCAAAAACTGTTGGAGCTGAATGGGGAAATCAAATCCGCTCATATGTGCTTCATCCATACAAACTCGTAAAAGATCACAGAACTGATTTTGAAGAAAGAAATGCAGAGAAAGTATTATACGAAGGAGAGATTGATGGATTTATAGAAGCAGAAAAGAATTTGTAAGTTTATTTTTAGTTAAGAGTTATAAAATCTTTTTTGGTGTTTATACTTGAAACTATAAACCATAAACTATAAACTAAATTAATGATTTATTTTGACAAAGTAAGTAAAATATACCCAGATCAGTCGGCGGCTCTGTCTGATGTAACTATTTCTATAGAGCCGAATGAATTTGTTTCTGTTGTCGGACACTCTGGTGCCGGTAAAACCACTCTTTTAAAAATGATTTTGGCAGAGGAAAAACCTTCTGATGGAGGTGTTTATTTTGAATCGGTAAATATCCACGGACTTTCAAAAGATGAAATCACAAAATATCGCAGAAGAATAGGAACTGTTTTTCAGGATTTTAGACTTTTGCCAAACCTTACTGTTTTTGAAAATATTGCCTTTGCAATGGAAGCCGCTGGAAGAAGTGAAGATGATATTGCTTCTGATGTTCCTCACGTTTTAGAGCTTGTTAATCTCTCTGACAAGATGATGAGTTTTCCAAAACACCTCTCCGGAGGAGAAATGCAGAGAGTTGCTATTGCTAGAGCAATTGTAAATCAGCCAGATGTTATTATTGCTGATGAACCAACCGGAAATCTAGATCCAATTTCAACATATGATATTGTTCAGATTCTTAAAAAGATTAATGATCTCGGAACAACTGTTATCCTTACAACTCACAACAAAGGAATTATTGATTCTCTAGGCAAGAGAGTAATTACAATGGAAAAAGGAAAGGTTGTTCGCGATGACAAACATGGTAAGTTTGCAATGTAAATAAAAATTATGTTTCTTACAAATTTAAAAAGAGTTTTAAGGTTCGGTTTCATAAATTTCGTCAGAAATGCCTCGGTTTCTGTGGCCGCGGTTTTAATTATGACAATCGCACTTCTTGTAATTTCATCTTTACTTTTTAGTAAGGCAATTTTGTCATCTACTCTTGAGGAGCTTAAAAATAAAGTTGATATAAATGTATACTTCACTACTTCTGCATCAGAAGATGAAATTTTGTCATTAAAAAAGAAAGTTGAAGCACTGCCAGAAGTGGGGGCTATTTCTTATTCTTCTCGTGATGATGAATTGGCTCGCTTTAAAGAAAAGCATGAAAATGATGAACTAACCTTGCAGGCACTAAATGAAATAGGTGAGAATCCTTTTGGCGCAGCATTAAATATAAAAGCAAAAGATCCTGCGCAATACGAGGGCATAGCTTCTTTTCTAGAAAGTCAGAAAAAAGAATCATTGGCAAGTATCATAGACAAAATAAATTATACAAGAAACAAACAAGCTATTTCTGCTCTTACAAAAATAATGACAGCGTCTAAAAAATTAGGTATAGCTGTTGTTGTATTTTTTGTAGGAATTTCTATTTTAATTACTTTTAATACAATAAGATTAACAATATACATGGCTCGTGAGGAGATTTCTGTCATGAGACTCGTTGGGGCAAGTAGAAGATATATTAAAGGGCCATTTGTTGTAAGTGGGCTTATTTATGGTTTTGTTTCAACTATTGTGTGTATGTTTGTTATTGTTCCAATTGCATATTGGGCAGGGCCTTACACAGCCGATTTAGGAACAGGATTAAACGTTTTTAGCTATTACAAGGCAAACTTCTTCGGACTCTTGGGTATTTTACTTCTTTCAGGTCTTGGAATTGGGGCTTTGTCAAGCTATCTTGCAGTTAAAAAATATCTTAAAATCTAAAAGTGAACTTACAAGCTTTAATTTTCCAAATGTCCCGATCTTCGGGACATTCGTCTTTATAGGTTATGGCACAAAAGAAAAAAAACAGAAAATACATATTTGTTGTTGGAGGAGTAATGTCTGGAGTCGGAAAAGGAATAACAACTTCATCAATCGGAATGCTTTTGCAGTCACGAGGTTTTAAGGTGAGTATGGTTAAGGTTGATCCGTATTTGAATGTCGACGCCGGAACAATGAATCCAACAGAACACGGAGAAGTATTTGTTCTTAACTCTGGACTTGAAACTGATCAAGACATGGGAAATTATGAAAGATTTTTAAATCGCGATATTCGCGAAAGTGGATACATGACGAGTGGTGGAGTCTACAAGTCTGTTATTGATCGAGAAAGAGCGCTTGGATATGGCGGTAGAACCGTAGAAGCTATTCCTGATATTAGAGATGAAATAATTGCTCGCTTTGAAAAAGATTCTGATCTCATTAATGCTGATGTTTCTGTTATTGAAATTGGTGGAACCGTTGGAGATTATCAAAATATTATGTTTATTGAGGCTGCAAGAGTTCTTCAAATTCGCCAGCCAAAAGATGTAATTTTTATTATGGTTTCATATCTTCCTGTTCCGGGGCGTTTGGGTGAAATGAAAAGTAAGCCAACACAAAATGCAATGCGAATGCTTAATTCGTATGGTGTTCAAGCAGATATTTTGATTGCTCGTAGTGAAGTGCCAATGGACGCAAAAAGAAAAGAAAAAATTGCTATCTCTTGTAGTATTCCACATGCAAATGTTATTTCAGCTCCTGATGCAGAAAATATTTATCAAATTCCTCTAAATTTTGAAAAAGATAAATTAAGTGATCTTGTTTGTGAATCTTTAGGAATGCCTAAACGAAAGCTCAATATAGATCTTTGGAAAAAATTTGTTTCAAAAGTTTCTTCTGCTAAAAAGCAAGTAAAAATTGCTGTTGTTGGAAAATATTTTGATACGGGAGATTTTACTTTGTCAGATTCGTATCTTTCTGTTATTGAGGCAATAAAGTTTTCAGCATTTGCACTTGGGGCAAAACCCGTAATTTCTTGGCTAAATTCTAAAGAATTTGAATCAAACCCTAAGAAACTAGAAGATCTTAAAAAGTTTGATGGTGTTGTTGTTCCGGGTGGGTTTGGGGAAAAGGGAATTGAAGGAAAACTCAGTGCAATCAAATTTACAAGAGAAAACAAAATCCCATATTTTGGACTTTGTTACGGTATGCAACTCATGGTAATTGAATATGCTCGAAATGTTTTAGGATATAAAGATGCGATATCTGCAGAAATTTCTACAAAATCATCTCACATGGTAATCGACATCATGCCAGAACAAAAAGAAAAACTTCTTAAAAAAGATTTTGGAGGATCAATGAGACTTGGTTCTTACAAAGCAATTTTGAAGGATGGAACCATTGCTCGAGAGGCCTATGGAACAAAAGAAATTTCCGAAAGACATCGACACCGATATGAAGTAAATCCAGAATATATTGAAGAAATTACAAATGCAGGACTTGTTTTTTCTGGGACTTCTCCTGATGGAAGACTTATGGAGATTGCGGAGCTTCCAGAAAATAAACATCCATTTTTCTTGGGAACACAATTTCATCCAGAATTTTTAGCTAGACCACTAACTCCACATCCACTTTTTACGGCTTTCATCAAAGCAACTCTTAAAGAAAAGAAATAAAATGCGAAGCATTAGGGTTGGAACAGGGGTAATGCTCAAGCGGGGAAATAAAATTCTTCTTGGCAAAAGACATTTAGATAAAATAGAAGATGGTATGCCTATTGCAGAAAATATGAGAGTTCATACATGGACAATGCCCGGAGGAAAGTTAGAGATTGGTGAAACTTTATACGACTGCGCAAAGCGAGAAGTTTTTGAAGAAACAGGAATTACTGCTTTAGATATGAAAATTATCTCAATAAATGATGCAAGTGAAGCAACGGGATTTTTTGTTACGGTTGGATTTGTTTGCGAAAATTTTGAGGGAGAGGTGATTGAAAAAGAGCCAGAAAAAATTTCAGAATGGAATTGGTTTGATTTAGATAATTTACCCTCGCCACTTTTTGAGCCATCTGCATCAATAATAAAAAATTATTTACAAAAAGAAATTTATTGCCGACGTAGAGCGAGAGAAATATAAAAGCTTTTTTTTCATATAAAAAATGCCCCACAGGGGCTTATATTCTGTGCAGATCCCGAAGAATAAAAGAGAAACTCGGGTTGCTAAACAGTGGGATTGCGTTCACGACTATCGCGACTCCTTCGTAGTTCGGAGGAAACTCTCCGAGAGGAAGAAGGTTTGGCAAAATCCGGCATGCGCGGATGACAGGCCAGTGATTGGAGCGAAGAGCTAACGCGGCGAGCTCAATTGCAAGCGCCGCATACATTTCTTTGCGATCAACCGACCTTGGGCCGAATGGGTAGCAATAGTGTTGCATCGGCTCTAGTTTGCGAAATTGCTCCCCAAAACTTGCCAAATATTCCACCTCGCTCCTTTGGAGCAAACCCAGCAAGCCGTTGGCATCAGGGTGAGGGCTGAAGCATGCGGAGATGCCAGAGACGATGTCGGGACCGTTCCGCATGAACGGTAGTTGGTCTTGAGCAGGCATGGATAGCTTGCCCGTCGTGGGGTCGTATTCGTAGATGATCATGTGTGAGGTGTGTGTTTTAGGGTTGCGGTGAGTTTTTTTAAATATTACTTACTAAGGTATTTTTTGCAAATTTATACACAGTTAGGTGTGTTGTATTATTTTTTCTGAGTAGTAGAATTTTTCCTCAGTTATGTGTCAAAAACTCCGTAGGTCCACCACTCGTCGTATGAAGCTGAGTCTCAAGGCTCGTCGAAAGGTTGCAAGAAACCGGAAGAAACGAGAGTTGGGCTGTGCAGGCCGTGTTCTTGATGTGACTCTTTGAGTCTTCGCGCTTTTGCGCGATTTTTTATTTTCTTGAAAAAAGCCAATTTTTAAGGTATTTTATGAAAGATTTTAGTATTGCCGATTCGTCTAATGGTAGGACGACCGCCTCTGGAGCGGTTAATTGGGGTTCGAGTCCC
>CAZAOU010000018.1:0-10214 GCA_964487135.1 uncultured Candidatus Saccharibacteria bacterium
TAAACTGTGGGTCCCCGGTTCAAGCCCGGGAGGCGGCTCACGAAGCGTAGTGTAGTGAGTTGTCTCAGCAAGCAAATAGTTTTGCTTGCGACGGGCTTGAACGCCGGAGCTATATTTTGCGAGCACGCAAAATAGTGAGGCGGTGACCAAACAAATCCGCCTGGGCGGATTTAGTTGAGGGAAAGATCCCGGGAGGCGGCTCCAAAAAAATATATTCTACTTTGTTTTTGTATCGGTTGAGGTTGCTGTTTTTGCTTTTTCTATCGCTTCTCTAGTTTCTTTGGGATATTGTGTTTTGAGTATTTTTTCTAAGTCTTCTTTTTCTTTGTAACCGTTTATTGATTGATTGCCAATAAGAAGTGCGGGTAGTTCACTTTTTATATCAAAAACTGTAATAAGTGTTTCAACTGCAGATACATCTAAATTGTAGTCAAAAGAATACACACGAAGATCAGGATATTTTTCTCGTAGATATGTCAGGGTGTATCCAGTTTTTTCACAATCGGGGCATGTTTTTTTATCCGCATAGAAATAAAGTGCAAACATGAATTTCTTACCACACCTTTCTGCAACTCTTCGCATCAATAAGTAGTCTTTAATCTCTAGAAGAGAATAAAACTTTTTTAGTTGAACCACATCTTTATTTTCCCCTATGTTTTTTTCACTATACTCTATTTTTTCTGCTAAATTGTTTAGTTCTGAAGAAAGAAGGGATTTACTTACCTCGTTACATGAGAGTTCTGAGAGAAGTGAAAACTGAGTTTCGGAAGATAAAATATCTGTGGCAATTGCATCCTGAATAGATTTTATTTGTGTTAAGCGTTTATTGTTTAATGTGTTGCTTATATAGAGAGCGGTTAGGAATATTGCTCCCGAAATAATAAATGCGTATAAGTATTTTTTGTATTCAATATTTCTCATATATTTATCGCCAAGGCGCATCTTTTGATCTTATGTTGTTATAAATTGCCTTACAAAGCCAGAAAGGAGAAAGAAGGCCGTAGAAAAACATAAAATACAATACATCTGGCCCAAGTTTTATTTTTCCTGTCGAAAGTTTTTCTCCCCAAAGAGTCATAAACAGCGTTATGAGTAATAAAAATATTGCAATCAAGGAAGTGGTGCTTGTATCTATATAGAACCATTCAAACGAAGGGCTAAAGTTTATGCTTCTAGTAATGTATATCTCCTGCACAATCCTAGAAAGTGAAATTATGTTTTTAATAATTTCCTGAGCGATAAAAATTGTTGTAAATAAAATTCCAAAACTTGCGATGGGTAAAACAAACAATCCTAAGTTTCCAAATTTTTTATTAAATAACATAAATTTGTAATCTAAGAGATTGCCGAGAAACCCTCCAACCCACCTTACTCTTTGTCTGTATAGAGTTTTAATGGTTCCAGGTCCTGTTGTGTAAACTACGGCATTGGGCTCATTTACAATCTTTAGGTGGTGTTTTTGGAGTCTCATGGCCATTTCCATATCTTCTGTGTTGTGAGCGTGTTTATAAAGTCCCACAATATCAAACACCTCTTTTCTAAAGAATGAAAAAGGTCCGGGGGTTATGTGTATAGCTCCCAACGAAGAGAATGCTTTTCTAATAAAATTTCCATAATGATATTCTGCTTTTTGCATTTTTCTTATCGTATTGTCGGGATTTTCGATTATCATTGCTGGAGTTACGGCAAAAACAGATTGATCTTCAAATCTGGCTATTATTTTAGACAATGCATCTTTTTCTACAATTGAATCTGCATCTAGGCATCCGATAATTTGAGCGGTTGATTTTTCAATTGCAAAATTTAATGCTTTATATTTTCCTTCGTTTGATTTATTAAATATTTGTATGTTTGGATATTTTGAATATTGTTCCAATATTTTTGATGTTCCATCTATGCTTCCATCGTTTATTACTACAATATTTATTTTCGATTGATCATAAGAAAGATTTAAAAGAGAATCTAATGTTTTGGGTATTGTCTTTTCCTCGTTAAATACGGGAACAATAATATCTATTAAAGGATTAAAATTTGAGGGTGTTTGCTTTTCTGTTTTATCTTCAAAAATAGATATAAGTAAAAACACCTCAAAATAGAGGGATATAAACAAAAAAGCGGATGAAATGAATTCCGCGAATAAATTCATTCACGCATTATACATCATTTTTTCTACTTTTAGAAGGGGGTGTGAGTGTGTTATTATTTTTTCATGAATCAAGAGTCTAAAGGACACATACATGTCATGACGCAGGCAATAGAAGAGATTAGACAGATTTTTAAAGGTCTTGGTTTTTCTGTGGCGGTTGGTCCTGAAGTTGAAAGCGAATTTTTTAATTTTGATGCACTAAATTTTCCAAAAAATCATCCTGCTCGTGATATGCAAGATACTTTTTGGATGAAAAATAAAAATGAAAAAGGTGAGAGGATGCTTCTTAGAACCCACACGTCACCAGTTCAAATTAGGTATATGCAAAATAATAAACCGCCTATCGCTATTATTGTTCCTGGCAAAGTTTTTAGAAATGAAGCAACAGATGCTACGCATGAAGCACAGTTCTATCAGATTGAAGGTTTGTTTGTTGATGAGGAGGTTAGTTTGGCAGACTTAAAGGGTGTTTTGCAACATTTTTTTAAGGTTTATTTTGGACCTGATGTAGAAATTAGATTTAGACCAAGCTTTTTTCCATTTGTTGAGCCCGGTGTTGAAGTTAGTATGAAATGGAAAGATAAATGGCTTGAAGTTATGGGTGCGGGGATGGTTCATCCAAATGTTTTAAAAGCGGGAGGAATTGACCCACAAAAATACAAGGGCTTTGCTTTTGGTGGAGGAATTGATCGTCTAGTGATGATTAAATATGGAATAGACGATATTCGTTTTCTTTATAGTGGAGATTTAAGGTTAGTTAATCAATTTTAATTATGCTTGTTTCTTATAAGTGGCTTCAAACTTTTTTTCAACAACCTCTTCCATCTACTGAGGAGCTTTCAGATATTTTTAACTTTCATCTTTGTGAGGTTGAATCTATTTCAGATGTTCATGATGATAAAGTTTTCGATTTAAATATTTTGCCGGATAGAGCACCTTATTTACTATCACATAGAGCAATTGCTTTAGAAATTTCAGCACTTATTGATAATATTTTTGTTGATAGAGATATTCCTTCAACACTTAGTATCGAGTCTATGAAAAATCCTCCGCACTTAGAGAGTGGTTATTGTGATAGATATATGTGTGCGGAGATTATGAATATAGCCGAAAAGAATACTCCAGAGTGGATTGCCCAAAAACTTATTTCTGTCGGACAGAAAAGTATTAATCCCATTGTTGATATATGTAATTTTGTAATGCTAGATATTGGACAACCTCTTCATGCTTTTGATGCAACTAAAGTTTCATCTAATCTTATTATTAGAAATGCAAAATCGGGCGAGAAAATAAACACACTCGATAATAAAGAGGTGGTCTTAGATGAATCAATCACTGTTATTTATGATAGCTCAAATCCGCTTGCAATTGCTGGAATAAAAGGAGGTAAGATCGCAGAAGTTTCGGGGTATTCACAACATATTTTGTTAGAATCTGCACATTTTAATGCTGAAAAAATTCGTGAGACATCTAAAAAAATAAAAATAAAAAACGATTCATCAAAAAGATTTGAAAATGGTGTGAGTATTTTTAAATCTAAAGAGGGACTTTATTATGCTCTTTCCATAATAAAACAAGAATTTCCAGACGTTGTTTTTATTGGTATTTTTGATTCAAATCCAATTTTAGAAGAAAAAAGAAGGATGAATGTTTCACTTTCTTTTATAAGAAGTGTTCTCGGTAAGGATGTTTCTACAGAGATGATTGAAGATGCTTTGTCTAAAATAGGATTTTTTCCAAAAATAAATGGTGATGATGTTGAGATAATAGTTTCAGAAGAGAGAAAAGATATATTAATAGCAGAAGATGTTGCTGAAGAGGTTGGTAGAGTTGTTGGATATGACAAAATAGAGGGAACTATTCCTAAGCATCTTGCAGAGTATAAACCTATTTCACTTTTATCACTTTCAAATTCAATCAGGAATTTTCTCATTAACGAAGGTTATTCTGAAATATACACATATACTTTAACTGATCATGGATATGCAGAAATAGAAAATCCATTAGCCACTGACAAAAACTTTGTAAGAGATAACTTGTCGGATGCTATGGAAGAAAAATTAAAATTTAATTTGCATCACGCCGATCTTTTGGGATTAGACAAAATAAAGGTTTTTGAAATTGGAAATATCACCAACAAAAATGGTGAAGAACTTCATTTGTCTGTTGGGGTAGCTTTTCATAGGGTAAAAAAAGGAGAAAAGGTAAATGAAGAAATAAAAATAATAAGGGATAAGCTAATAAAATTATTACCCGGAGACATACAGACATTGTGTAGTGTTGATGATTCAGGAGGAATTATTAATTTAAACGGCAAACAAATTGGTTTGATAAATAATAAAGAAGGAATTTTAGAGATGAATTTAAATCCTGTTATTGATTTAATAAAAAATCCAGAAGATGTTTTTGTAGATTTTTCAAAGAAAAATAGTAGATATTCTCCTATATCCTCTTTTCCATTTGTATCTAGGGATATTGCTGTTTTTGTGCCTGGAGGTGAAGAAAACAGAGAAAAAGTTCTTGAAATAATACAAAAATACGCAGGAGATTTATTGGTGCGAACTGATTTGTTTGATGTATTTACTAAAGAAGGAAAAGAAGGGCAAGAAACAAAAACCTCTTTTGCTTATAGATTGATATTTCAGTCACACAACAAAACTCTTACAGATAAAGAGGTTAATGAATCAATGGAGAGAATTGCAGAAGCTTTGAATAAAAATAGCGGTTGGCAGGTGAGGTAAATCCAGCACTAAATCCGGCATAGGTCAGATTTAGTGCTGAATAAAAAATAGAGATCCTCAATCTGATCTCTTTTTACAATTTTCTGGCGATGGCTACTGCCACCATGAGCACTAAGAGCCCAAGGGCAACTAAGCCGGCACAGAATTGGTGTGCTGTTATGGCGAGCATTTGTTCCAAAATACCACTAAATTGATGTATGTCAATGCTGAAAATAGCCTTAAAAAATGTTAAAATGTAAGTCCTAAATATGGCTGAAGAAAAAAAGAAAAAAGGAGCATACGGTGCCGAACATATTACTGTTCTAGAGGGTCTTGAGGCTGTAAGAAGGCGTCCTGGAATGTATATCGGAACAACTGGATCTGAGGGTCTTCATCATTTAATATGGGAAATTTTTGATAACTCTCGTGATGAGGCAATGGCTGGAAGATGTTCTCGAATTGAGGTGGCCTTGCTTCCTGATGGTTTTGTTCGAGTTGTAGATGATGGTGCTGGAATCCCAGTTGATATTCATCCAAAAACTAAAGTTTCGGCTCTTGAAACTATAATGACAGTTCTTCATGCTGGAGGAAAGTTCGATAATGATGCTTATAAGTTTTCCGGAGGACTTCACGGTGTGGGAGCTTCTGTTGTGAATGCACTTTCTATAGGACTCAAGGCAGAGGTTCATCGCGACGGTTCAAGATATATTCAAGAATATAAAATTGGAAAGCCACTATACAAAGTAAAAAAAGTTGGATCGTCTAAACTTCATGGAACAATTACAACTTTTAAACCAGACGCAGAAATTTTTAAAGAAGGAGTAAATTTTAATTGGGAAAAAATAGTTTCACATCTTCGTCAACAGGCATATCTAGTAAAAAATCTTTCACTTCATATTATCGATGCGCGCGAAGTTAAAGAAAAGTTAGATTTTGATGAAATTTTCTTTCTAAAAGATGAACAAATAGAAGCTCCGTCAATGAGTTTTTATTTTGAAGGAGGGCTTGTTTCGTTGGTTAAATTCTATAACTCTTTGGCAAAACCAATACATAAAAATATTTTTTATGTAGAAAAAGAAGAGGGAAAAGTTTGGGTGGAAGTAGCTTTGCAATACATTGATGATATTTCTGGAAAAATTGTTGGTTTTGCAAACAATATTTATAACCCGGAAGGTGGAACTCATATTACTGGATTTAAAACAGCTCTAACGCGAACTTTAAATTCTTACGCAAAGAAAAATGGATATACCAAAGACAACGAAGATAGTTTTTTGGGAGATGATGCCTTAGAAGGAATTACTGCAGTTGTTTCAGTAAAACTTCCTGAAATTCAGTTTGAAGGACAGACAAAAGCAAAGCTCGGAAGTCAGGAAGCTCAGGGGGCGGTTGCTACTATTTTTGGCGATGCTTTCTCAATGTTTCTTGAAGAAAATCCAGATGATGCAAAAGCGATTGTAAATAAAGTAATCCTTGCAATGAAGGCTAGAAAGGCTGCTAAAGCTGCTAAGGATTCAATCCTTAGAAAGGGGGCACTTGAGGGGATGACACTTCCCGGAAAACTAGCCGATTGCCAGAGTAAAGACGCAACCGAGTCAGAACTTTTTATTGTAGAGGGAGATTCAGCTGGTGGAACAGCAAAGACAGGGCGTGATAGAAGAACTCAGGCCATTTTGCCACTTAGAGGAAAAATTTTAAATATTGAAAGAGCGCGTCTCGATAAAATGCTTGCATCTGAGCAAATTGCAAATCTGGTTGTTGCTATGGGAACTGCCATTGGAGATGTTTTTAATATAGAAAAACTTCGTTATCATAAAATTATTATTGCAACCGATGCCGATGTTGACGGTGCCCACATTAGAACTCTGCTTCTTACTCTTTTTTATCGTCATTTCAAACCTCTTCTTGAACACGGTTATATCTATGTTGCTCAACCACCTTTATATAAATTAAAATTTGGAAAAGAAATTCATTATTTTTATACAGAAGAAGAGAAAGATTCATTTCTTAAGGCTAATAAAATTTCGGTTACTGATGTTCCTGAAGAAGGAGTAGAAGAAACTCCCGAAACCCCTGAGACCGATGACAGTAACAAAAAACAAAAGAAGGTTTCTATTCAGCGATATAAAGGTCTTGGAGAAATGAACGCTGAAGAGCTTGCAGAAACTACTATGGATAAAAATAATAGAGTTCTAAAACAAATTACAATTGAAGATGCGGTAGAAGCAGGTAAGGTGATCGAAATTCTTATGGGTAATGACGTTCCTGCCAGAAAATCATTTATCCAATCAAATGCAAAACTTGCACGGTTGGATATATAATTTTAGAAGTCAAGGTCGGTCTTTGCATAAATGAGCTACTTTAGAATATTTATATTCATTTTAATTTCTCTGGCAACTACTTTTTTTCTTGTCTCTAAAATTGAAGGAGAAAATTTTGAACCCATTAAGGTTTCTATAATTAAGAGAGAAAAACCAGTAATCATTTTTATGGGAGGCGATGTAATGCTCGATAGAAATGCGAAGCTTTTGATTGATAAAAACGGGCTGGACTATCCGTTCAAAAATATAAAAGAAAAAATAAAAGAAAGCGATATCGCAGTTGCAAATCTTGAAGGGGTATTTACCGACGAAGAATCCATTGCTTTGAAAAATAATAATATTTTAAGATTCACTTTTGATCCAAAACTAATTTCAATTTTAAATGACGCAGGTTTTGATGCACTTTCTCAGGCCAATAACCACACAAATGATTTTGGAAATAAAGGTCTTATGACTTCTTATAATTATTTAAAAAATCATAACATCTTGCCATTTGGAGATTATTTCAACGAACAAGATCAGGTAGCTACTTTTTTAAAAGATAAAGAAAAAATTGCTTTTGTTGGATTTAACGAGTTTGCCTATAAAAATTTTGATAACGTTTTAAATTTAATATCCTTGTATAAGGGTCAGAGTTATTTTGTAATTGTAATGCCACATTGGGGAATTGAATACAAGGATGTTTCCAGTGATTTCCAAAAAGAGTGGGCATATAAGTTTATTGATTCTGGTGCGGATGTGGTAGTGGGAGCCCACCCTCATGTCGTTCAAACTCTAGAATTTTATAAGGGAAAACCAATATTTTATTCTCTAGGCAACTTTATTTTTGATCAGTATTTTTCAAAAGAAACGAGTGAAGGTTTGGTCTTAAATTTTTCTATATCAGAATCTAAAATAAAAATAGAATTACTTCCAATTTCAATAGGAACCTCCTCGCCAATATTTATGAATAGAGAAGAAAAAGCTTATTTTCTTCAATCATTTTCAGATAGAAGCGTGTCGGATGAAAAGATTTCAGAGCAAATAAAAGGGGGTTTAATTTCTGTTCCTAGAAATTAGTAACTATAGCCGTATACTCCACTTTCGTCAGTATTGTTGTATTCGTTTTGTTCGTTTACTTGATAGTCGCTGTCAGCAGTAATTCTTACTATTCCACCATTATTTGCATTTGTGACGGTTAGTGTGAAAGATGATGTTGCTCCGGGAGCCAAAGATGATTTTAGTGGAGAATTATAAACATTATTATCGTATGAGGGAAGATCGGCTCTAAATCTCCATGGACCTGTTGCAGAACCACCAATATTTTGTATTTCAAATCGAACTACTAATGTTTTGTTAGTGTAATTATTTCCATAGTAATTGTTTCCGTAATAGTATCCACCAGTTCTATCAATACTTACAATTCTTGCCACAAGATCTGGAGCAGTACCGCTGTAATAATTATTTCCATAGTAATTATTTCCTCCATAGTATGACCCGTCAAAAGGAATAGTTATTTGATTATTAGATGTATTTGAATCAGAAGAAGATTCAATAGAAATAATTGCATTAGGAGAATAAGGATCAAATGAATCAAATCTAAGGGTTAAAATGTAACTTGCTCCTGGGCGTAGAGACGGTTGTACTCGAGTGATATTTTTTTCACTTGGATTTGCTGACGGTATTGTTGCTTTAAGAGTCCAAGCTCCACTCGGTGCTGTTCCGTCGTTTGAGATTTTAAACTGGATCATTGCTCTATCTCCAGAATTTATAATATTTCCTTCTCTGAAATTGTCGTTTATATCTACAATACCTCTTTTTACTAAAGATATTGAAAGATCACTTTTTGTGCCGGCAGGGTAGTAGGTGTTTCTATTTTGATCAGAGTTTGTTGTAGAAGTGTTAGGATTCTGAGAATTTTGTTTAGATTGAGATGTTGAAGTTGATACATTGCCGTAATTATTTGATGAAGAATTTGAATCAGAAACCGCTCCAAAGTTTTTTGGCGTTACATCAATTGATTCAGAGTTACTCAAACTAATGTCACTCGATCCCATTTTATTGAAACTCACATTAAATGCTACATCTACCTTCTCGTTTTTATCAGAGATTATCTTTACGGGTAGTGACCCTTCGTTGGTTCCAATAGGAAATGGTGTCTCACATACAACAGGCTTTCCCTCACGCATTTCGTAGACTCTGATTCCTTGTTCGCATTTGTATCCTAGAGAATAGGAACCACTTTTTTCCTCAGTATTATTTTTCCAAGAAATCAAGAAAGGTTCTTCGCTGTTTACGGATTTTTTATCAAAAGATATATCAAGTTTTGGTTTGAAAGAGAAAACACTTGAAAGGTAAGTGGAAGCAGTAGATAGGGCTTTAGGCACAAATTTTACTATACCTATAGATATAAAGAATAGGATGATAAGCATTCCTATAATAAGAATCCATCTTAGGATGCTATTTCCGCCTCTTGACTCCTCGTTGTGTTCTTCGTGTGAGTAATCCATATATGTATTTTTAGAGTAGTATTATATTACTTTTATTAAATTTTGTCAATGGGGACTCGTGAGATGACATTTTTAGAAAACACGCAAATTTTTTACTAAAAATTTGCTCCTTTCATCGCCAGTCGCGATTTCAGAGTTTTCTAAAAATGTCATCTCACTCGCTGAATAAAGTTTTAAAATAGGTTTCTAAAAAAAATGGTTTATGTGATAATTACCTCGTATATGAAACATAAAAATCAGAGCGATTTAATTTCTTTTAGTATTATTTTTGTCTTCATCTGCACTTTATCTTTTTCGGTTTTGTATATGCTCGGTCTCGTTCCTGCCGAACTTTCTTCGCAATCGTCATTGTTGGAAGATGCAAAAATAAAATTATTTGAAAAACTTGATAGTACCGAAAGGGCTGCTCCTAAAATACAAGGCGAAAAACCGGTTCATATTTATATTTCAAACTCGTCTACAGATATTGAAATCTATAACCCAGAGACTACTGATAACACTGTTTTAAATGAATACCTTAAGAAAGGGGTTGTGAGATATC
>CAZAOU010000019.1:0-9486 GCA_964487135.1 uncultured Candidatus Saccharibacteria bacterium
CTATATCGTGAGCAAACAAATGGCAGTCATTGAAAAACAACGGGTACTTTTCGAACAGTGATCTCATTTCTACAAACGTAGCAGTGAGACCATCGCGTTGTAGTGCAAAGGCAAGATGTTCTTTCCAGCACGCACGTTGGCCTGTGATGTCGGACTGATTGCAGTCAGAGAGTTTATCGTACTTACTGCTCGCCCTTTCACCCGGCGGCACTACTACGACTGCTCCAATAGCTACTGCGTTCATATGGTCGTGATAGTTCCAGTGCCCGTCATCATTAAACACAAAGCTCCACGAACTAGAGGCCGCAATGGGTTTCCGCGGATCAAACGACGGGTAGATTGTATGAAAAGGATGCAGATCGGATGCCGGCCAAAACTCCTCACCACGCTCCGACAAGAACGTAACGCGCGTACCACGACTTATAAATACCTCGCGCGGCTCGAACCCTTTCTTGGTGAGAACGATGGTGACCTCTTGCTTTCCTGTCCAATCCGAGAGCGTAGTAAGACGATGAGCGAATTGATAGCCGCTGAAGAGAATGCCACTGAGTATGCAAGCAGTGGCAAAACCCGCTACAACCAAGCGAAACGGCGATGTTGTCCATTGCCAAAATACCGCACTCATGCGGCAACTCTACTACAAACACCCCCCGACTTCACGCAAGATGCAGCACACCCAACACCGCACTAATGAGCGATATAAAAAGCTGGAAGAGTGAGATGAGAAAGTGCAGGAATATAGCAAATACCCCAATAGCCTGGCCTACAAGTTGATCCATGCAGACAGTATACACGAGTACACTTCGGACGACTCAAAAGAAAAGATCCGAGACATACTCGGAACTTTTCTCTCTGCGCGGCTGGCCGGACTTGAACCGGTAACCTCCCGCGTGACAGGCGGGTGCTCTAACCAGTTGAGCTACGAGCGCATTTGTTGAATGATAATATCAAAAAGAAAGAAAAAAGAAAGATTGGTGTCGGAGGTGGGGATCGAACCCACGACCCCAGGCTTATGAGTCCTGTGCTCTACCGACTGAGCTACCCCGACAGACAAAGTATTTATACTATAATTAGGCCCTAAAATAAAGGATTTGGAAATATAAGAATATTCTGGTAAAGTATCACCCTATATAGCGGGATGGAGGAGTAGTACCTCGCAAGGCTCATAACCTTGAGGCCTGCGTGCAATTCGCAGTCCCGCAATACGCATTATTCTTGGCCTAATTGCCAAAATTAAATAAAATAAAATTCTTCAAAAACTTTTTTGAAGTTCTCTATTGCGTATTCTGCATCTCTTTTTGATAGATGAAAAGACGATCCTTGATGTGCAATATTGTTTCTTACTTTATGAGCATCCCACGCATTTTGAAGTGTTTTAAAATCACTTGGTTCTACTTGTTTTAATTTTTCAGCAACACCCTCACCTTGATACCCCATTTTTCCAAGCATCTCTCCTAAAATAATATCTGCCTCAATAATTGCCAGCCTCCAGTTGCTTTCATCTGGCGAAGACATTCTTTCAAGAATTGTGGTCCATCTTTTATTAGGAGCATGGGAAACAACAAACTCAGGTCCGTGAGAACTTCCGCTATGAGAATTATGAGGTTCATGCACGTGAGAGCTATGATGAGCATGTCCGTGTAATAATTCTCCAATCAAAGTATTGCAATATATGATTCCAGCAAAAAACGCCAACGACAAAAAAACTGACAAAATTTGAACGGCTCCAAAAATATGTTTTAAAAATGAAGAGATTATTTCAAAAGGAGAAAATTGTATTCCAAGTTTGTCAAAGAAAAATGCTATTACAGAAATAACTGCAAGTACAAAAACTATCCAAAATACAGTATCCATAAAACCATCAGATCCTCCACCACCTCCATTGCTAGGTTTTTCTTCGTGCTTGTCTACCATATCTATTATTGTAACCTAAAATTATTTTTGACGAGAACTTTCAAAGTCTTTGCCTATTTCAAACAAAACTTGATCATTAAGATAAGGTGCTGTTATTTGAACAGACAATGGTAAGGGTTTTTCACTTTTCGTAAAGCCAGAAGGAAGAGCAAGCGCCGGAGATCCAATTAAGTTGGCGGTTACAGTAAATATGTCGGCAAGATACATTTCTAATGGGTCATTAGTTTTTTCACCTATAGAAAATGCTGGTGTTGGCGAAGTTGGAGTTAACACAACATCAACAACCTCAAATGCTTTATCAAAATCTTTTTTTATTAAGTTCCTTACAGTGTTAGCTTTTCCATAATATGCATCATAGTAACCCGCAGACAAAACATAAGTTCCAAGCAAAATTCTTCTACGAACTTCTTTACCTAAAAGCTCACCTCTCGTCTTCATATAATCATCATTTACAGTATCTCCTTCTATTTTTTTACCAAATCTCACACCATCAAAACGAGCCATATTAGAAGATACTTCTGCAGGCATCAAAATATAATAAACGGCAAGAGCATATGAAAGCATTGGAAGATCCACATCAATAATTTCATAGCCAGCTTTTTTAAATATCTCTATTGATTCCAAAAAATTTTCCTTAACATTTTCCTCAAGACCCTTCATCTCTGCAATACCTCGAGGAATTCCTATTTTTTTCTTTTTATTTTTTGAATCTAATATTTCAACAGAGGTACTATCATGTTTATCCTTGCCTTTTATACAATCAAAAATAATTTTTGCATCTTCAACTGATTTCGTAATTGGACCAATTTGATCGAGGGATGAACCCATAGCAATCAAACCATATCGTGATACTCCTCCATAAGAAGGTTTCATACCTACAGCACCACAAAATCCAGCCGGTTGTCTAATAGAGCCACCCGTATCAGACCCGATAGCAGCAAGAGCGATATTTCCTCCAACCACCGATGCAGACCCTCCCGATGAACCCCCGGCAACCTTTGAATCATCAAATGGATTTTTAGTAACTCCATAGGCAGAATTTTCTGTTGATGCACCCATCGCAAATTCATCCATATTTGTTCTTCCCAAAAATACAACTCCTGCTTCTTTAAGTTTTTGTATTGCTGTTGCGTCGTATGTTGCGATATATCCCTCCAATATTTTTGAAGCAGCTCCGACTTTTCTTCCTTTGATTAAAATATTATCTTTTACTGCAATTGGAATTCCCAACAACTCTCCTTTTTCTCCGGCCATTCTTCTTTTATCAGCTTCTTTGGCTTGTTCAATTGCATCATCAAAAACTTCCAAATATGCATTGAGTTTTGGATTTTTTTTAGCAATTTCATCAAGGTAAGATTGCGTTAAGCTTTCAGAAGTAATTTCACCCTTCTCCATCATTTCTTGTGCCTTTTTTATTGTAAGAATATTTAAATCAATCATGAAAACATCTTTTTTACTTTCACATAATTACCTTCTCTTTTTGGAGCAGAATTTAAAAGGGTTTCTGTTTCCTTTCCAGTTTCATTAGGATCAGCATCCTCCCTAAGACATTTAGAAAAAACAACATTATTGGAAGCATCAGCCGAGGCCTCTTTAATTTGGCCAACATATTCAAGTATTGAATTTATTTCTTTAGAAACACTTTCAAGTTCCTCGTCAGAGACTTTCAGTCTAGAAAGCTCTGCCAGTTTTTTTGCGTCGTCTTTTGAAATCATGACGCCTATAATACCCTAATTTTTAAGCATTTCCAAAAAGCTTTTTTCATCAAGAATATGAACCCCTAACTCTTTTGCTTTATCAAACTTCGAACCAGAATCAGCTCCAGCAACCACAAAACTAGTATTTTTTGACACTGCGCTAGAGATATTTCCACCCAAAGCTTTTATTTTTGCTTTTGCCTCATCGCGACCCATAGAGGAAAGCGTGCCTGTTAGTACAAAAGATTTTCCAATAAATTTACCTCCTATTTTTTTAGCAGTATTTTCTACTCTTACATGTTTTAAAAGTTTTTGAATAAGATGGATATTAACAGGATCTTTTTTCCAAATATCAATTTCGTGTGCAACCGTTGGACCAATACCTTCAATTAATTCTAATTCTTCCTTGCTGGCTTCCAAAAATTTATTTATATTTCCAAAACGTTCTGCCAAATCTTCTGCTGTTTCTTCACCGACTTGTGAAATTGAAAGAGCGATAATAAATCTAGATAGAGAAATTTTTCTTTTATTATTTATAGACTCTATCAAATTGTCGGCAGATTTTTCTGCGAATCTAGGTAATGCCAATAAATCTTCTTTTTTTATTTCAAAAATATCTGAAGAATTCTGAATAACAGCATTATCCAAAAGCAAATCAATAATCTTTGGACCCAATCCTTCAATATCAAAAGCGTGTTTTGAGGTAAAATAATATAGTTTTCTCCTATCTTTTCCCGAACAATTTCTGTTTGTGCAATAATATGCAGTGCTCAATTCTTCTTTTCCATTTTTTTTGGAACCGCTAGCAATCTCCTTTCTTACCAAATCATGTTCACAAGCCGGACATTGTTTTGGCATTTTTATTGTTTTTTCTTTTCCCGTTCTAAGACTTTCAATAACAGAAACAATATCAGGAATTACATCTCCCGCTTTCTTAAGAATAATTGTGTCACCTATTTTTAGGCCGAGCCGTTTTATTTCATCTTCATTGTGAAGGGTTGCACGCGATACAGTTGAACCCGCAACCAAAACTGGAGTAAGTTTTGCAACCGGCGTAATAACACCTGTTCTTCCAATTTGAAAAAACACATCTTCAACAACAGTCGTTACTTCTTCTGCGGGAAACTTAAAAGCAATTCCCCATCTAGGAGCTTTACCTGTATAACCCAAAACATCTTGGTACTCTTTTTCATCTACCTTTATAACCACCCCATCAATCCAGTAATCTTCTTGTGGTGCTTTATCTTTCCACTCTTTCCAAAATTTTATAACACCATCTATATCTTTAACATGCCTATGGTGAGTATTTACTTTGAATCCTAATTTTGAAAGAAGCTTTAATTCTTCTGTTTGAGTTTTTGGAAAATCCGCCCCTACCACAGAAGCGATGTCATATATAAAAGCAGAAAGCCGACGTTCTTCAGCAATTTTTGGATCAAGTTGTCTTATGGAACCCGCTGCAATGTTTCTTGGATTAGCAAATAAACTATCACCTTTTTTGTGCCTTTCATTATTCAGCTGTTCAAAAACTTTTTTTGACATCCAAACCTCACCTTCAACAATAATATTGAGTGGCTCCGAAAGTTTTAAAGGTACAGACTCTATCGTTTTTACATTGTGCGTTACATCTTCACCAACTTTTCCATCACCCCTTGTTGCCGCTTGAACTAACAAACCTTTTTCATAGGTTATTACAATTTTTAAACCATCAATTTTTAATTCACAATCATATGACGGATTATGATTTATACCCTCTTTAGATAAAAATTTTTTTATTCTTTCATCAAATGCAACTAGGTCTTCCTCTGTAAACGCATCGTTAAAAGACCACTGCGAAACCTTGTGTGGGACTTTTTTGAACTCATCTAAAGCTACTCCCGCCACTCGCTGTGTTGGCGAATCTTTTGTAATTAATTCTGGATATTTTTCTTCAAGAGAAAACAATTCTCTTTTTAAAGAATCTAGGGCTTCTGGTGAGATAGAAAGATTATCGAGCACATGATACTCATATCTAAATTTCTCAATTTGTTCGCGAAGTTTTTTTACTCGCTCTTTTATATCTGCCGAAATCATAACTAGAATGTTGTCTCAATCGCTCTTTCAAACCTATTGCCAGTGGTAGAACAACTGCTAAATCCTCTTGCCGTAATTGTTGTCTCTGTATTTGTTTTTACAACCCTTATTTTTGCACAGATATTGTTTGTTAATGAAGGATTACTTGTATTTCCTAAATCTACAACAGTAATACCCTGATTTCCATCAGAGATTTGATCACCATCTAAAGTCAATCCTTGGCCAAAACATTGCGGAATATTAGATGTACTAACCGCCTCAAAACCACAAGCATCTAAATTGGTTGTGGGCCCAGCAAATATTCCATCACTACAACTTTCACTAACACTAACCTTATTTAAATAAAGAGCACACTCTGTTGCGCTATCTGCGGCATAAAAAGCAAATTGGGATTCTCTTCCAGCCGCAGAGAGAGCAACTTGTTTTATTGTAATCAATAAAATTGCAGCTCCCACAGCCAAGACAAGACCTCCGATTAGAGAAGCATACAAAACAGTAAAACCTTTTCGCATATTTAATTTAAGGGTTTGGTGTTGTTTCATTGATTTGAAAATTACCTAAGGGCTGAGGCCAGTTTAGCAACGACTCTGAAATTGTAAATTCTTTTGTTGTACCCAGAAACCCTACGTTCCATAAAATAGTTGATGTTATTAAAACTTGCTCCTTCAAAGGAATCCGTTCTGAATTCGGATTTTCTTGATCACTCAGAACCTCTATGTTTGTAATTTTTTCTATCTTTATAATTCTGGTAAATTTTGATGAGGGATCGGAAGGATTATGGGAATAAAAACCGCTTGTTGCGTCGTAGTTTAACTGACAAGCATTACCTGTAGCATTTTTTGGATCACAGGTAATAATATTTGGATTAGCTATATCTGCTGTTACATCAATATCGCAACCATTTGTCTCAAAACATATATTGAGGTTTCCTGAATCAATCCACTCATAAGTAGTACCGGAAGAACTATTATTAAGATATATTTGATCCCTTATATTTCTTATCTTTTCAATTCCCTCTTGTGCTAAATAATACGCTGTTATTTGATCTTTGGCATAATAAGCAGAATTCAAAGACTTAGCGGCAATCTCCATAGGACCGACCACACACAGCAACAGAATAGATATTGCAACTAGAGTTTCAATCACTGTGAATCCGCTACAAAAATTCCCAGAGGAATTTTTGTAGCTAATAAAATTTACTTTGTTTTTAAAATTAATCATTTAGTTATTTGGAATATTTAATTTTCTCTGTGATATAAAAGTCTGCAAATTAAAATGCAACACTTCCGTCTTAGAATCAGTAGCTTTAACAATAAGAATCATTTGGGGTTGTCCTGTATTTAAAACATAAAAACCGGAACCTTCTTCAATTTTTATGTCTGAGGTTGTAAGATCGGCCTCGCCAGAACTTTTTCGTTGTTTAATTTTATTACCATCAAAAATATAAGAGACTTCCCCTCCATATATTGTTGATTCAAAAGTAACAGTGCTCGATATAGATCCATCACAAGAGTTCGGATCTGGATCATTGTCACACCTATAATTATATCCAGTTCTTAGATCACGAACCATTGCCTCCATTGAGAAGTTTAGATTATCTATAATTGAATTAAGGGCTTGAGCTTTTTTGTTAGCTGCAACAACGGCAAGTACAGCACCAACCGCTACCACCATCACTATTGCAAAAATAGACACCGCAACCATTACCTCAATTAAGGTAAATCCTTTATGTTTATTTTTTTTATTTTTAAAAATATTTTTCATTAAAAATTAATTTATATTGATGGGAAATCACAATCATCAGAATTTACCGGTCTTACTTCAACTTGACCAATTTGAGTCAATTCAATAAGACGACACTTATCCCCTAAAGATGACTGAACAACAATCATTGCTTGTGAAAATTCTTCTGGGTTAGTGGCAATATTAGGATAAATATAAGCTCTCGGGTTTGGTTTTATAAAAGATATATCAAGTGTTGATATTTGGCTCTGACCACCACTACCATCAGAACAATGCCAAGCGCTATTATTATCACTATAAGCACAAAATCTCCTTATTTTATGACCTTGAGTAAAAGCTGTGGTAGCTTCAATAGTATCACCTACAGCGCTATCAAAGATATGATCATAATCACCATTAGAATCTTGGATATCTCTAAACAAATTAATTTGGGTCAGATCGTTACTAGAAAAGTGCATTCCATAAGCGACATTTTCAAAACCAGATCCTGTTTGATACTGCTTTGAACTTATTCCATAAACCTGAGCTTCTCTAATTGCTATGGCAACCTCGTAGGCAATATTTGTTACCAGAATATCACTTGAAAACTTAGATTGCCGAAGCAAAGCAACAGAGGTAATAATAATAAATATTGCAGCAACAATAATAAGTTCGGCAAGAGTAAAACCTTTTTTTAGTTTTATTCCCTTGCGACTAAAAATCATAGAGAAAGAAAGAATCTAAGGTTAAAAACATCTGCACTTAAAAGAAAAGCAACAATAAATCCAAAAATCAAAAAGGGGGCAAAAGGGATTTCTGTTTTTAGAGTAAATCTTTTGTTAAATAGTTTCAATTTATGAAGAGCAATCAACACCAAACTGACTACGGCTCCAGACCAAAAACCAATAGCAACCGCTGACAATCCTTGAGCAAAGCCGAGAGCAAAGCCGATACCCAAAACAAGCTTCGCATCACCAAATCCAATCCATCTTTCGTTTGAAACAAACCAAAGTAAAGCAAATACTCCAAACAAAATTGGTCCGGCAAGCAAATCTAAAACCCCCGGATAACTTGTAATATAGAAAAGTGGATGTGAAGAAAGAAAGTAGACAACAGACAAAACAATAAACAAATAAACCAACCCATCTGGAATTATCTGGTGCTTCAAATCATATACTGCAATAACAATAAGAACAGAAATAATGATAAACCAAAAAGGAACAACAATAGGAGAAATAATCTGTGCCCAAGGATAAAATTTCAAAAACACCAAAAAGAATAGAAGTCCCGTAACTAATTCAACTATAGGGTATTGAAAAGATATTTTACTTTTACATCCTCTACACCTTCCTTTTTGAGCCAAAAAGCTCACCAAAGGAACGAGCTCAATTGCAGAAAGAATTTTTCCACAAGTCATACATCCCGAACGCCCTAAAATCCCCTTACCTGTGTTGTATCTTGCAGCAACAACATTCAAAAAACTTCCAATAATAGAACCGAAAAGAAATATAACAAGACCAATTGATTCTTTCATAATATTAAATTATTTTTACTCAAAATTAATGAGTTATTTACCCCCTAATTATACTCCAAAAAGTTTTAAATCTGAAAAGTATTAAGGGCCTATAATGCAGTAGTTGTCGCTACCATCGCAAGGCGCAGTAGCACAGTCTGAAGGAGAAGTTCTTTCTCCATCTAATTTCGTTCCAACACAATATGCTTTAGATGTTTGACTTTTGTAATAATGAACATTTGGAACCGCTGAAGCTCCACCATTTATGTATGAATCATCAATATCTTCTTTTAAAGCTGGAAAATCACAAGTCGCGTTAGTATTAAATGGATCACAACTATCTTGATAATATTTTTCAACTGCTTGCTGAAAATTTTTCATTTCTGCAATCTTTTTCGCATCCCGCGCTTTGGCTTTTGAACCGGATAAGTTTGGCAAAACAACAGATGTCAAAATACCAATTATCGCTACCACAACAAGAAGTTCAATTAAAGTAAAACCTTTTATTTTTGTATTAGTATCCATATTCTTTGGCGAGGTTTAGCCTCCCCAGAGGGAGGCTAAACC
>CAZAOU010000020.1:0-8393 GCA_964487135.1 uncultured Candidatus Saccharibacteria bacterium
GCTCTATGGAAGCCCTCCTTCATAGCAAAAGGTAGGTCTAGCCCATTTTTAAGTTCTTCTTTCATTCGTTCAAAAATAAGAATATTCGCATCCACCGCCATTCCAATTGAAAGGATGAAGCCCGCCAAACCAGCTGAAGTAAGGGTGACTGGAATAAATTTAAATATGAGGAGATTTATAACTGTATAAATTGCCAAAGCTATCACAGCAACTAATCCAGGAATTCTATACCAAACAATCAAAAATATACTTATGACAATAAAGCTAAATATTCCCGCTTTAAAACTCGCCTTCAAAGCATCGGCCCCTAGAGATGCGCCGATTGATTGGCTACCAACAAGATTGATAGGTACAGGCAAAGCACCATAGTTTAAATCTCTTACTAATTTCTTTGCTTCTTCCGCTCTAAATGTGCCGGTAATTTGAGCTTTACCATCTGTAATAGCATCACGAATAACTGGTGTTGAAAGAGGTTTTCCATCAAGAAGAATAGCTAAAACTCTCCCAACATTATTTTTTGTCGCATCAGCAAACTTTGTCTTGCCTTGATCGTTAAAAACAAGAGATACTGCCGGCTGACCACTATTTGGATCAAAAATAATATCCGCGCGCTTTAAATCTTTTCCTGTAATTATTGCTGGTTCAAAAATAACATTTGGATCTGTGCTACTGCCAGCAGTTTTTTCTATGTCTTTTTTAAGAAGACGAAATTCTAGTATTGGAGTTTGACCTATTGTATCTATGGCGCTCTGAATATCTGACACTCCGGGAAGCTCTACAATTAATTTATATATTTTTTCGCCATTTACATTTCCTTCTTCCGCCTGCACTAAAGGTTCAGAAACACCAAAAACATTGATTCTCTTTTCAATAGTATCTCTTAAAGACTGCATTGAACCCTTAATGTCGTCAGCTGGAATATTTTTTACATCTGCCTGATATACCAAATGAGTTCCACCATTTAAATCCAAACCGTATTTAAAAGGATTATTTTTAAGCATTGTGCCTTTTTCTCCAGCATATATAGCATATGCACCAAAAGCACCTAAAATTAAAAGAATTACTGCCCATATTCGATGTTTTGTCATGAGGGCTATTATATAGATGTTTTTTTGGAAAATCAAAACTATTTGTTTCCCTCTAATTTGTCTAGTTTTTCCCCTAAAAATTTCTCAATTAAACCTCCTTCAAGATCCCACGGAAAGTTATCTGCCTCAGCAACACTACTACCAGATATAGCATGATAAATTTGAGTATTAGTAACCTCAAGACCAAATCGTTTTTTTAGTTCATCTATAATTTCAGTTCTTAGATCAAAGCGATTTATTGGATCTTTCTCGATAAAATCCCAGAGTCTTTTTATAGTTTCATTTGGTTGTTCCGGCTGAATTTCTTCTGACATAATATTATTTCTTAAGTTCCTCTAAGGCTTTTTCAAAATCTTCTTTTGGCTCCCAACCAAGTAATTTTTTGGCAAGAGTAGTATCAGCCAATGTGTTTCTTGGCTCAATTCTAGGAGGAACAAACTCGTATTCTCCGCCAATCATTTTTGCAATTTCTAGAACTGAAAAACTTTTTCCTCCACCAATATTCATAACTTCACCCTTTCCAACATTTTGACTTTCCATAGCCAAAATATTTGCCCTAACAACATCACGAACATGAGTAAAATCTCTAGTCTGAAGACCATCCCCTGTTATAGTCATTTTTTCGCCATCTTTTTTTTGTTTCAAAAATCGAGCAATAACCAAAGCATAAGCACCCTCAGAAGAGTGTCGTGGGCCATAGACATTAAAATAACGCAAAGAAACAGTTTCAATTCCAAAAATCTCACTCCAAAGTCTCATGAGATGCTCACCGACATATTTTTGAAGTCCATAAGGACTTTTTGGTTCAGGGAGCATTGTTTCAACAAGAGGCATAACAACCTTCTCTCCATATGCAGCACTTGATGCTGAATATACAATTCTTTTTACTCCTACTTCTTTTGCGACGAGTAAAATATTTTGAGTCCCGTTTATATTTACTTCGTTTGTTTCAGTTGGATGTTCTATTGAATATTGCACACGAGGAAGAGCCGCCAAATGAAACACTCCATCTATTCCTTTAAAAAGAGGTTTGATTTGTTCTAAATTTCTTATATCTGCCTCATGGAAAATTGCTTTTGGGTTTATATTTTCTTTCTTTCCTCCAGATAGATTATCTATAACATAAACCTCATGCCCGGCGTCAACTAAAGCATCAACTAAATTTGACCCAATGAATCCCGCTCCTCCTGTGACTATATATTTTTTCATAATTAAAATCTAAAAATTTTCTGAACAAATTTTATAATTAGACAAGAAACTAAAGAATATAAAATACCTGCCATTATTGCCAACATAAAAAATGTTTGATCGTTATATATAACAGCATCCATATTTATATGGAATAAATTTTCAGCAATAAAAAATGCTGGTATTAAAGAAAAAATGCTCAGAAGACCAAAAACATCATTGGTGTTAGATTCGAAAATGCCCACCAAAATAAGTAATGTTACTGGCATGATAGCTATGATAACTAAAGAAAATTTTAATTTTTTATGCATTTTGCCTTTAAGCCAAAACTTCCTATTTACCTTGTCTTGATAAAAGCGTCCTGATCGTCTTGAGTGCAATAATTATATCCAGAAGAACTGAACGGTGCTTTATATAATAAATATCATAAGAAAGTTTTCGTTTTGTTTCTTTTAAATCTATACCATGATGAGGATGTTCTTCGTGATAAATCTGCGCCCACCCAGAAAGACCTGGGGTAATGATGTGTCGAATACTGTAATACGGTATTGCTTGCTCATATTCCTTCACAGCCTTTGGAAACTCAGGACGAGGACCTATTAAAGAAATATCACCCTTCAAAACATTCCATAGTTGAGGCAGCTCATCTATTCTTGTTTTTCGTAAAAATTTTCCAAAAACAGTAACTTTATTTTCTAATCCTTTTGAGGACCATTCTCCATTATCATCAAAAAGCATTGTTCTAAATTTTATAAGCTTAATTGTCGTATCAAATTTTCCAACTCTTTCCTGAAAACTAAATAGACTTCTATTTCCTTCAAACAAATTTCCTATAAATACAAAAGGGTAAAATAACAACGAGAAAACAAAAAGGGGCAAGGAAACAACAATATCCATTACCCTCTTTAACATATCGTATATTTCTTCTCCTCCACTACGAATATTGTTTAAAACCCATGATTCATTTAATAGAGAAATGGGAGCACGATCAAATATATTTTCATAAAGAATATGAAAATCTACAAAGGCAATTTTTTTGAAGAACAATTTGTAACAAACAGGTAAAATAGGTGCGATATCTTTATGTGATGTATCAGCAATAATAAGCTTTACATTACCAGCATGGACAAAATCTATTATATTTTTTTCTGACAAATCACTTACCTTGTCTGCGGATATCCTTTTGGTAATTTTAAAACCATAACGATTGTTGTTATTAATTTCTTTTTCTAGTTCATCAGCTTCTTCGCTCGTTGCAATGAGTAATGCATTATCAGGGTTTTTTGTTGTGTCTTTAGTTGAAGAAAATACTCTCCAAGAAAATACAAAAATAAATGATAAGAAGATGTATATGAAAAGCAAAACTTTTGGTGTAACACCAAAATAAGGAATGAAGTAAAAGAAGAATATTGCAATAATAGTATTAACAATCTCAGCATTAAATAAGCTCTCAGGAAGACGTCGTTTTACAATAATTCTTTGTTTGTCATAAAGTCCGGCAATAAAAAACACAAGAAGAGTTATGATAAAAACGAAACTAAAAGGAGGAAAGTGCTTTTCTAAAACTTCTAAAGAGGGTAATTCTCCGTTTCTTAAAAATAAGGCAAAATAAAGACTAAAAACTAGAGCCAGAAGATCTCCGACAATAAGAGTTATTGGTTCCCTTTTATTTGTTGGTAGCATTGATACTATATACTACATGAAATCAGGTTATAGTGAATAGTATATGGTAGACCGAAAAAATAAAGAATTATGAAAAAAATATTATATGTAGTAACAAAGTCAGTTATGGGGGGAGCTCAGAAAATGGTTTTTGACCTTACTTGTGAATTTAAAAATAAATATGAAGTGAGTGTTTGTGCGGGTGGATCAGGTGAATTATTTTCGCAACTTAAGAAAGAAGGGGTGCGAGTACTGAGTCTTTCAAACATGAAAAGAGATTTAAGCGCAAAAAAAGATGTCTCATCTTTTTTTGCGCTATTTAACATAATCAAAAAAGAAAAGCCGGATATCCTTCATCTTCACAGCCCCAAAGCCGGAGGCTTTGGGGCACTCATTGGTCGTTTGCTAGGAGTAAAAAAAATAATCTATACTTCTCACGGTTGGACATTCAATGAAGACAGACCTTTTATACAAAAAACTTTAATAAAAATATTTTCCTGGATAATCGTTATTTTAAGCCACAAAACAATAGTTTTGAGTCAGAGCGAAAAAAAAATAGTGTCAAAATGGCTTTTTGTAAAAAATAAATTAGAAATAATACCTGTAGGAATAAAACCATTTGATACACTAGAAAAAACAGAGGCAAGAAAAAAAATCTCAGAAATAATAAAAGCAGATATTCAAGAAAATGAAATTTTGATTGGAACTATTGCCGAACTACATAAAAACAAGGGTCTTATTTACGCCATAAAAGCAGTTAAAAAAATACCTAATTTACTTTATTTAATAATTGGATCTGGAGAATTAGAAGAAGAATTAAAGATTGAAGCTTCTGCATCAGAAAATATATATTTTTGCGGAAACATACCCGAAGCAAAACAACTCCTAAAAGCATTCGATGTATTTTTATTACCTTCAATAAAAGAAGGTTTGCCTTATGTTTTACTTGAATCAGGACTTGCGGAAATACCGATAATTGCAACTGATGTTGGTGGTATTAAAGAATTAATAGAAAATGATGGAATAATCATAAAACCAAAAAATCCTGAGGAAATATCACAATCTATCAATAAAATACTATCCAATAAAAACAGTTTATCTGAAAAAACAAAAAGATTATCAAATAAAATTAAGGAGAAATATTCGCTTGGGTACGTAACAAACAAAATTGAAAATCTATACAACTCTTAAATTCCAAGAAATTCATTTTTCATTAAATCCCTACTAGCTGGCCTGCTATATCTTCTCATTCCCATAAGAATCCCGAGCGCAGCAAAACAAATCAGCATGTGAGATCCTCCATAACTAACAAACGGCAACGGAATTCCTGTTACGGGCATTAAACCCATATTCATACCAACATTAATTACAAAATGGAGCATAAAAAAAACAGCAACACCAACACCGTATAACACTTCAAAATTTGTTTCTCCGCGAGATGAAATAGATAAAATTCTCAATATTAAGAGTAAAAAAGATACACACAGGAATACAACACCAACAAAACCCCACTCTTCCGCAAAGGCGGCAAATATAAAATCTGTCTCATACTCTGGCAAGAAATTAAGCCTCGACTGCGTTCCAAAACCAATACCTTTTCCTAAAATACCCCCTGAACCAACAGCAATTGTTGATTGATAAGCGTTATACCCGCTACCTCTAATATCACCCAATGGATTAATAAAATTAATAATTCTTTGTTTTTGATATTCCTTAAAACCAAACTGCCACAACGCCCCAAAAACTATTAAACCTAAAGCAATCACAGCAAAAAAATGTTTCTTGGAAATTCCAGACACCAAAACCATACTAAACCAAATTGCAAGAATAATTATTGCGGAACCGAAGTCTGGCTGTAACAAAACCAAAAAACACAAAACGAGAGCATACAATCCCGATACAAAAATGTGTCTAATGTTCTGAATTTCAACGTGTCTTTTAGAAAAATATTTTGCTAACAAGAATATCAGTGATAATTTTGCAAGGTCAGCAGGTTGAAAAGAAAAAAAACCAAAAGAAAACCAGCTAGTTGCACCCTTCACTGTAGTTCCTAAAACCAAAAGAATTCCTAAAATAGCTATAGAAAATAAGTATAAAGCCATTATAGGACCAGTTTTTCTCATAAAACGAAAATCTATAAAACTAAAACCCAAAAAAACAATCAGAGATAAAGCCAACCAAATAAGCTGACGCTCAAAAAAACCAGACTCACCTGTAAAAGAATTCATTGTAAAAAGTCCTCCCACCACCAAAGGAATTAAGCTTGAAACCAATATAGGATCAAGAGAAATTTTTTTTACAAAATCTGACATTAAAGTGACTTAATATGAAGGTGTTGGTCTCAAAACAATCTCTGATTTACCGAAATCTTTTTCAAATGGTTTAGTCCAAGTAAAAAATATATTTTTTACACCTTCTGGTTGAATACTTTGAATAAATGTTTCTGATGAAGCCATAACATTTCCAGATTTATCATATACGAGAGCAATGGCCTGAATATTTTTTACTTCTTTTACTTCACCACTCGTAACTTCAGCTTCAAGGAGTGGTGTAGTGCTGGCATTTTCAATACCCCGAGTTGTAACTTTTAAAGATGGTTCTAAAAAATCTCCCTCTTCCCAATCAAGCGATGAAGAGAAAGTGAAAGTTACAGAAGTAGCTTTTCTTTCTCCGGTATAAAGAGAATGCTCAAAAATTGGAAAAATTCTACCGGGAGGAATTATTGTCTCCCCCACTTTTTCTGTAAGCAAAACTTTATCTTTACTATAAAGTTTAAAAACGTACCGAGCTTTTCTAACAAAAGCACTCTGATTTGGATTTTCAACCAATGCTAAGGCATTGTAAGATCCAGGACCTGCTTCATAAAATCTTTCAAAATAAACAACAGGAAGTCTTGTATCAAAGTCGCAAACTCTTTTACACACACCTCCGCAATCCGGAGCGCGTTCGTCTTGATTTTGTATCCCATCAAAACAAGTTGCTGTTTTGTTAAAAAATTTTATATAAGCAAAGACACCAACAAACATCATAAGAATTACTCCCGCAATGCCACCTATAATAACCTGCTTATGTATGCTCCAAGATGAATTCATAAAAATATTATATCGTCTTTGGAGATAAATAAAAAACACCTCTTATATGCGAGGTGTTAATTTTGAAAATTCAGTTCTGGCGACTGCCTACTTTCCCTGTCCATCAAGTATCATCGGCTCTAGAGGGCTTAACTTCTGAGTTCGGAATGAGATCAGGTGTGACCCCTCCGATGAATCACCAGAACTGAATTTTCAAAGAATCTTGTTTGAAAGCTTGGACCTGGAGAGAATTCAAACTAATTCTCTCGCATATAATCTAGTCGGTTTTTGACCGAAGAGTATCACAACGAATGCGATATTTTCTAGCTAAAGAACAGGCAACACCCTCTGCAAGTGAATAGTCCCTTTCGGGCACTTGTGGCGGAAACTCCAACAGTGGACACCCCAGAATCTGGGAACTTTCCGTCTTCAGAGAATGTTGCAAATTTTGTTGTGTTAGGGATTAAGAGTCCCATAAGAGATGAAGGCTTTGATGTCCTCTCTATTCAGAACCTTTGGCTCTGATCCCGTCACTCTCGGGTCACAACAAATATTTTTCAGGTCTAAACTTTCAAACAACAAGACGCTTTCTGCGCCTTGTTAAAGGTATCTTCCCTTAACAAGGCGCAGAACCAATCTTTATATTTTACAAACAAATTAAATTTAAGAAAGCGATATGCACATTTCCTAATAGGATCGATTAATTAGTACACCTCGGCTCAACTCTTCACAGAGCTTACACCTGGTGCCTATCAACGTGGTCATCTTCCACGGATCTCAAACGATTCCTAATCTTGAGGTCGGCTTCGCTCTTAGATGCTTTCAGAGCTTATCCGATCCTGACTATAGCTACTCGGCAGTGCTCTTGGCAGAACAGCCGATAGACCAGAGGTCAGTTCATCCCGGTCCTCTCGTACTAGGGACAAATCCTCTCAAGAATCAACGCCTGCAGTAGATAGGAGACCAACCTGTCTCACGCATGTTATCACTTATTACTAAGTGCATTGGACTATATCATCATCCCAATTTATCAAAAGACAAATTTGAATGGCTAACGTGTAGTCTCTACGGGCATCATTATATAAATGAATTCCCTCGGTATTCTCCTCGACATCACTCGTAGGAATTTACCGAAATTAGTTAGCTTGATCAATACAAATATTCTTTGTATGACCGCCGTGAATTTATTTCAGTTTGTTTTGTCTCTATAACAGTTTTTGTATTACAAAAGTAATTACAAAATAATTTTCCTTGACGGTTCAGACTGTTAAAAACCTGAGCACATTTTAAATGCTCTGATCCTTAACGGTCTGAACCCAGCTCGCGTATCTTTTTAATTGGCGAACAGCCAAACCCTTGGGACCTTCTCCAGCCCCAGGATAAG
>CAZAOU010000021.1:0-6914 GCA_964487135.1 uncultured Candidatus Saccharibacteria bacterium
AAATATGAGAGATTGACGCTCAAATATGAGAGATTGACGCTCAAATATGAGAGATTGACGCTCAAATGTGAAACCGTTTGACAAATTCATATATGAAAATATAATTTAAATTCATACTTTAAATAGTGGGGGATTTATGGGTAAGGATTTAGTGGTTAAGGCTAACGCATTAATTGAAGCTGGCTATCAGCTCACCACAAACGAACAGCGGTTAATTTTGTCTGCTATCGCTTGCATACCCAAAGGTGAACCGATTGACCCCAATGTGGGTTATTGTGTTTCTAAGAGAAATTTTGTGAACTTGGGCGTTAATCCCAAAACCGCTAATAGGGAAATTAGGGAAGCCTGTGACCGTTTATTTAGTCGCTATGTGACGATTAAAACAGAACAGGGCGAGTTTAAAACTCGATGGGTTCAAGACATCATGAAATACGATAAAGATTGGGCTGAACACAATAGAGAGTTTTTTATTGAAACGATTGGGGAAGACCCTGACGAAGACGATTGTATTTTGGCGGCTATAACCTTTTCTCGTTCTGTGATTCCCTACCTAACCGAATTAAAAAGCAATTTTACCCAGTATATGCTTAGTGATGTGAAAGGGTTTAGTAGTGCTTACTCCTTTAGAATATTTGAATTTATGATGCAATTTAAGGCGACAGGGTTTGTTAAAATTGGCTTGAAGGAGTTTAGACAGCGTTTAGATTTGGGCGGTAAATATCCTCTTGTAGCAGATTTAAAACGATGGGTTATAGACTTAGCTGTTAATGAGATTAACGAAAAATCGCCCTATATCGTGAAATATGACTTGCTCAAAACAGGGCGAAAAATCACCCATTTAGAATTAAGGTTTAAGCCAAAAGCTAAAGCGATTGAACATAAAATTGAGCGTGACCCAAACACCATAGACGCATTTACAGGGCAAACCGACAATGAAGCAAAAATAGCCCCAACATGGCAAACTAAAGGGCTTTCAGACGCTCAAATAAAGAAAATAGGCGTAAACAAGCAAGAATTTATAGACGCTAACACAAGCAAAATATCGCCCAATGACCGCAGGGGCTATGATGAAATTTTTGAAGATTGGAAGCCACAGCTTAAAGACCCTAGTAAAGTAAATTTATTCAAGAAAGTTCAAGAGCTATTGGAGCGTCAAAAATGACTTACATCAAAGAAAAAACCGACAATGATTTGATGAAGCAATGGAAACAAGAAACAGGCTTAAATCTCTATAAGGGCGGTCATGACAAATGGGCAGTTGATAGGGCTAACAAAAGCTATTTAACTTTTAGAACACAAGATCATGAGTTGCCAGCACTAGGGGAAGAGATGTGTTACTACTATGATTTCTTGTATCAAAATAAGCTGTATCGCTTAGTGTTGTATTATGCTGGCTCAAAAGAAAATGTAATGCTTATGGAAGCAAAGGATATTCAACCTAAACCGAATCTTGATGATGGCGAATTTTCAAAAAATTTAGATTGTGCCTTGACTGCATACAAGTACACTGGTGACTTAGGCATTAAGATACCAGTAACTAGACATAATTTTCATGTTGTTATTGATTAACTAAAACCGCCAAGCATGGCGGTTTTTTATCAGGTCAAGTTTTAAGGGAAATTGGATCGCTTTTCTCCAATTTCTCTTAAAATTGATTACTGAAATACTTGCTTTCTAAATGAGAGTTGTCTAATTATTCCGATTAATAATTGCACGCATCCATTCTAAGGTTTCAAATATTCCAGCATCTTTGACAACTACATTACAATGATGATGCCCCCACCCCAAATTGTAGATTCTATGATTAAATTGACCTAGTCTAAGCTCTGCTATATGAAATAAATTTAATTCAGTAATAGTAAGGTCGTGCACTTGTCGTCCTTCTGCTTGGGCAACTCTAGTCATAAATCCATGGGCAGAAAGTCTCTCAAGGCATAAAGGGCAGACAGTATACCCTTCTTCATCAACTATTCTTGCCAAACGTAATTGATTATAATCTAACAACCCCTGGTTTGTAGCTAAATTCAATGAAGCATTTCGAGACAAGATAGCTAATTCTCTATCAATTCCATTAGTTACCATTGCTTCAATGGAATCTTGGCATAACCAAATTAATGCTTCCAATTGTATTCTGGTTGCAGTTAGCATTTCTAATGACGCATATTCGTAAACTCTAATTCCAGCTCCTTTCATTCTAGTAGAAGTAAATCCTAGATTTACTCTTGAGCCATTCTCATACGCTGTAGTTCCTGCTACTCTGGCTACAAATTGCCCACCTAAAGGGTTGCTTCTAGATTCTGCTGGACTCCAGTTTTCTAAAGGTGGATATGCTAACCAATCTGAACGTTTTTGATAGAAAACTACTGCATTTACGCCTAAAACTATGTTTCTTTGTTGAAGAAACTCATTTCTCAAAGGATTAGTAAAATAAAACTCTGGATCTATTAAAACAATGTACCCATTTTCAAACGTCATACGTGTTTGAGATATTAAATCGTAGTAATCTAGTGGGATTAGAACTGTACTATTTCTACCAACTCTATTTTGGTAGATAACGTCATCATCAGCACCTCTAGTTTGACCAGTTTTAAAAATCTTTCTTTTTATGGATTCTGGTAGGTATCTAGGTGGTCTTGCCATTTAAAGAAGCTCCTTTACTTTCTGAAAAATGAATATTTAATCTTTTGAAAAAATATTCTGGAGAAACTTCTAAAGCTGAGATAATGCTTTCAAGTGAGTTAATAGTTAGATTCCTTATTCCTCTTTCTACACCTGATATATACGTTCTATCCAAACCAGCACGGTAAGCTAATTCATCTTGAGTAAGATTCTTCTCTTTACGCAAAGTTTTTATTAGGTTAGATATTTCAAGTAGAAGCGAATCACTCATTTTCTAATCTCCAAAATATTTACCAATATTGTTATTATGTAGACTATAAGTCTATGGACTATAAGTCTCATTTATATATGTCTTATGGTTCTTATAGACTTGAAAATTTCCACGTAAAAAAGTAAAATGTAGACTATAAGTCTCCAAACTAAATATGAGTTTTTAAATGTCCAGAAGAAAAGAAGATTTTGAGAAGATAGCAGCCACACTATGTGAAAATAATTATGAGTTTTTAAAGGATGAGGGACATATACTTGTAAAAGGAGATTCTTTAGATGTATTAAAAAACCTTCCTTCCCACTCTATATCTTTAATAATTACTGATCCTCCTTACCATGTAACAAAGAAGAAAAACATACATGGAGATACTTCATTTGAAAGTGATGAATCATACCTTGCGTGGCTTGATGAATACTTTACCGAATGGCAAAGAATTCTAAAGCCGAATGGTGCACTATATGTTTTCTGTGACTCAAAAATGAGTGCCAGGATAGAAGTTTCATTATCTAAAAAATTTAATATTCTTTCACATATCGTCTGGACTAAGCCTAATGAACCTGGCTATGATGGATGGAAAGGGAAAATGAAAAAAGAATCATTAAGACAATGGTATGGGCATTCAGAAAGAATTATCTTTGCTGAACCATCTCATGGTAACAATTTATTCAAATCATATTTTGGGAATTTATTAAAAGAATTGAGAACACAATCGGGGTTAAGCGGTCATAAACTTACAGAATTAGTAGGAGCTTATGGCAAGGTTAATCACGGAGGAGCTGTATCGAATTGGGAGGCAGGCAGAAATACGCCTAGCAGAGAGCAATACGAAAAAATAAAAAAGGCTTTATTAAATACTGGCAAGGTAAGTTCAGTTCCAGATTTTGAAGATGCTGTTCGCCCATTTTTCGCTAATGGAGAAATACAATATACTGATGTTTGGCACTTTCCCTCTGTTAAGCAATACAAAGGTAAGCATCCAGCAGAGAAACCATTAGATATGCTTAAACATATGATTACTTCTAGCTCTTATGAAGAAGATATAGTCTTAGATTGTTTTGCTGGTTCTGGAAATACAGCTATTGCTAGCAAAGAAGTTGGAAGAAAAAGTATTGTCATAGAAATCAAGGAAGAATTATTCGAAAATATAAGCCGAAAATTATTCGGTGAAGAGGTGTGATTGTTTGGTCACAACCAAGTTTGCCGCCCAAATCTAAACCCATTCTATGCGTCTACCTTATTTCTTTCATATTGTCGCAGAAATATTCTAGCTTCTTGTATTTCTGTTCGGGCTAGTTCAGGTGTTTTACTTAATTTGTAGATATTGCCTATTGCTTCACTCTCTATTTGAACAGTAGGAGTGCTATTTAGTTCATGCTCGGCTTTCTTGATATCGCCCTCAAGCCCTTTTACGTTATTTTCCCAATTCTCTTTTAGCCAAAATTGGAACATTGGTTTCATTTCCATTAATTTATTTAATTCGGCTTTATAGGCTTTTATTCGTTTATTAATCTCTGCCTTTCTTACCTGTATAAGTCTTTGCTTTTCTTCTTTCACCTTAGAATCAAAAGCGGTTATAAATGCCTTAATAGTTTCATACTGTTCAGCTTCGGGTAAATCTTCGATTGTTGCAAAAATACCGCTTTTTTTTGGCTTCGCTGGCTCACGTTTTTTTAGCTGGGCTAGTTTTTGTTGATTTGTTTCTTTCTCCAGCTCCTCAATTTTCAGCTTGTAAGCTCTGATTTGATTATCTTGTTGTTTAACAAGCTTTCTCAAGTCTGTTATTTCTTGCATAAGTTTTTCGTTCTGCTCGATGAATTGTAATAATTTTTCTTGGGTCATCGCTCAAATCCTCTATCTTTTGATGGTTGTAGCCGTTTAACTGGTTGTTGCAAGTTATTTATATCTTGCACCGCTTCATTTAGCGATTGGAGTAACCCTTTTTCATGGGTGTCATCTGACTTTTCAGCAGAATGTAGGGCATATTTTGCTTCATATTCTTTGATTTTTGCCTCAATATCGCTATTTTGCTCCGATTCGCTTTCTAAGGCGTTTTCTTTTTCTTCCGCTAGGATAGGGGCTATTTCTTCTAGGAAAGGCTGTAGAGTGGTTTTTTGGGCTTCCTGTGATGTATTTTCTAAGCCTTGTTCCACTTTTAAAAATCTTATATCAAGATTTAATTCTGTTATCTTGTAATTAGCTATCTGAATTTGGCGGTTATAGTCACCCTTATCGGTTTGTATGCCTTTACGCTCCATTGCGGTGGCTTGCCACCCTAGCTTAATCGTGGGTAGTGTTATCAATCCCCTGTCTTTATGGCTACGGTGGTCGATACGCTCCGATAGCTCTGCCATTTCTAAATGCTTGTTAGTGGTTTCCGCCCATTCCCTACGCAAATCTTTTATTTGCTCTTGGCTCTTTGGTAAATTCAACTTAGCTAAATCTTTATTGCCTAGCTCTAAGGCTGTTTTGTCACCTAAAAAAAGATTGTTATTTTTGTCTAGCTCTGCGGTGCGTGTCGTCATCATGATGTGGCAATGGTGGTTTCTTTGGTCGCCCTCTTTATCTGGCAGATGTATCGAGTAATCTATAGCAACGTTATATTTTTTCGCCACACTTTCGGCAAAGTCTTTGACTAAATCCGCCCTTTGTTTTTCGTTCAGCTCATGCGGTAGATTGATAATAATTTCTCTCGCTGTTCGGCTGTCTTTTCGCTTTTCCTTTTGCTCTGCGGTATTCCAAACTTGACTGCGGTCAAGTTTGATTTTTTGATTATCTTGAATTAAAAAACATTCACTTTTTACTACGCCTTGCTTTTTGGTGTAATCGTGGGTTAAGCCTGTTCGCTTATCTTCGATTTTGCTACTGCTACGATATGCACTTGAAGCGGTGGCACTCCGCCCACTCTTGCGTGATATGGGTTTTGTGGAAAGATGAAACATTGCCATAAAATACAATCTCGCATAGGGGGCGGTGGGGTTAAGGGGGTTTACCCCCTTACGAACAAGGGTTATAAAATAAAATGGAGCGATAGCGGAATTTTATTTTATAACCCGTAAGTTCGCACTTTGTGAAAGAACCCCAAGCCATGCCACCGTCTAAAAAGTTTTTTAGTGACTCTGATACTATGCTAAAATTAGGGGAATTTCAATAGTTCGGAGTGGTTTGTCATGGCAACCTTAGAACAACAAATAGCACAAAAACAAGATGAGTTAGCTAGATTAAAAGAAAAGGCTCAAAAGCAAGAAAACGCTCAAAAAATCGTTTTGGGTGGTATGCTTTTATCAGTCGCTCGTAAAGATAATGATGTGGCTAAAATGGTGCTTGATATGATTAACAAGGAAGTTAATCGTGATACAGATAAAAAACGCCTTGAAAGTGTGGTTAATGAGTTACAAGGCTTGGTTAATCAGTCACAATCACAACAACAACCAATAGTAAATAATCAAGGGGTTAATCATGGCTTATGAGTATTATGTTACTAAGGTGAGCCATACAACAGAAATTAATCGTAAGCAAAGAATACCTAAGTATTGGTTTAACGGTTATGAGAAAGATTTTAAACAAGTATTGTTCGCAGGTGATTGGGATAAATACGCTCTTTACACTAAGCAAGAATTGTTAGATATGGCTTCAAAGTTTGATGATGAATATTACCGTAAAGCTGATAGGGTAGATACTAAGGCTTTGGAATATATAAACCGTTCTGAAGATGATATTTTTTTAATTTCTGCTATTTGGTGGGAAAGTGGGTTAGATTAGTTCAAAGTAGACCGTCATTTTTTGGCGGTTTTTTCTTTTGTATTAAAAAATAAAAAACTAAAAAAGAAGTTTAAAAAGTAAGTGAAATTGTGAGTTATCCACAGATTTTTTAAAAATTCCCTTTTTTTAGTTTTTAAAGGTTTTTAAAGGTTTTTAGACCCCCCTGAAAACCGCCACCAGTAAGGGCTAGAGAGAATGAAATATGAGAGATTGACGCTCAAATATGAGAGATTGACGCTCAAATATGAGAGATTGACGCTCAAAT
>CAZAOU010000022.1:0-6561 GCA_964487135.1 uncultured Candidatus Saccharibacteria bacterium
GTTCCAAAAGGATTCAACGCACTTTTAACTAAACTTAATGACATTCCAACACTTCCTGTTGTTGCGACTAAAGTAAATGAATTAATCAATAACCCAAATTCAAGTTCTGCAGACATTGCAGAAGTATTAAAGCGAGATCAAGTATTGACAGCAAAAGTTTTAAAGCTAATCAATTCACCATATTATGGAATTCCTGGAGAAGTAACTGATGTAAAAAGAGCTTTGGCATATTTAGGTTTCAATACTCTTGCTCAATTAGTTTTAGGAATGAGTGTATTTTCACTTTTTCCAGCAGATCAAAACGAAGAATTTCCATTGGTTTCATTTTGGAAACATGCTTTAGGCACAGCAGTTTATTGTGAAGTAATTGCCAAGTATACAAAGTATCCAAAACCAGAAGAAGTGTTTACATGCGGTCTACTTCACGACATTGGAAAAGCTGTAGATCATGAGGTTCAAGAAACACATGTTGAAATTGGAAGAAGAATTCTCCAAAAATTTGGTGCTAGCGAAGAAATTGTAAAATCAATGGAAGCCCACCATGAGGAATACCCTTACGAAACACTTGAATCAAGAATTGTTCAAGCAGCTGATGCAATTTCTGGAGGACGCCCAGGTGCAAGACGAGATACTGTAGAAAATTATCTCAAGAGATTAGGTGATCTTGAAGCTATCGCAAACGGTTTCCAAGGTATTGAAAAAAGTTATGCTCTTCAAGCTGGACGAGAAATAAGAATATTTGTAAGGCCAGCAGAAGTTTCAGACCTAGAAGCACAAAAACTAGCTCGAGATATAGCTAACAAAATTGAAAATGATCTCAAATACCCTGGAGAAATAAAAGTAACTGTAATCAGAGAAAATAAGGTTGTTGAATTTGCTAGATAGCTTTATAAGTTTTAGATTTTAGTAACTTAAGAGCGATGGAAGGGTGTTTTTGAAAAACTCTTGAGCGCGACTGGCGCAAAAGTGAAAAAAATTTCAGCAGAAATTTTCTGTATTTTCAAAAACACCCTTCCTAGAGCGTGCCCTTGCCGAAAAAAACGGCTCTATATATAATTAAAACAAAGAGATTGGTCGCAAATTAAAAGCTAATAAATAAAACAATGAATAAGCAAGGTATTGTTGAGGCAGTTCACGCAGTTTTGGGAGGCACAAAAGTGCAAGCTGAATCTGTTGTAGATACAGTTCTAGAAACAATCGTAACTAGTCTCAAAAAAGGAAAAGAAGTTTCAATTGCAGGTCTTGGAATCTTTGCAGTAAAGCAGAGAGCAGCAAGAACAGCGCGAAACCCTAGAACAGGAGAAATGGTAAAAGTTCCTGCTATGAAAGTTCCAAAATTCAGAGCAGCTAAGGGTCTTAAAGATGCTGTAAAATAAATTTTATTTTGTATCACTTACTAAAAACCCCGCCTAGGCGGGGTTTTTAGTTTAGTCTTCATTTTTTAGCCTAACTCCCAATCTTTCAAGTTCTTCCCTTAACGCACCTCTGTTATCAGGATCAAAATTAAAATCTCCTTCACCGTAATTAGGTTCTTGCGCTTCTGGATAAAAATCTTCCGGTAATTCTTCTATTGGTAGTTCTTCGTTCATGCCTTAATTTTATCATATCAAAATGAAAAACAGAAAAACACCTCTCGGCGTTTTTCTGTTAAAACAATATTTTACTGTGCGGGTAGGGAGAATCGAACTCCCGTCTTCACATTGGAAGTGTGACATTCTACCACTAAACCATACCCGCAATTATCTTTATTTTTTTCAAAGATGAACAGCGACACTATACCAGATAAAGCAAATGGTTTCAAACAACCAAACGAACGGTATAATTGATGACATGTCAGAAACAATACTGCAGTTTGTAACCACAACAATGATAGCTTTAATGTCCTTTTTGGGATGGAAAACAGAAGAATATTTACATTTTTTTACTCCTAAATTTCAAAAAATAATTACCGAAATTTCTCAAGAAACAGAAAAAATTCTTCCAACAAAAAGCCCTGTTGCAACAACAAAAACTTCAACATCTACAGAAAAGATAATTCAAAAAAGTGTAATCACCGTTGTAGAAAACACACCAATAAAAGAACCGAAGGAAACTGTTCCAATAAAAAAGGAAGTTGAGAAAAAAACTTTACCAGAAAAAAAAGATGTCACTTCTATAATTCCAAAAATTACAGAAACAATAAAATTAGAAATTCCTGAGACCCAATATCACGAAGCAACTCAATCAAGTTCATACAAAGATTCAATCGCAAATATTTATTGCACCATTTATAAAGTTCCATACATACAAACAGTCACTGGTTCTGCAACTGCGATTTCTGAAAATGTTTACTTAACAAATTCTCACTTGGCTTTTTACATAATGCTTCAAAATCTAAATCTGGGTGGAAATATTTCTTGTTCACTTAGAGAAGGCTCGCCGGCAAAAAAAACATCAACATGGAAAGTAATTTTTGTGTCCCCTCTCTGGATTCAAAATAACACAAATGCATTTTCTTCTTTGGGACTTTCTGGAAACGGTGAACACGACTACGCTCTTCTCTTGCGAGTTAGCGGATCATCAAAAAATTCTCGACCACTTTCTTCTACAGAATCTAAAAAAGATGAAGTAATTTATTTGGCTGGATTTCCAGCATTCAATCAATCAATTTTAGAAAATGCTCTCTACCCTCTTGTAGAAAAAGTAACGATTGAAAATTCTTTTTTCAAAGAAGTTTCTGGTGGGCTCTTAGATACATCCTCAACACCACTCGCAAAAATTGGAAGTTCGGGTGGAGGAGCTTTTAATGAAAAAGGAGAAGTTGTTGGAATTATTTCAGCGGCAATCCAAAAAATTCCAGGCGCTGATGCAAGTGCAAGAGTTGTAAGTATTTCTTATATAAAAAATGAAATAAAAAAAGAATCAGGAATCTCCTTAGAAGAAATTATTTCTTCTCCACAAAATTATTCCGGAATATTTTTAAGAGACCTTGCCCCGACACTCGCAAATATGCTTTTAAAAAATTAATAATGTATCAAGTGGACCACCTAGACAAATACATATAAAAGTACTATTATTTAATCACAAACGGCTTCAGCCCTCCTCCGCAAGGAGGTAAAAAACAGGAAAACAAATTCCTGATTTTTTCTTTATAAATTCTATACTACTCAACAGAATCCTAAAAACAATCAGCTTTTTATTTATCATAAAGCTGTTTCACTGTAGCAATAGCAACATCAAAATTATCATCCGGAGACATCTCGTTTGGTTTCTCGTGGCCACAAACAACACACTTATGAGTAATTACATATTTATTTCCTTTCTGTGAAACAGCGACTGGTTTCATAAGTCCTAAACATTTTGCATCTCTATCTCCCGGAAACACATCTACGTGTTTGCTCCACAAACACTGCGGGCAGTGGTTGGTGTATCCATTACCAATCACTTTTTCTCCGCAGTGATCGCAAACAAAATCTTCTATTTTTTTTTGAAACGTTTGAGACACTTATTTTAAAATTTTAGGAGGAACCCACAGTTCTTCAGATAATCCAAACTTTAAAAGTTCGTTCATACTTTCACGAGAAATTTTTGTTGGCAAAACTGATTTAGGATTTATACCACCATTTTGAAGAGAGTTTGTTGCAGTGTCATAGTACCAATTAAGAATTTCTTTAATTCTTCCAGAAGACGATAATAATTCCATGTCATCTATTTTTACACCAGAAAGTATTCCTTCACTTCGTCTAATAAGTGCGGCAAGCGATCTCAAATCAATTCTCTTAACTTGTTTAGTAATAATATTTATATGTCCCGTTGTCATCCACTGCGCAACAACATCATGAGCTCCTCCTGCACTCGATCGCAAAAATCCAGGCATGACAGAATCATCGCTGGTAAGCACTCCTACTTTTATATTTCGTCCACGATGAAAAATTTCAAAAGAATCATAGTCTCCTGTTTCTTTTTTTGATTCTAAAATTTTTGGCAATTCTTCAGCACGATGTTTTTCATCTTCATAATGCGCCTCTAATATTGGAAAAATTTTTTCAAAAACAATATCTGAATTGTTATCATATTTTCTATTAAGACTTACCAAAAGACCTGGGAGTCCAAATGCTTTATCCACCAAGTCTTCTGACATAATTCCTTTACCATACATATCACATCGTTCGGCAATAGTAAGTAATTTTATTATGGAAGGATTATCTTCTATTTCTAAAAATTTTGCCGTTAAACTTGAACAAGTAATTTTTTCTTCTTTACCATGGTGATCTAAATCGCCTCCTCCAATATCAAGCAATAAAATTTCAGAATCTTTTTTATCTATTCCTTCAAGGTTTGGATTTATTTCTATTGAAGCATTGGAAATATCAATATTTTTTTTCACGCCAAAAACTCGCAATAAAAAAATTGCTATAGCTGTGTCTGTTTGAATTCGTCCTGGTAAAATAATTTTTCTGACCATATTTAAATATTATCTACATTATACAAAAAAAGAGACAGCCCCGTCCGATATTATCTGTATCGATCCGGGGACTGTTGTTAGACTTTATGATGCTTGGTTTTAATTTTCGGTAGTCGCTGCCATGAAAGCAGCTTCGACAGAAAACCTCATGGGGATGTGCTTCGGCTCTGGCGGAGGCACAAAGAGCTTGCGCTTGCGACGTCCACCCTTCACAATCTGCGGCGAGCTCTTGCTGCGAGTTTCCACCACAGTGATGTCGTCGCCAACAATGTCGTCCCACCAATCCCTCTTTTCCACCCACGGGAGACTTTGTTGGGCCAATTCCTTCAGACGTTCGCCGTTTTTATCTGACGATAGAATATGGATATCCTCGCCGCGCCAAAGCGCAATCGGTTTACCTTTTCCCGGCGTCGTGTTTGTCTCATGCCGAACTTTGCACGTGACAATCACTCCCTGTGGAATCCGCCGAATGGCAGTCCCAGGGAAATCTTCCAGCCTCAAGTTGGGCCAGTTGAGATAAATTTGACGCCCCCATTTGTCCCGACCCATGGAAAACCACCGCGGAGCACTGATCATGTCCACATAGACCTCCAGAGTAGCTGCACCAGATGGATCATCGCTTTCACTCATCTCACCGCCCATAAAGTCCCATGCCTTGAGTCCCGCCGTCGGAACTTTTTCCTTTTGCTCCTGTTCCTGGGGAAGGAATTTGACCTCATTGAGTCGCCCTTCGTAGTGCTCACGCACATACTTGAAGAGCGCCGGACTTCCGCCACCTTGCCTTTCCAAAACTGGGCAAACGAATTGATCGCCACGGCGACCCAATGCTCCCGACCAGACTTGTTCCACTGTGACATAGAGCCCTTTGCCCTCAGCCAAATCGTGGAACATCGAGAAAGCGAAGGTTTGAATTCCTCCTTTACCGAAAAATGCCATATAGAGATTCCTCTCGTTGGCATCGACGGTGCTGTAGGAGCTCTTGACTTCGAATTCCTGAGTGTGAACTTTCCACACTCCCGCTCCTTCAGTGTCGCAGATCCACGGCTCGCAAGGAGCGAACTCCCCGCGTGTTTTGCGAATATCGCCACGCTTCTCCAGCTGTTTTTTGGGAGTGTAAAACTCCTTATTGAAGACTGGAGTTGGAACGACTTCGCCACCGAGCGTGACCTCCGGCTTGAGCCAGAGCTCAAGCTTATGCTCCCCAAGTTGGGGAGCCCCGAGAAAGGCACTATCGCCCGACTCGACTGTTTGGCAGCTTAGATACTGCCATCCCCCGCAAACTTTACGAGCAACTCGGACAAGTCCGAGACCCATAAAGTCCACGTAGGTCGGGTTTTGTGTAACCGGTTCCGAATCCGGTGTATGCTTTTCTGGCATAAGTTGGTTCTGAAAGCAGTCCATGTCTAGTGGCCTGCGAGTTTTGGTTGGTTTTTTGTTTACCAGCATCTAGACATGCTGATTGTGCTTAAAAAGTAGATTTTATCCACTCTTTAGGCACAATCGCATGCATTTCAAAGACCACACTTTACTTCACTATTCTATCACAAAAATAGACAAAAGTCAAATAACTTTGTTCTATAAAAACCTTAAAAAAATAAGAACTTTTTCTTGATGTTTATCTTACATTTAGAGCAATAAAAATATGTTTTTGGGAGACTCTGGAGCTTTGACGAAAGCGGAAGTAGAAATTTTTTAGTAAAAAAATTTGGTGTCTCCCAAAAACATATTTTCTAGAGCAAGCCCTCTTTTATTAATTCCACCACCTTATCATGTGGAATTTTTGTTGGTTCAATTCCTGTTGTTGTTGAACTTCCATTAAAACCCATAGCTTTTGTATGAAATAAATACCAATATGGAATTCCTTCCGTAAATCCTTCTTTAGACAACTCCTTTTCATCTGTAATTTTTACTCCTCCCCTATAATGCTGTTCAGCCATTCGCAAAAGCACAAAAGCTTTTGTTAAATCTATTTTTCTTTTTGTGTCTGTCATTATTGCAACATTACCCTTTCCATTAAACTGAATAACAAGATGTGCGCCAATTGAACGAACATATTTATTCATCTCTTCATTGTCAGAAGTAATTGATCCAATTTTTAGAGATTGATTGTCCCACGC
>CAZAOU010000023.1:0-6455 GCA_964487135.1 uncultured Candidatus Saccharibacteria bacterium
CATGATGGTGTGCCTGAGAAGTTTGATGGTTTAGCTAGAGAGGCGGCGGAGAGAAGAGAGAAAGGGTTTAGAGATGGTTTGATGTATAAAATTCCTGCCAACAGAAACACAATCAACAAAACAACTAATAATATTTTTTTATACATAGTAGGTAGATAAATAATAAAATAAACAAAAATAGGAACCTTTATTAATATAATTTTATACCTTCTCTCTTTAAATACTAGTTTATTATCCCCAGAGATATTTGGTTTTATTTGTTGTATTAAAAATGTTTTTGTGTTCATATATCTCCTTATATGAATCTCCTGATCTTTCCGCTTCACCTTGTGCTGGTGATTGTTCCGACTGTTTATGTGGTCGGATTCATGATGGCCTACCCTCCAGAAAAAACATTCCGCTACTGGATGTCATTCCTGGGATATGGGGGTTGGTTAATCAGTTTGGGGATGGCAATAATGTGGTATGTGGCGATCGCAAGTATATTCGGGGGAATACAAGCTATGTTCATGTGGGAAGAATTAATAATTCAATTCACAGACTTAGGTGCCGAATTTAGAATTTGGCTATTGCTGATTCCAGCAATATCTTGGGTTTTTGCAACATCAGTAACCGCTTGGGCCATGAGATACATGGTCACCGAAATCGCAACCGGACTTGCCATTAAGCACGCGCTAACGCCAAAAAGATAAGGCGTTATTTTTTATAAAAATTCAGGTAGAATAAGCCGTATGAAATCATTTACGCATCTTCACACTCATTCCCACTATTCTCTTCTTCAGGCATTACCAAAAATTCCCGACTTAGTTAAAAAAGCAAAAGAATGCAAGATGGATTCTCTTTCGCTAACAGATAACGGTAACATGTATGGCGTTATCGAATTCTATAAAGAATGCAAAAAAGCAGAAATAAAACCCATTATTGGTGTAGATTTTTATGTTGCTGTAAGAACAAGGTTTGATAAAGAACCGAGAATTGATAATCGTCGCACTCGTCTTGTACTTCTTGCAAAAAACGAAACGGGCTATAAAAATCTCATAAAACTAGTCAGTCTTTCTCACTTAGAAGGTTTTTATTACAAACCGAGACTTGATAAAGAATTAATAGAAAAATATTCTGAAGGACTTCTTGCAATATCACCATCTTTTAGTGGAGACATTGCTCAAGCGCTTCGCTCCGGAAATGAAGAAAAGGCAAAAGAATGGAGTGACTTTTATAAATCAATTTTTAAAGAAGATTTTTATATAGAGATAACTTCTCACCCCGAAATAGATAGTCATGACGAATTAATGTATAAACTTAATTCATTTTGTGAAAAAGAAAACATTGAACCAGTTGCATGTCATGATGTTTTTTATTTAGAACCAGAAGACAAGACAGCACGCAACACTTTGTTATCCGTTCAAAAAACTTTTGGTGAGAAAAGTAACGAGGATGACGAAGGAGACTTTTCTTTTATCAATCAAAAAAGAGCTGAAACACTTTTTAAAGAATTTCCAAAGGCGCTAGAAAATAATGTGGTAGTAAAAGATAAGTGTAATCTAAATCTTACTCTTGGAAAATGGATGTTTCCTGAAATAAAAATTCCTTCAGGAAAAACTGCTGACGAAGAATTAAAATCTATTGTATACGAAGGGTTTAAGCATAGAAATATTCCTCAAACCAAAGAAATGGAAGAGAGAGTTGAGTACGAATTAGGAATTATAAAAACAAAAGGTTATGCACCGTATTTTCTGGTGGTGGCAGATCTTCTAAAATATGCCCACGAACACGGAATTCTTACTAACATTAGAGGGTCTGTTTCTGGTTCTATGGTTACATTTCTCTCGGGAATTACCAACATCAATCCTATTGAATACGAAATCCCGTTTGAGCGATTCCTAAACCCAGACCGTCCATCTGCTCCCGATATTGATATGGACTTTGCTGACGACAGACGAGATGAGATGGTTGAATATGCTCGAAAAAAATATGGTGAAGATAAAGTAGCTCAAATTGGAACATTCGGAACAATGGCTGCCAGAGGAAGTGTGCGTGATGTTGCGCGCGCTCTAGGTTTTCCAGTTTCAGTTGGTGATCGCATTTCAAAAATGATTCCAATGGGAAGTCAGGGCTTCCCCATGACTATAGAGCGCGCGCTTGAAGAAAATAAAGATCTTCTAGAAATATATAAAAAAGAAGCGGATACAAAAAAAATAATTGATATGGCAAAAAAAATAGAAGGTTCGGCTCGCCATATCTCTGTGCACGCTGCAGGAGTTGTTATCTCTCCTATTCCCCTCACCGAAGTTGTGCCCCTTCAATACGATACCAAAGGAGAAAATAAAATTATCACACAATACGATATGTATAGCGTTGACGAAGATAATGCCGGACTTCTTAAATTCGATTTTCTTGGATTAAAAAATCTTTCAATTATTGCCGATACACTTTCTCTTGCAAAAAAACTGAAGGGAGCAACAGTTGATATTGATAATATTCCCATTGATGACAAAAAAACATTTGAGATGCTGGCGCGAGGAGAGACAGCAGACACATTTCAACTTAACGGCGCAGGAATGACACGTTTTCTTGTTGACCTTAAACCAACAAGTATTCACGACATCAATGCTATGGTTGCTTTGTATCGTCCGGGACCAATGCAATTTATTCCTCAATACATAGAAAGAAAACACAACCCGTCTCTTATTACCTATCTTGATCCTGCTCTCGAACCAATTTTGCAAAAAACATATGGAATTCTTGTATATCAAGACGACCTTCTTATGATGGCTCACAAACTTGCCGGATATACTTGGGGCGAAGTAGACAAATTTCGAAAAGCGGTTGGTAAAAAAATTCCAGAAGAGATGGCTAAACAAAAAGCTCAATTTATTGCTGGATGTATGAAACACTCAAACTGGAGCGAAAAGAAAGCAAAAGAGATATGGACATGGATTGAACCTTTTGCTGCATACGGATTTAATAAAGCCCATTCTGTTTCTTATGGTCGTGTTGCATACATTACTGCATATCTAAAAGCAAACTTTCCTGCCGAATACATGAGCTCAGTTCTCACACACGAATCTGGAGATGTTGAAAAAGTTGCTGAGTCGGTTGCAGAATGTAAGCGAATGAGAATTCCAGTTCTGCCACCAAATGTAAATGAAAGTTTTGGAGGATTTACTATCGTTAAAGATGAAAACGACAGAGAATGTATTAGATTTGGGTTAAATACAATAAAAAACTTCGGTGAGGGGGTTGGAGATTCAATAATTGAAGAAAGAAAAAAGGGAAAATTTAAATCCATGGAGGATTTTCTCACACGAATTGAAGATAAAAATTTAAATAAAAAATCTTTAGAATCACTAATTAAAACAGGATCATTTGATGAAGAAACTTTTGGCAAACGAGGAGAACTTCTTGGAAATCTAGATGAACTCCTATCATTTCACAAAGAAACACAAAAAGGTTCAAGAGCTCAAGATTCTCTTTTTGGAAATGTCACCCATTTAAAATTAAAAGAAGCTCCGGATATAGAACAAAACCAAAAACTTTCTTGGGAAAAAGAATTGCTTGGATTATACATCTCCGGACATCCACTAGAACGCTTAAGACAAAAACTCACAGAAAAAAATATGTCGCTTGCGAAACTTGAGGGCACAAAAGAAGGACAAAAAGTTGTTGCAGTTGGAATTCCTGAAGAAATAAAAGAAATCAGAACGAAAAAAAACGATTTAATGGCATTTATGCGCTTAGCTGACTTTACCAGTTCAATTGAAGTGGTAATTTTTCCAGATCTATACGAAACACTAAAAGGAAAATTAACGAGCGAACAATGTATTGCTGTTGAAGGAAAATATTCAATGAGAAACGGAACTGGAAGTATCGTAGCAGATAGAATAAAAGCTGTTTAATCAACACTAAATCCGCCTAGGCGGATTTAGTGTTGGTTTTAGTTGCAACTAAAACTTAACTATATTAAATTAGTTTTTAATGATAACGAGTCGATTTGCGTTGGATATACCGTCTGGTCGTTTCGTCGTTCTTCTCGATTGTGAAATTTTCTGGACAATTTTTAAAAGGAAAATGACTCGGAGCGGAAGATTTAATGACCTCCGAGTATCAATGACTGAAGAGGTTCCTAAAATGCTCCGAGATATACTTCGATCATTCGACAAAATGACAGCACAATCAATTGACCGTGTGCAGGAAATTCCTGAAGGAATACCTACACTGGGCAACGGAAACTAGCAAGCGCCTTCGGCGCATTTTTTTTACCTCAAAATTATGCTAACCTATCACCTATGAATACAGACAACAATTTGGAACATAAACGCCATACTCTCGCCCACTTATTGGCAAGCGTAATCTTAAAGCTATATCCTGAGACGAAAAATACTATCGGCCCTGCTATTGATAATGGTTTTTATTACGATTTTGAGTTTGTAACACCACTATCCGAAACAGATCTTGAGAAAATAGAAAAAGAAATGAGAAAAGATCTATCAAAATGGGTTGCATTTTCGCATAAAGAAGTTTCATCACAAGAAGCAAAAGAGTTATTCAAAAATAATTCTTATAAAATTGAACTAATAGAAGAAATTACTGCAAAAGGAGAAAAAATAACACTATACACATGTGATGAATTTACCGATCTCTGTCGTGGTGGACACTCCAAAAATCCATCAAAAGAAATCGCTCCAGACTCTTTCAAACTTTCTCGAATTGCAGGTGCCTACTGGCGAGGAGATGAAAAAAATAAAATGCTCACTCGAATTTATGGATTAGCATTTGACACAAAAGAAGAATTGGATGCTTATGAAAAACAAATAGAAGAGGCAGAAAAAAGAGATCACAAAAAACTTGGCAAAGAACTGGACTTCTTTACTTTTTCAGAACTAATAGGCGGAGGACTTCCCCTTTGGACTCCTAAAGGAACTTTGCTTCGAACAATTTTGGATGATTTTGTATGGGAACTCCGAAAAGCTCAAGGTTTTCAAAAAGTTGAAATACCTCATATAACAAAAAAAGCTTTGTATGAAAAAAGTGGACATTGGGATAAATTCAAAGATGAACTTTTCAAAATAATAACCCGTGAAGGACATGAATTTGCAATGAAGCCGATGAACTGTCCTCATCATACTCAAATATTTGCGCGAAAACCCCACAGTTATAAAGAAATGCCTCAGCGTTATGCCAATACAACAATGGTTTATCGAGATGAGCAATCTGGTGAACTCGCAGGATTATCTCGTGTTCGTTGTATAACCCAAGATGATGCTCACGTATTTTGTAGACACAGCCAAGTAAAAGAAGAGATGCTAAAAGTTTGGAATATTATTTCAGAATTTTACAAAGCGGTTGGCTTTAATTTGAGAGCAAGACTTTCACTTCATGATCCAGAAAAAATGGAAAATTATCTCGGTACTGAAGATACATGGAAAAACGCTGAAAATAAACTTAGAGAATTAGTAAAAGAAAAAGGTGTTGATGCAATAGAATCCAAAGGTGAGGCAGCGTTTTATGGACCTAAAGTTGACTTTATGGCACAAGATTCTTTAGGAAGAGAGTGGCAAGTAGCAACAATTCAACTTGATATGAATTTACCTGATAGATTTGAACTTGATTGCATAAATGAAGAAGGAAAAAAAGAAAGAGTAGTAATGATTCACGCCGCAATTATGGGTTCAATCGAAAGATATCTTTCTGTTTTAATCGAACACTTCGCAGGCAACTTCCCTCTCTGGCTTTCTCCGGTTCAGGTAGCCGTCATTCCAGTTAGAGAAAATCACAAAGAAAATGCAAAAAAAGTTTATGAAAAATTATTATCTAATGGCATTCGGGTAGAATTTTATGACGAAGACGAAAATCTTGGTAAAAAAGTCCGCAAAGCAAAAAACGAAAAGATTCCTTACACAATAATTATTGGCGACAAAGATATAGAGGCAAAAAAAGTAACTCTTGAAAGCCGAGACAAAGGCCCTCTTGGCCAGCTAAACGAAGAAGAAGTAATTTCTAAAATCTTAGAGGAGATAAAATCAAGAAAAATATAATCGATTTGTTTCGTTCATCTATTTTAAGGGGTACTTTATGCGACTGGTATAAAGTCTTCAGGAATTTTCTAGCAAGAAAATTCCGTACCTTAAAATATATGAACGAAATTTTATTCTTCCTTTACAAAATCAGCCTCTACAACATATCTCTCCTGTTTTTTTCCAAAAAAATTACAAGTTGAGAGAGTTAGTTTGTTTCCCTCTTTAGAAAAATCAACCATTTCCTCATCTGCATTAACCAATCTCACAGAAGTTACCCTATAAACATACTTACCATTTTCTGAAGTAAGAATTACCTCATCACCCTCTTTTAGTTTCCAAATATTATTAAATGCTTGATATGCCTTGCTTGAAAGAGACGAGCCCCCACTATGTCCAAACAAAAACAAATTTCCCTCACCCAAAAGCCCTCCACCCGGA
>CAZAOU010000024.1:0-5845 GCA_964487135.1 uncultured Candidatus Saccharibacteria bacterium
GGATCGTATACATCCAGTGCTTCCGAATACATAAAAACTGTTTCACCAAAAATTGCTGTTATTTCTTGTGGAATTGATAATCGTTATGGACATCCTCACAAAGAAACTTTAGAAACTCTTAAAAATGCCAATGTGCCTGTTTTGCGAACAGATCAGATTGGAAGAATTACTTTTATTTCAAACGGAGAAGGGTGGGTGAGAAAGTAACAAACTATTTACATTATTTTAGTTTAGATTTATGTTTATCATGAATTATGAAGAAACCAAACGTTCAAAAAGTTATCGGCCACACCCCCTCGGGATCCCCGCGCACTGATGACGGCTGTAACCGCCGGAACACCTGCCAAGGATGCAGGCTCTACTGCGGTTTCCGGTGCATTAAGCCGAAATAGCACTTTCTCTTTGGAGATAGCGATGGGTATATACCATCGATTTTTAACAGCTATTGGCTAAAAACTTTTAGTTTTATATCAACCTCGCTTTTTTGAGGGTAGAGTAAGCACCGTTTTTTTGGATAGTTTTTATTGCTTTAGTTGAAAGCACAAGAGAAATACTTTTTTGAAGTTCAGGAATAAAAATTTTCTTCTTTTGAAGGTTTACTTGTGTTCGTCTTTTTCCGCAAGGGTTAAACTGTGTCGCACGAGTGCGGTTTGAGTATTTTCCGGAAACTTTTGAACCTCTTTTTGTAACTGGGCAAGTTTTCATATATTTAAAAATGTTTGGCTATGCTATCATACAGCTTTATGGAAATCAATCCCGCGCTCTAGAAATAACTTTTTTGAAAGACACGATATTTGCTTGCTAGCAAATATCTGCCTACGCTTTCGTCAAAGCTCCAGAGTCTTTCAAAAAAGTTATTTCTTCGCTTTTTAAAGTAAATAAACAAAAAATGGAATTAAATTTTATATTTTCAATAGCAGTCCTCATATTCTCAGTAGTATTCCATGAGATTGCTCATGGATATGCTGCTTATTTTTTGGGAGATCCAACCGCAAAACTATCTGGCCGGCTTTCAGTAAATCCAATAAAACACATTGATCCACTGGGTTCGGTTATTTTTCCTTCGATAGCATTTATGCTAGGTGGAGTTATTTTTGGTTGGGCAAAGCCTGTTCCTGTAAACACCTATAATTTGAGACATGGTAAATGGGGAGAGGCCATAGTGGCTTTTGCTGGTCCTGTTTCTAATCTTCTGATTGCTACTGTTTTTGCATTATTTCTTAGATTTGACCCATCGTTTATGACTTCTTCAGCAGAATACTTTGCTTCATATATAGTTTTGATTAATATTTCTTTAGCTGTATTTAATTTGGTGCCAATTCCGCCTCTTGATGGTTCTCGTATTATTTATGCAGTTTTACCATGGCATTTGGCAGAAAAAGTAAGAAGATTTGAACAACAGTCTTTCATACTAGTTCTCATTTTTGTTTTCTTTATTTGGGAATTTTTGTCTCCAGTTGTGCCATGGCTCTTTAAGATAATGGTGGGGACGAGTCTCTAATTTTTAACAGAAATATTTGACGCTTCTTATTAAATCTTGTAGGATTTCTTGTCAGTATAGTTTTTTAAAGAAGATGAGCGCATGGAAAGGCTTTTTAAAGAAGGTCTTTCCATGCGCTTTAATAATGAGGCGCAGGAGAAACCAAAACCAGCAAAAACATGCCAAACCACAGTTCGTTTCCGTCCCACCGCCATTCCAAAGTCAAACCGCGTCGCCCCCAGATCATCCCTCCGGGCACTCCCGCTCACACCAATCGTCTCCACCCCGAGATTCCCTGCTGTTCCCCCGGCGCCAATCCTCACGGCCACCGTGTGATGTTTCGCCCGGTCTTGATGACCGGAAGGCCTCATACGGCCTGGTAGCCGGAACAAACATCTTCTAACTCCCCAAAACGGCAGAGCTCATTTCCCCCGAGCTCTGCCAATTTTTATATACAAACAAATCATTGAGTTGCATTTTTAATTAGTTCGTATTAAAGTATCAGCTCAAGCTCCAATGGGGCTTTTAATTATAGATATGGCAACACTAAATCAGCTCGTCAAAAGAGCACGAAAAGACAAACAAAAGAAGCCAAAGGCGGCTGCTCTTAGGCATGGTGTAAATGTTTTAAAAAATAGACCAACACATTATTTCTCTCCATTCAAAAGAGGTGTGTGTGTGAAAGTTACAACAAAGACTCCTAAAAAACCTAACTCAGCTATCAGAAAAATTGCGAGAGTTAGACTTACAAACGGAATGGAGGTTACTGCATATATTCCAGGAGAAGGACACAATCTTCAAGAACACTCAGTGGTTGTGCTTCGAGGAGGAAAAGTAAAAGATGTAGGAATCAGATATACAATTGTTAGAGGAGTTTTGGACTGTGCTGGAGTAGAAAAGAGACGAAAAGAGAGAAGTAATTACGGAGCAAAAAGACCAAAGGCAGAGAAATAAATAATTATTAAATAGTGGAGTATTCGCTTAGGCGAAGAATTAATTACACAAAAATATGCGAAGACCAGTAAAAAATAGAAATATTGCAAAAGCTGATTCAAAATTTGAATCAGACAAAGTAGGAAAGTTCATAAACTATGTAATGGAAAACGGTAAAAAAAATACCGCTAGAAAGATTGTTTATGATTGTTTTGAAGTTCTTAAAAAAGAAATGAAAGTTGAAAATCCTCTTGAGGTTTTTGAAGGAGCTTTAAAAAATACCGGTCCTCTTATGGAAGTTCGTTCAAGAAGAGTTGGAGGTGCAAACTATCAGGTTCCTAGAGAAGTTAGAACTGAAAGAAGAAATTTTCTTTCAATGAAATGGATTGTTGAGGCAGCGAGAAACAAAAAAGGAAAGCCAATGCACCAAAAACTTGCTGAAGAAATAATGCTTGCATACAAAAATGAAGGAGAAGCTGTAAAGAAGCGAGAAAATACTCACAAAATGGCTGAAGCAAACAAGGCCTTTGCTCACTTTGCTTGGTAATTTTTATACAGTGAATAGTTGATAGTGTAGAGTGGATAGTGAAAGATAAAACACCCCGTCCGCCTTAGGCGGACGGGGTGTTTTAGTATAAAAGGGTTGAGGCGCCGCGATACACAGGTGGGATGTGTCGCGACGCCTCTGTTTTGGGAGGAACTCAGGCCGCCATGAATACTTCGTAGCGGTGACCGTCGGCGGTGAGCCAACGGTAAGTCCCGATTTCCTCGGTTGGGTCGCTGTGACGAGCGAACGCTCGGGGGCGACTCTCGTCGGCGGGTTCCTTTTTCTTGTTTGTCGTCCGCTTTGCTGGGCTGGACGGCTTGGCCGTATTGATCGAGTAGATCATTCAGATTGGAATTATACCACTTTTACTAAATAAATCAAGTAGGTATATAGACTTTCTTAAAGCTTTGCGATATAGTTTCAGGACTTCATTTCGAGAAGGTTTTTTATTTATATTAATTAGATTTTAGATATCAATTTATGAATCGTGATTATCCTCTAGAAAAAGTCCGAAACTTCGGAATTATTGCCCACATTGACGCAGGAAAGACTACAACTTCTGAGCGAATTTTGTATTACACAGGAATGAGTCACAAAATTGGTGAAGTTCACGAAGGGGAGGCGACAACCGACTGGATGGAACAGGAAAAAGAAAGAGGAATCACAATCACAGCGGCTGCGATTACTTGTTTTTGGAACCCAACATATATGGGAACAGATAAAAGTATGATGCACCGATTTAATATTATCGACACTCCTGGGCACGTTGATTTTACAGTAGAGGTGGAAAGAAGTCTTAAAGTTTTGGATGGAGGAGTCGTGGTTTTTGATGGAGTTGCTGGGGTAGAGCCACAGTCAGAAACAGTTTGGCGACAAGCAGACAAATACCACGTTCCTAGAATTTGTTTTATTAACAAACTCGACCGAACAGGAGGAAGTTTTGAAAGAAGTTACAAGTCAATTCTTGAAAGACTAAACAAAAACGCTGTTAGAATGCAGATTCCAATTGGCGAGGAAGACAAACATGAAGGAGTTGTTGATCTTCTAAAAATGAAGGCATACAAATTTGAAGGAGACATGGGAAACAAAGTTGTTGAAGGAGAAATTCCCGCAGACCTTTTAGAAGATGCTAAAAAATACAGAGCAGAACTTGTTGAAAAAGTTGTAGAACATGATGACGTTGTAATGAACGAGTATCTTGAAGGAAAGGAAATTCCAATTGAGATTCTTAAAAAACTTATCCGAAAAGCAACAATTGAGAATAAACTTTTTCCAGTCTTCACTGGATCAGCTCTTAAAAATAAAGGTGTTCAGCTTGTTTTGGATGCCGTTATTGAGTATCTTCCATCTCCACTTGATATTCCTCCAGTAAAGGGAATTGATCCAAATACAGGAGAAGAAATTATCAGAAGCGCATCAGATTCAGAACCATTTGCAGCGCTGGCTTTTAAACTTCAGACAGATCCATTCGTAGGACAGCTTACATTCTTCCGTGTGTATTCAGGAACAGTAGAATCTGGAAGTTATTTGTATAACTCAACTACAGGAAATAAAGAAAGACTTGGAAGAATTGTTCGACTTCAAGCAAATAAAAGAGAAGAAGTTAAAAAAGTATATGCTGGAGAAATCGCAGCAGCAGTAGGTCTAAAAGAAGCAAAGACATCTCATACATTCTGTGACGAAGCTAAACCTATTATTCTTGATCCAATTAAATTTGCTGAGCCAGTGGTATCGCTTCGAATTGAGCCAAAAACAAAAGCTGACCAAGAAAAAATGGGTATGGCTCTCAAAAAACTGTCTGATGAAGATCAAACATTTAGAATTTCTTCAAAAAATGAAACGGGAGAGACTATTATTTCTGGTATGTTTGAGCTTCATTTGGAAATCATGATTGATAGAATGAAGAGAGAATTTTCTGTTGAAGCAAATGTTGGAAAACCACAAGTAGCGTATAGGGAAACTATTCTTGGAGAAGCTGAGGCAGAACACAAATATATCAAGCAGTCTGGAGGTAAAGGACAATATGGACACGTTAAGCTTACTATCAAACAACTTCCAAAATACGATGAGGGAGCAAAAATTCCTAAAAATGTTTCAAGAGAAGAAGGTTTTGAATTTATTGACTCAATCAAAGGAGGTGTTATTCCTCAGGAATTTATTCCGGCTGTTGAGAAGGGTGTCAAAGAGGCAATGGCAAGAGGAATTGTTGCTGGCTTTCCGATGACAAATGTTTCTTGCGAGCTTACATTTGGTTCTTACCACGATGTAGACTCTTCAGAAATTGCTTACAAGATCGCAGGTTCTCAGGCATTTCAAGATGCAGCAAAACGAGCACGCCCTGTTATTCTTGAACCAATTATGAAAGTTGAGGTTGTAACCCCGGAAAAATTCATGGGAGATGTAACAGGAAATCTAAACTCAAAACGTGCGCAGATTGTATCAATGGGAGATAGGGGACAAAACAAAGTTATTACAGCAACAGTGCCTTTGGCAGAAATGTTTGGATATGTAACAAGTTTGCGATCTCTTTCTGAGGGGCGTGCATCATCAACAATGGAATTTGATCACTACGAAGTCGTACCTCCGAACGTTGAGAAGACAATTGTAGAGAGTAGAAAATAAATTTTAAAAATTTTGATAACAAAAAACCTCGCAAATCTGCGAGGTTTTTTGTTTGGGGATAAAAAACTATTCAAATAATGTTATAGGTGTAGAATATGGTTATAAATGATAGGGAAAAAACTAATTTACTCTTTTTTAGTTGTTGTAGTTGTTGGATCTTTGTTTTATCTAACAAAATTTAATCCTTTAAATATAGAAAATTATCAATTTCTCTCCGCCGCCTCTCTAGCTAAACCATCAAACTTCTCAGGCACACCATCATG
>CAZAOU010000025.1:0-4609 GCA_964487135.1 uncultured Candidatus Saccharibacteria bacterium
AATATACCCCGCAATGAGGGTGGCAAAAAACAATAACATTATTTTTATAAATGTACTCAAAATAGGTGCAACAAGTATTCCGTCACTAAAAGGAAAATTAATTGGGTAGGCCAAAAACAAAGGAACCAAAAACGCATAAAGTGCAAACAATCCTATTAAACAACCAATAAAAGCATAAAACAAAGACTGCATTACATAAGAAAGTTCAATCACCTGACCATCAATACCAATACCCTTCATTATTCCAATATATTTTCTTCTTGTAATCGCATTAATAAAAATAACAATAAATATAGTAATGGAAGCAACCACAAGTCCAATTGAACCAATTGCATTTCCTAAAACAGCAAAAGTTGTTTTTATATCTTTGAGAAACTTAGGCTGTGCATCTTCAAAAGTTTGCAATTTGGCATACTCACCAAAACCTTGTGCCTCGAGAGCTCTCTTTATTGTATTAGGATCAATGCCATCCTTCAATTCAACAGATATCTCTCCAACATTTAAGTCTTCTCTACCAATGAGCGACCTAACCTGAGAATCAACCATAAACACCCTAGAACTAACTGAATCAACCTTGCTTTTTATAATACCCTTAACAGTAACCTCCCGAGTTTGACCATTTACTGCCAATCTTATTTTTGCACCAGGATAAATATTTGTTAAAGGCTTGAAACCTTCTGCTTCAACTGGTGTATATTTTTTTACTAAAAGCGAACCGAGCAAAACTTTATCATAATCTCCTGGTTCTAAATACGACCCTTCAACAATAAACTTAGATAAATTTGTAACAGAATCTTCAGCAACAGGATCAATACCCGCCAATGTGGCTCCAGTTTTTTCTTCGTCGGTATCTCTAACTTTTGTTTTATAGTTTGCTTCTACTGTCGCGCTATCAAGGTATCTTGCAGTGATTTTATTTACTTCGGGCATTCTTTTTAATGAACCGATAATATCCTGACTTTTTTCTATATAGTTTTTTCTTGGCAACTTACCAACAATAAAATCACTTGTGTGATATTTCTTATGAGCAACAACGGACCCTTCTATAAGACCGACTAACAAACCACTAACAACAACTAGATTTAAAAATGTGAGCGTCATCACAAAAATAATAAGAAAAGTTGTCCATTTGCTGGCACCCCTCACACTTCTTAAAGCCAAATAAAAACCTATAGATAGATTGTGTAACATACTCTAATATTTAGATGCACCAACTGTGGCATCTGTATAAACAACAGATCCTTCAGACACACCTGAAACTATCTCAACATCACCCTTTCCGTCTCGATCACCGAGAACTACTTTAATTTTTTCAACCTTTTTTCCATTTTTTACAAAAATATAAGCTATCGGGTTTCCATAGGTATCACTTTCAAAATCAATTGCTTGCAAACCTATTGATAAAATATCTTCTCTTTTTCCAATTTCAATAACAATTGTTCCTGTCATTCCAGAACGAATTTTTTCATTACCATCGATAGATGCTTTAACTTTGTAATTTGAAACTCCATCTCTTACAGTTTCTGCTGGATCAATATGATTTAACAGTGCATTAAATGACTCTCCAGGATAAGAATCAAGAATTAAAGTAACCTTATTACCTTTTTGTATTCCTGGAATACTCACCTCTGGAATATATGCCTCAACCTCAAAACCCTCACTTATGATTGATGCAATTTTTTGACTAGCAGAAACAGACTGACCAACCTTCCCGTCCTGCAAAGAAACAATTCCACTAAACGGCGCCCTAATGATAGTTTTAGAAATTTGAGCATCAATAGAAGCAATATCTGCTTTAACAGCTCTGACAGATGCCTCTTGTATTCTTGCATCTGAAACACTTCCAGACAAACTTCCTTCAACTGTAATCAAATCTTTAGAAGAATCATTTATATTTGAACGAGCAGTAGCCAGATCACTCTTGTATTTATCTATCATTGTCTGTGTTAAATCTGAAGAAACCTCAAAAGAGAAAACGGCTGGAGATAAAGTGTCTATATAATCTTTTACTTTAGAAAGATATATCTTTGATTTTGATAAATAAGATGAGTCATAATTATTATCATTTAAAGACACAACTAGATCTTTCCACGAATTTAAAACTCCCTCTATTTCCATTCTTTTCTCATTTATTATTTTTTTACGATCAAAATAATCATCAAAAGAATATTTGATTTCAGGAGCCGATGTATCTGTTTTGTCGAAATACTGGTCAGACTTATTATGAACAGCATCATCAGCATAGGTATAAGCTTTTACAATTGATTCAACTAAAGTTCTCTTATCTGTAGATATTTGTGCCCCACCGGATGCAGAAAGTTTTTCAAGCTTAGCTTGTTCCTCTAAAAGATTTGCTTCTGATTTTTGTCTTTTGGCATACAATTCTGAAGAATTTAAAGAAGCTATTACATCACCTTTATTTACTTTTTCACCAGCAACTTTATAAATATTTGAAATCGTGCCAGAGGTTTCAAACCCTAAATCAACATTTTCGGATGCTACAACTTTTCCCGTAACACTAACGGTTTTTATAAAATCACCTTTTTTTAGAACAACAGTTTCTCCGTTGCCTTTTTTTCCACCAATAACAGAAATAATACAAACAACAAACAGTATAGCTAAAACTATTAATACTATTTTTTTATTTGATTTTATAAAAGAAACTATTTTATCTTTACTATTTTTCATATTATTTATTATCTACACAACAATTTCCTAAAATGGGTTGAAAATTTTTGATTATATTTTGAATTATTAATTTGTTTAAATCTATATGCTGGTCAATTGTTCTGTTTGAAGCACCTTTTAAAGACTTTGCCAGAAACGGATCTAGAAGAGAATTAAAAATTGAAGCAACTTCTTCGGCACCATTTTTAGTTACAACAATCTTACCTTTATTTTTTTTAACCATTTTCTTGCTCTCAAGTATATCAATTTGACGAGAGACCGCTGCCTCAGTTATACCCAAAAATGATGCTATATGTTTTTGAATAATCCCCGAATGCATTTTTAATGCTGTCAAAATTTTAAATTGAGAAAGAGTGATTTTTCTATTCTTCTGTATCAAATGACCCGCTACTTTATTTATAAGAAAAACAGATTTCATCATTAAATGAACAGCTTCCCTGTGGGTTGTTGAAATCATGCCTTTAATCTTAACATGTTAAGTATATAAAAACAAGACATGTTTTGAACTAAAAATCCTATGTGTTATCGTTTCTAAATTAAACTCACCAAGATACAAAGAACACTCCTTGGTGGGAATGTTCTTTGTATCAGATAAAAATCAATATGCTTTTCCTGATCATAATCTCCATCGCGATCCTGTTATTGTCTGTATATCTTTTTGGAATATATAAACACCAAAAAGGATACGAAAGGGGCTCAAAAGAAAGCCGCGGCCTCCCGATATACAACTTGATTGAAGGCAGAGTCCTCTACCTCCACGGCATAACAAACTACGGAGGCTCTCCTAGACACTTCCTACACTTTGTAGCTTCGGATCCAAGTGAGCCGATGTCTCTAGAAAGAACCTACTGTGTGGAAAAACCCAAGTGGTTTATACCTGAGATCACAACACTTCCAGCAAAGATAGTTGTGACCTCAAAAGGTGTAGAGATTTTCTCTGAATCAACGCCAGCCCGGTAAAGCTGGTATTTTTTATTTGTGGCGTTTGACTTAGGGTTCTCAAACTAGATTTATTATTATATATATGTTTTAATAGTGGCGCGGCGAAATGCCGCTTTTATTTATGGAAATACGAAATATTGCAATTATAGCCCACGTAGACCACGGAAAAACAACCCTAACAGACGCTTTAATGAAGCAAACGGGAGCTGTTTCTGATGATACATCTATGGACTCAAACGCCCTAGAAAAAGAGCGTGGCATTACTATTTATGCAAAAAACACCTCAATTTCATACAAAGATACAAAGATAAATATTGTTGATACACCCGGACACGCCGATTTTGGTTCAGAAGTAGAAAGAGTATTACGATCTATTGATTGCGTTCTTCTTGTAGTAGATGCACAAGAAGGCCCTATGCCTCAAACACGATTTGTGCTTAAAAAGTCATTAGAACTTGGCCTTAAACCAATCGTTGTTATTAACAAAATTGATAAACCAGCAGCAAACCCAGCGAGAGTTCATGATGAAGTTTTGGAATTATTTATTGACCTTGGAGCAAATGACGAGCAACTAGACTTCCCTATCGTATACGCAATAGGGCGAGATGGTATAGCTAAGAAAGATTTAAAAGATGAATCAAAAAACCTTTTTCCACTTCTCGATGTTGTTTTAGAGCATGTTGCAGTAGCTAATACAAAAGATGATGTGCCTTTACGAGCTCAACCATTTAATCTTGCTTACGATAATTTTTTAGGCAGAATGGCGGTTTGTAGGATTTATGAAGGAACAATAAAAGACGGCTCGACTGTTATTGTCAAAAAAAATGATGGCTCTTCTGCTTCTGGAAGACTTACCAAACTTTATACATTTGAAGGAATAACAAAAAAAGAAGTCTCGCAGGCTCACTCTGGAGATATTGTAATGATTGCTGGAATTCCAAATATTTATATCGGGGATACTATTTGCGTTGATCAAAAT
>CAZAOU010000026.1:0-3772 GCA_964487135.1 uncultured Candidatus Saccharibacteria bacterium
GGCGTAAAGCTCGTCTCCGGCAGCACCCGCACCCACAAGATTTTTAAGGTGTTTTAGGTTTGAAAAGGAGGGAAAAATGTGGGATAGTCTAAGTATATATGGATAAAAAGTCCTCAAACAGTAATCTCCATAAGGCCAACAAAGCCAAAAAAGATGAGTTTTATACTCAGCTTGTTGATATTGAAAAAGAGCTCAAGCACTACAAAGAGCAATTCAAAGGAAAGGTTGTGTATTGTAACTGCGATGATCCGTTTGAAAGTAATTTCTTTAAGTATTTTGCATCAAACTTTAAAGCACTTGGTTTAAAGAGGTTGATTGCGACAAGCTACAAACCTTCACCAATAGCGAACACTCAGCTTGGACTTTTTGGTGATGATAAGACACTTGTGGAAGAAAAAGGTAGGCCAAAAACAAATGCAAATAAATTTATCATCAATGAAGTAGATGATCTCGACAATGACGGAGCATTTGATCTTCGTGATATTGCAGAACAGCTCAAAGCAAATAAAAATAATGAATGGGCTCCGATGGAAGGGGATGGAGATTTTCGAAGTCCAGAGAGCATAGAACTTTTAAAGCAAGCTGATATTGTGGTAACAAATCCACCGTTCTCTCTTTTTCGGGAATATATTGCTCAGCTCGTTGAATACAATAAAAAATTTTTGATCATTGGGAATGTAAACGCTGTAACATATAAAGAAGTTTTTCCATTAGTGAAAGATAATAAAATATGGTTTGGTCCAAGTATCCATAGTGGAGATAGAGAGTTTCAAGTGCCGGAAGATTATCCTCTTGAAGCAGCAGGTTCTCGAGTAGACGAGAAAGGAAATAAGTATATTAGAGTAAAAGGAGTAAGATGGTTTACAAATCTTGATTACGACGAACGACACGAAGAGCTAGTTCTCTATAAGAAATATTCACCAGAGATTTACCCGAAGTACGACAACTACAATGCTATAAATGTAGACAAGACAGCAGAAATTCCAATGGACTGGAAGGGTGCTATGGGTGTACCGATTACTTTTCTCGATAAATATAATCCGGAACAGTTCGAAATAATAAGTTGTAATGATGTTAGGTTGAATGATAAAACACCGATTAAGGACCACGGACTAATTAAGGATAAAGATAGTGCAATTGATGGAAAACCAACTTATGTTCGAATAGTTATTAGAAATAAGAGTTAATATAATATGAGATTAGGAGAAGTAAAACAAAAAATAGATCTTGTTGTAAGCGAAACTAAGACTATCATTATTAAAAGTGAACCTCAATATGGTGGGCAGGCGCAACTTGTACAAAATTATTCAGAACTTATAGATATTCTAGAATATCTATCTACTCTTGAATGGAGTGAAGTAAAAACTACTGAAATTGTTAATGAACTTTTGAGTAAATACCCAAAAGGTAATAAGACGGAATTGCTTCCACAAGAAGAATTTAATAAGTTATCGTCATATGTGAATCGTATAAACCAAAAATTACCACTTTATTATTCCATCCTTGAAACAATGGTTGAGATTCAAGATGAACAAATAATAAATATAAAATTACCCAATACTATAAACTCTCTTGAGGAATTAACAAAATTTAATCAAAGAATAGAAAAGTTATTTAAAAACTTCCAAATTGATGGGCAGTTCGAATTTAAAGAATTTGATACAGGAACGAGTTGGTATGAGATTTTAATTGTAGGCAAACTAACATATAGATATTTTCTTGCCTCCCTTAAAATTGCTCAAGAGTATTTAAAAGCACGTACAGAATATTTTAAATCTAAAGAAGCAAAAATTAGCTATGAAGCTTGTAAAAAAACTAATGAAAATTTAAATGAGGAATCATTTAAAAAAGATTGGCTAGAAGCGTTTGTTAGAGAAGAAATAAAATCACTTGTTGAGGAAAAAATTAAAGAAACAAATGGTGAAACTAAAGAATCCTTACAAACCAAATTAGTGATTGCGACGACTGCTTTAGTAAAAGAACTTGGGGAGGGGACAGAATTTCATCTTTCACTTAATCCGCCCGAGTTTGCTAATGAAGAGTCCGGTCAGCTTACGATTGATTATAAAAAAATCAAATCTTTGGAGCCTAAAGAGGAAATAAAAAAGATAGAATCAAAAACACGAGAGTAATAAAACATGAAAATCGAATTACACAAAATAAAAATATCAGAAGTTGTAAAAGATTATAAAGATACTCAGGAAGAGGGAGTAACTGCTTTTGGTGGCAAGCTGGATATTCGTCCAAAGTATCAACGAGAATTTGTCTATGATGCGAAACATCGTGATGAGGTAATTCGAACTATTAAGAAAAATTTCCCACTCAATGTAATGTACTGGGTCAAAAAAGAAGACGGGAATTTTGAGGTACTTGATGGGCAACAACGAACGATAAGTATTGCTCAATTTGTGAATGGAGATTTTTCTATTGAGTTCAATGGTCGCACTGCAATGTTCCATAACCTTACAAAAGAAGAGCAGGATCAGATCTTAAATTATGAGTTGATGATTTATCACTGTGAAGGAGAAGAAAAAGAGAAGCTTGATTGGTTTAAGATTATCAATATCGCAGGTATGGAATTGACTGATCAAGAGCTTCGAAATGCGGTTTATACCGGACCATGGCTTTCTGATGCAAAGCTCAAATTTAGTAAATCAAACTGTGCGGCGTACCTGCTTGCAAATGATGGAGGGCAACTCGTTACCGGTTCACCAATTCGTCAAGAATATTTAGAAACTGCACTTTCGTGGATAAATAATGAAGATATAGAGGGTTACATGGCAAAGCATCAGCATGATGAAAATGCAGATGAGCTTTGGCATTATTTCCAAGATGTTATTCATTGGGTGCGAGGGGTTTTTCCTAATTATCGAAAGGAAATGGCAAGTGTAAATTGGGGCGAGCTCTATAACGAATTTAAAGATCAGAAATTTGATTCAGAAAAACTTGAAAAAGAAATCAAGGAATTAATGCAGGACGAAGATGTTACGAAAAAGTCGGGGATTTACCCATATGTTCTAACTCGAAAAGAAAAATATCTCTCTATTCGGGCATTTACCCCAAATATGAAACGAGAGGCGTATGAAAGGCAGAATGGTATTTGTCCTGAATGTAAAAATCATTTTGAAATTTCAGAAATGGAAGCAGATCATATTGATCCTTGGTATGAAGGAGGCAAGACTATCGCAGAAAACTGCCAGATGCTTTGTAAGGAAGATAATAGAAGGAAGTCGGGGAAATAATCTGTTATACTAAAGCTGTATGAAAAAAATAATCAAAAGTTCGTTGCTCGTTCTTTTTGTACTTGCGCTAGCTACTCAAGTAGCCGAAGCTCGAAGTTACTATAAAAGTGCTTCAACTGGACGCTTTACTACAAAATCTTACGCGAGCTCTCACAAAAGCACTACCTACAAAAGCTCATTTAAGCGATAGTAATCAAAAAAAACCGTCTAGAGCGGTTTTTTTGATTATTGCCCAGAGTTTCTTAATATGATCTAATTTATTTATGTCAAAAAACAAACAGTCAGGAGATACAGGAGAGCAGGAGGTGGTAGAGAGGGTGCCATGTCCTAACTGTGCTAAGAAGCTCATGATACTTCCACAGAACTATCCGCTCTATGATGTTCAATGTGTAGGATGTAGTTTTAGAGCTCAAGTAAAGACTAACAATTCAAAACCAAAGCCAGTTATATTTGGCGCAGGGTGGGATATTATGGACAAGGTTTTGAAATCAGGATTTATTACTCCACCACTTATTACAAATTTTAAATGG
>CAZAOU010000027.1:0-3330 GCA_964487135.1 uncultured Candidatus Saccharibacteria bacterium
TAAAGATTTGATTGGCTCTGACAATGCTGACCGCAAATATGTGATGGTGGTGTATTCAGATGGTTCTTATCCTAATTCAGACATGATTGTTTCTATAGATAAATCACGTTTTGCTTCTCAGAGGCCTGACCTAGTATTTACTTTAAAAGTTGATGATCCAAAGAATTCTTATGATATTTATACTGAGTTTGGTTACCCATCTTCTTTAACAGATGTTAAGGATTCTGTTGTTGCTAGTGTATCTACAGGACTAACATTTGAATCTCCAAAGTACAATCAATATTTTTCAGTTTGTTTTTCAGATCCCATAAATTCTTGCACACCATATAGTGATGTTTTCTCATTGTGGTTGAAAAAGTTGTTTGCAACGGATAAAGTTTTTGCTGAATATACTCCTAAACCACTACCTGTTCCTAGACCAACCTCTCCAAAGATTGGACCTTTTGAGAAATATGATACAAAGTCTTATGTTGCATCTGGAAATTGGTGGCAACAAGTTGAATGGTGGAATAAAAATTTGTGGTGGTTAGACGGATTGGATTGGGGTTGTGCTGATTGTGTATACATAAAATACCCTTTAAATTCAGTGGATGCTTTGGGAAAACCAGAATGTGGAGTGAGATCCGTTAAGTCTTTTTATGGATATTATCAAGATGGTGGCACCGGTATACCAATACCCCTAAAAAAAGTATCTTGTTACCCGCCCGGACAGGATAAGGACGATAAGGTTAAAATGAAAGTTTTTAGTGTAAAAAATTCCGGCCTTGAACCAAGAAAGATGTTGTCCTTTAATTTAGAAGATTCATATGGAGGGGAGAATATAGGAAGAGTTTTTTTTCCTTGGCCAAGATAATTTAGTTAAGATTTTGTCTTTAGATTTTATTGCAGGTATAGATGAAGCTGGTAGGGGGCCAATCGCAGGGCCTGTGGCTGTTGGAATATTTGTTTGTAAAAAAAATTTTAATTTTTTGCCTTTGCCTGGACTTGATGATAGTAAAAAATTATCAGAAAAAAAGAGAAATGAAATTTTTCTAAAAATCAAAGAATTGGTGCGCCACAAAAAAGCCCGCTTTTTTGTGGCGCTTGTTTCAAACAAAGTAATAGACTCAAAGGGAATTACTTTTGCTATAAAAAAGGGAATAGAAGAGTGTATTAAAAAAATAAAAATTTCCTCAAAAAACACTTTTGTATATTTAGACGGTTCGTTGAGAGCACCAGAAGATTTTAAACAGAAAACTGTTATCAAGGGTGATTCAAAAATTAAAGCAATATCAGCTGCATCTATTTGTGCAAAAGTAATTCGTGATGAATATATGAAAAAAAATTCTAAAATTTATTTAAAATATTCTTTTGAAAAACATAAAGGTTATGGAACAAAAGAACATTATGAATCAATTAAGATATTTGGTGTGTCTCAATTACACCGCAAAACTTTTCTTAATGGTTTTAATTTTCCACAGAAATAGTATTGAACAATGCATAGTGTGTTAGAATTTAATGAGTCAACTTAACAACTCATATATTATTGTTTATGAATAGTACTAAAAATACAGCCATCTACGTAATCTTTGCCTTAGTGGCAATTTCGGTGGTTGTTGGAATTTTTTATTTTTACATACAGAATACTAATTTATCACCAGATCCTTTGGATGCAGCTATAGCTGAACCTGTTATTTATGATTTTAATCAGAACGATTTTGATGGTGCCGAGGCAAAATTATTGTCTTTTCTTGAAAATGACAAAAATAATATAAGTGCGCTGTTACTTTTAGCATCTATTTACAATCAAAGAGGGAGTGTTGAGCATAAAGAAGAGGAATATAGCGCTAAATCTATTGAAATTGCAGAAAGGGTTCTTAAGATGAATTCTAAAAATGCTGATGCGTATAGAATTTTAGGATATGCCTACGAAATGATTGCAGATTATGATAGTGCTATAAACAATTACAATACATCCCTATCTCTTTCTCCTAATAACGCGGATACATATTTTAAATTAGGTCACGCCTATGATCTTTCTGGAAAAACAAGTGAGGCAATAAATAATTATAAAAAAGCAATAGATATTGATCCTTTTAATGATCAAGCTAATTTAAACATAGGAAGAATAGAGTGGCGTTTGTCTAAAACTGATGAGGCTGAAAAATATTTCTTAGCTGTTGCTAATAATTCCAAAAACATTCGTTTGAAAGCAGAAGCGTACTACAACCTTTCTTCTATAGCTTTATATGGAAAAGAGGACAGTAAATTATCTCTAGAGTATGCAAATAAAGCTGTTGAAGCTGATGATAATTATGCTCAAGCATATGTTGCTTTAGGTAGAGCATATGTTATTCAAAAAAATATTAAAGAGGCAAACCAAGCATTTTCTACGGCTTTGCAGTTAAATTCAAAATTGGAAATTCTATCTGAATGGATTGGTATGGCATATTTTAAAACTGGAGATTTTGGACAGGCGGCTGTGACTTTTGAAGAGGCAAAAGAATTGGCTCTAAAAGATAACACCATAATGGAAGATGAAAGAAAGGGAACTATTTCTCGTCTTGATTACTATCTTGCTGGAACATACGCAGCAACAAACGATAAAGATATTGCTATTGAATATCTTAAGGAATCTTTAAAAAATCAGGATTCTTTAACATTTTCTATGATAAGTCAAACTGTTGCTGATGGTAAAGATGGTCTATTTGCAAACTTGGTTGGCTATGAAGACTACGAGACTTTGGTGGAGGGATTGAAAGGTAAAACCACGTCTTTAAATGAAGAAAAAAGTTTTTCAGAGAAAGTAATTTCGGTTTTTGATGGTTTGATTTCTAAAGCTAACGCAGCAACTAAAGCTCCAGCTGTGCCAAAAATTACTGGAGAATGTTCAGCTACTCCATCTGAGTCTAGTTACACCGGAGAACCTATATCTGTGACATGGAAAGTTTCTGCTTCTGGAGGAAACGGAACATATGAATATCAATGGGCTGGAGACGGTTTAACTGATAGATCTGATAATACTACTCAAGTAGGTTATTCTGTTCTTGCAAGAGGTGCTAGAACTGATGCTAGTTCAGTAACGGTAAATTATTCTACTAGTGGAAACAAAGTTGCGAGAGTTGTAATTAGATCAGGAGGTAAGGCGTTCACTACTAAGTGGTGTACATCTAAAATAGCTAGTGATGAAGGTGGTAGTGTTTTAAATTTAAATCCTCATGCCAGAATGAATTCACGATCTTTTGATTCAATGGCTTCTTCTATTCTTAGACAGTATATAAATGGAAAAATAAATACAGCTCAGTTGGAAGTTAAATGTCAGCAAGCTCTAAATGCTGTTGGGGCTAGTAC
>CAZAOU010000028.1:0-3313 GCA_964487135.1 uncultured Candidatus Saccharibacteria bacterium
TATTTGCTGCCCTCGCCCCTGCATTTGTCCAAAGTGTATGTGCCAATATGTCCATAAAATTATTAAGAATTATTTTTCAAATATTCTTCAATGAGAAGAACGTCGTTTGCATCTTTTTCTCTTGTTGCTGTCTTCTTATATTCAAGCAGTGTTTGCAAAGAAATAAATTTAACCCCCTTAATTGTGACAGATCTTTTAAATCCTTCTTCCACTGGAAAAATTTTCTCGTCGAACCAAAAATCTTTAAAAGCTTGCACGTTTCCTTTTGAAATCATCTCTCGTGGTTGCCCTCCAATTTCTATAACCTCATAAGACCATCCGTTATTTTTTAATACTTCAAAAAATTCTGGCTTAACAAGTAAATCAATATCTCCGACCTCACGAATACCAAGAGCTGCTAATATCCCGCTCCCAAGAACCACAAACTCATTCTGAGGGAGATCAAGCGCCTCAACTCTACTGAAGATATCCACCTAGAAAGTATACCTTACCAACTACCTAAATGAGAGCTTGATCGTGACACTATCGCCTTCCATGATGCCTGTTTGCTGGCGGACCTTTTTGGTCACGCAAATTAGGTAGGTACGGTCACGACGATATGGGAAGAGCGACGTCTCCCAGACGACTCGACCAATACTAGCACTCACCTTCACAAAGCCCTTGGGATACTGGGCACTGATCTCCGCTGATACCTCCCGATCAATCGTGACAAAATACCACCCTCCGTCCCCCGGCCACCGCCACACTGTGCCTTTTACGCTAAGAGATTTATTCACAATTTTTATTTGAAATATCTAAATATTAGAGATACGACACTACTTACTATTGGCGCTATTAGCCATAAGTTTGATCATGTTGATGATTTCTTCCATAGTATTTAGTGAACCACTTAGATAGTCCCATAACTCTCCTGCAATAAGAACTTCATCTTTTGAGAAAAATTTCTTAAATTCTACTAAGTAATTAAAAAACCTGTCTTTGTCATACTCTGTTGGGTTTTTTGCTGTTGGATCAAAAGGAAAGCCTATAAAAAATTTTATATCATGGTTTGGATAAAGAATTTTTAAAGCGGCTTTTCCATATAATATTTTTTGTTTTTCCCCTCTTCCTTCTCCGGAATTCGGTCTAACGGATTTCATTTCAATTGCTATTATTTCATCAGGCTTTTCAATAAAAATATCTGCTGTAAAAGCTAAAGCGTCAATATCATTGTCTTCATTTTTATAATTTAAAACTAATTCATTTTCTTCAACAAGATTAGGTAACCGCTTATTAGATTTTAAATCTCGAATAATCTGCTCAATAAATTCCGCTTGTCCTCTTTTTACAGGTAAAACATAATCACTGGTAAATTTTCTTTTATAGCCTCCAGAGAGAATATTTCCGATATTTTCAAAACCTGAACCCAAAGAAGTGTTTAAACCATGCAACCAACTAGCAATGGCTACTAGACGAGATGTTTCTATGTTTAAATCTCCAAATTTTGCCTTAAAAGATTCTAAAAAGGCATCATGGAAAGGAGCATTTCTGTTTTGCTTACTTACATCAGGGAAACTTTTAAGCCTACTTGATAGTATCTTTTTTATTTCCTCTGCTATTCTATTTTTTTGATCATTTGTAAGTGCCATAAGTTTATATTGATTTAAAATGAAAAATTATTTCGGAATATGGATTCCTATCGCGCTCTGTACGATTCAAAACAGGTCTTTTAAATTGATTTACAATCTTCATTCCAGATTTTACAGCAATTTCTGGATAAAGATTATATTTATCGTTTGCAACAAGAAAAATATTATAATCCTTCTTCAAGTATTTTTTACAATTATTAAGAACATCAGCTATACCTTGCACATATGATTGACGAGCTTCTTGCCCCTGCCCTTTATATAGTGGGCCTATTTCTAAGCTATCGTTTCTCTTGAAACCGAGTAAATCATAGGCATAAGCATGTTGTTCATGATAATCGATTTGCCCCACATAAGGCGGCGAACAGAAAATACCTGAAATTTTTTGCTTGTTTAAAATCTTATAAAATTCAGGGTTTTGTTTTTCTATTTTCTTAAAGATATCAACTACCCTTGAATCTCCGGCTATAGTTGAATAATGAGCTGGTTTTTTTGTTTTTTCGAATTCCTTAATGCGTGAGATTGTGTCATATGCGTAACGGTTAAGCATTGCCTTAATTGAGAAAAGCGGTTTACAGATCTTTTTATGCTTATAACAATAATAAGTAGTCAGTTGGGGTTCTTTTAATGTAGCCAGGTCACTGTGTGTGGTAGCGCGACAGGAACGAATTGTTCGACTTAAAATTAAAGCGAGAATTTTTCTTGTTTTCACGTCTTTTTCTTGTTTAATTGTATTGAAGACATGATCAATTTCTTTTCTCACATTGTCCATGAACCATGTATCCAAAAATGATTCACTTTTATCTTGTTTAGTTTTTATAGAATATTTTTTCAGTAATTTTTTATAGACAGGTAAAAAGTCTTTTTCTTTTTCTATAGAAAAATTCTTTTCGCCAATCAGACCTTGATTAACTTTATATTTAAAGTCTACGCCCGGAAAATATTTATTATTAAATTTAGCTAATTCTCCAAGTAATTCTACTTCAAATTCTTGGATCTTATTATTATTTTCAAAAGTATCTAAAGCAGAAAGCATTTTCTTGACAGCATTTTGCAAATAGTTAAGATCGTATTTTGTTGCTTTGCAACTAGAGATCATACAGTTAAATTCTGAAACATCTATACCAATAGAATGGATTCCCATTTCCAAAGATTGAATAATAGTTGTTCCCGAACCTAGAAAAGGGTCAAGAATTATATCTCCTGCTTTAAAATAAACCTCTTTCTTAAAATCATCTGTATGCGAATCAATAAAATACTCAACCAGTTGAGGGATGTACTTCCCTTTGTACGGATGCAAACGATGAACATGCTTTGTTGTATCTCTTTCTCTCAAGTGATCAAAAGAAAGTGCCCAGTTTAAATCATTACCAAGCTGTTTTTTCCAATCGATCTCTCTTTTACCCTTCCATGATTCGTAATATTTTTTCAAGTCATTTAAATCAACAAGTGTTAGACCGTTTTCTCCGAGTTTTCTGACCTTTCCATACTGAACAAGATAAGAAATATTAGAAGGAGATACCTCTCTACCTAGGTATGTAGTTGCCCACTTTGAAGCTTTGGTTAAATTTACCAGTTCCATATAGTAAATAATCCCACATCTGGCGGGGTTTTACAAACCACTATTGCGGTCAAAACACCTTAAAAATCTTGTGGGTGCGGGTGCTGCCGGAGACGAGCTTTACGCC
>CAZAOU010000029.1:0-2586 GCA_964487135.1 uncultured Candidatus Saccharibacteria bacterium
CTTGAACCGGGGACCCACAGTTTACAAAACTGTTGCTCTACCAACTGAGCTAAGGCGGCGTTTATTTTAAGAATGTCTCCTTTCTGTTCTAACTCTATGTTCCTCTTTAATTGACCTCAAGAATTCTGAAACCTCTCCTCTCATTTTTGGAACATCTTTTCCCTTAACGGTATCTACAATATGCGAAATCTTCGGATAAATCAATATTTTTATCTTTCCAAACCACTCCAACGCCTTTATGACAAGAAAATGTCCGGCTCTCCTTGCGGTGTATCTTGGAAATTCCTTAATAAAAAATACAGTATGCCTAAAAATATATAATATTTTTTTATCCCAATCCGACTTGATGTCAATTAAATATGATCCTTTTTCTAAAAATCTGTTTTTATTTAAAATAACCAAAAACATGATTAGAAGAGACAGACCAAAAATAATTAAGGCGATTGTCATATTGTTTACCTAGACTGCGTTGAGAATCGAGCAAACTTTCCTATTACTGTTTTTTCCCCAAATTTCTGAATAGCATTTTTAAGAAGTGCACCGACAGTTAAACTTGGATCTTTTATGTATTCCTGCTCAACCAAAACTCTGTCTTTAAAGTAAGATGCGATTTTCCCTTCAAGAATTTGTGCTTTGAGATTTTCTGGTTTACCCTCAACTTCTTTGGCAAAAACTTCAGAAGCTTTAGCTTTCTCTTCCGCACTTATATCTTCAATAGACAAATATTCTGGATTAGCTGCAACAATGTGCATTGCGATTTCTTTAGCTAGTGCTTTAAATTCTTCATTCTTAGCAACAAAATCTGTCTCACACCATAGTTCAACCATCGCACCAATTGTGCCCGTGCTATGAATGTAAGAAGCAACAACACCTGCACCAAGAGTTCTGTCTGACTTTTTGTCAGCAATTTCAGCACCCTTTTTCTGTAAAATTATTATGGCTTTCTCTAAATCACCCTGAGCTTCTTCTAGTGCCTTGCGACACTGCATGATTGATATACCTGTTTTATCTCTTAATTCTTTTACTTGTTCTGTTGTAATCATAATGAATGTATTTTAAAAGGAACTAATAAAGAAAACCTAAGCGCTGTAAGCTTCTTTTATTCTCTTGATGAAATATTCAATACTTGATCTTGAAGAGTCGTTGGCAGTTATAGGAAAATCAACACTTGAGATATCGCAGTCGGTTGAAGCCAAAGCAACAACAGGGACATGGGTTTTAACAGCCTCAGCAACAGCAATACTTTCTTTTCTGGGATCAACTATAAATAAAGCATCAGGAATTTTTGTAAGATTTCTAACCCCACCAAAAAGTTCGTTCAATTTTTCAATTTCACGATCAATAAGAAGTCTTTCCTTCTTTGTGTATTTTGAAAGCTCACCTTTTTCTTTTTGTTCCTCAAGAGTCTTTAATTTTTCGATTCTTTTCTTTACTTCATTGAAATTGGTTAAAAGTCCTCCAATCCATCGTCCTGCAATAAAAGGCAAACCCAAAACCTCTGCGCCACTTCTTATAAGTGAACGAGCTTCGCTTTTACTTGATACAAAAAGTATTGTTTTCTTAGCTTTTCCAAGCTCAGCAATAAAAGCCAGAGCTTTCTCTAGATGTTCGTTAGTCTTTTCTAGATTAATTATTTCAATACTGTTTTTCTGACCGAATATGAAAGGCTTCTGTGATGGATGCCTTCTACTTTTGATAAGTCCAAAGTGCGCTCCAGCAGTAAACATATCCTGAATTGCTTTTGGAATCTGTGTTTCTTGTTTTGACATTCTTATTTGGTATCTTCTGATACAAATTGTCTAATAATATACATCTTTTACGGCCCATTTGAGCGGTATTTCATCTTTTTAGGTAAAGACCAAAAGACAGATGTTGTCCGTCTATAGTAACAGATATTTGGCTTTTAAGCAACGGGGCGCTCCATAAATACACACTTAGGAAACACGAACATTTTGTGCTCAAAATATTCTCCTTTCGCCTTCAGCCAAGGCTACAGAGTTTCCTAAGCGTGTATTTATTTCGCTAAAAAAAATTAAAACCCGCCATCTTCCGAAGAGTCAAAACCCTCCCCTGACTCAGCTCTTTTCTCCAAGGCATCTAAAATATCTTCCATGTTTCCAGCCATTATAGATGGTAAATTATGCCAAGACTCTTTTATTCTATGATCAGTTATTCTATCCTGTAAAAAATTATATGTCCTTATTTTTTCAGAACGATCGCCCGTACCAATCTGACCTTTTCTTTCGGAAGCAAATTTTTTAGCCTCCTCCTCCTCTTTTAGAGCTTGAATTTTTGCCGTAAGAATACTTAAAGCTTTTTCTCTATTTTTGAGCTGGCTTCTCTCCGAAGTACACCTAACGTCCAAACCTGTTGGTTTATGAATAATACGAACCGCAGTTTCAACTTTGTTCACATTTTGACCTCCCTTTCCGCCAGCCCTTGAAAATTCAATTTCGAGATCACTTTCTTTAATATCCATCTTTGTTTTTTTTCTGATGGGTAAAATTGCAACAGAAGCTGTTGACGTATGAACTCGGCCATTTTTTTCTGTAGCTGGAACTCTCTGAACCCTATGCACTCCGGTTT
>CAZAOU010000030.1:0-2537 GCA_964487135.1 uncultured Candidatus Saccharibacteria bacterium
CAATATTTTCTTTTGCAGAAGTTCCATAATTCCTAATTGCTTCAGTTTTGATATTTTTAATAATGTATATATATGATAAAAGACTTGTCCCTGGATATAGGATAGTGAATAGACTAGAAAATAAAGTTGCAGAAAAAATATACGATGTTATTAGCAACATCACAACTGTCGTCATACTTCGTGTGGAAAATTTAGTTTTCAAATCCATTAGTAAGTCAATAGATCTACCATATGAACAATTCAAGAAAAATATTTTAAATAATGAATATAAATGGTTTTGGGCGGCCGCCCTAGGACAATTTGCTGTTATCCTTACAGTGTGTATTTATATATTTTCCAAACTAAATACCAGAGAAGTAATACTCATAGGTTCTGTATACATATTATATAGCTATGCATCTAATGTTAGAGAAACTTTTTTTAATTTTGCTCACCTATATAACAATGCGGTAAGATGGAGATCAAACCTTAAAAACTCTGAAGAACTTTCAGAAAATTTTATAAAAAGTTCATTTAGTGACAATAAATATTTGCCGATGGACTGGAAAACAATATCTATCGAAGATTTATCATTCTCTTACCATGATGAAGAAAACGCTAACTTGCATATTGATAATATAAATATTGATTTTAAAAAGGGAGAAAAAATAGCAGTAATAGGTGAAAGTGGTGGTGGTAAAACTACATTTCTAAAAATAATAAGAGGGTTATATACACCAAAAGACATAGATCTAAAAATAGATGATATTACTCTAAGCCATTCTTTTGAAATGATCAGTGATTCGATATCATTAATTCCGCAAGATCCAGAAATATTTTCAACCACAATTAAAGAAAACATAACACTTGGCGTTGATTACGAAGAAAAACAAATTAATACTTTTATTGAAATGGCATCGTTTACAGAAGTGGTAAAACGACTACCAAACGGGCTAGAGTCAACCATAGTAGAAAAAGGTGTAAATCTAAGTGGTGGAGAAAAACAACGCCTAGCCTTAGCACGTGGACTACTTGCCTCAAAAGACAAAGACATCGTTCTGCTCGACGAACCAACCTCAAGTGTCGACTTTCATAACGAACTAAAAATTTACGAAAATATTTTTAGCACTTTTACAGAAAAGACTATTATTTCCTCAATCCATAGACTTCATCTCTTGTCTCTTTTTGATACTATTTTATTTTTCAAAGATGGAAAAATAGTAGCTCGCGGCAACCTCGCCGAACTCAAAGAAAATTCTAGAGATTTTCAAGAACTTTGGGAAAAATATCTACAGACACAAAATCAATAAATATAAGTAAACTAAAATCAGCCTAGATGTTTTGTTCATCCGGGCTGATCAAAATAATTCACAACTCAAATTCGACTATCCAGTCGAAGTAGAAACGATCACCTTGATCTGTTTCTATTAGACTGTCAACACCAACCCGCGTAGTTCCAAGGGAACTATTAGACAGGTTTGCATAGCACATTGTCGCTGTAAAATTTTTAATTTCAAATTTAAAATTTTCATTGCCTAGATTATTTGTGCCTTTGAAAAATATTACAGAACGAATTTTTTTGCCGTTTTTCATTGCCTCAAAAAGAGGCTTGAATTTTTCACCAATAACGGGACTTGCGTCCCCGATTATTTTCATAATTTTCTCCTGTTATAAACAACATCTTCATTTTTTATTTTACATATTTTATAAAATTTGTCAAACATTCGCCCCGCCTTACTGAATTGATATACTAAATAAGGTTTAATTAATAGATGGAAAACTAATACAATCTTTGATAGAATGAACACTATGCAAGCAAAAATTATAGAAAAGTACTTTTTCTTTGGTCTATTATTAGCAACTCTAGTTTTCACCTTTTTTATTTTCCTACCCTTCTGGGTCATCATTGTTCTCGGGGTATCATTTACCATAGTCCTCTACCCAGTATACACCTGGCTCTATGAAAGGAAGATCCCTAGTGCTCTCGCTTCACTTATCACCGTGATCCTATTTACTCTGCTTCTATGTGGACCTATTTTGGGAGTCGGAGCCTTGGTATTTAACCAAAGTCAAAATGTTTACAGAAAAGTTCTCTCAAGTAATATCAATGCTTCACCAGTATTAGAAAAAATAAATATCAAAGTAAATGAAGTCTTGCCTCCTGGTGTTACCTTTGATGCAAACCAAAAAGTAACTGAATTTGTAACATATATATCAAACCACATAGCAAATGTATTCAGCACTACAGTATCTGCATTCTTCTCATTTATTCTGATGCTACTCATCATATTCTATTTATTAAAAGATGGTGACAAATGGAAAGAATCTATCATGTCTTTGAGTCCCCTTGGGCAAGAAAATGATGCGCACATTATGGATAGACTCGCCCTTGCAGTAAATGGAGTTGTAAAAGGTTCACTACTTATTGCCGTAGTTCAAGGCATACTCCTTGGATTTGGATTCTGGATTTTTAATGTTCCAAACGGTGCACTCTGGGGCGTTGTTGCAGCAGTTATGTCTTTTATACCAACATTTGGAACCGCCCTTGTATCTGGACC
>CAZAOU010000031.1:0-2226 GCA_964487135.1 uncultured Candidatus Saccharibacteria bacterium
TCTTCGTCGGGATTGGTTTCGAAAAAAGTTCGAATTTTGTATAATAGATACCGCAGATTGAAAATTCCTAAAGAGTTTAACCTATAGCTTTTTGATAGCTTTGATAAAATACCTTTATGTCTAGGCAAATAATAATTACAACAGAATATTTTCGTCACTATAGACAGCAATTAGGTTTTTCAAACCAAATTGATGTTAGAAATTTCTTTGGTGCAAAAGATATTTCTCCAATGGTTGATTTTGGCTATATAGCACTTTTAAATGAAAGACTTTATAAAATACTTGATAAAATAAATGATGTTGTTGCAGATAGTATCAAAAATAAGGATTTGATTGGTTTTAAAAAAGAATATATAGATAAAACTTTTGAAATAATGAAAGCAAACAATATCTTGTCTACTTTAAATAATCAAGGTAGACGACCAGAACAAGTCTACTATTCTTGGATGAGAGGATATGTTTTATCAAACTATTTTTTGAAAGCATTAGGGCTGATTTTTGAAATTGATATTTCCAAGATTAGTCTAATTGGTGACGATGATTTGAAGAACATAGAAACATTTAAAAGAACTCCCAAAGCAGATCTAGAAATAGAATTGGGTGGAAAACAAAAGATTAGAATTGAAATGCAATCAGGTTTTACTGGTATAAATGACATTAAACAGCATAAAGTTTTAGAAGCAAAAAAAGTTTTTCGTGATTTAGGTCTTCATACTTTGGCAATTCACTTTGATTTATACAATGGCCAAGTTGCTTTTATCAAATTGAATGAAATTGAAGATGATAGTGTAAACTGGATCACAAGACAGCAAATGGAAGGGCAAACTGTTTTTAATATTGATCAAAACTATTTTATTTGGAAAATTACAGAGGACCCAATCAAGTATAAAGAAATCAGTTTTGGTTAAACTTTCTATGATTAAAAACAAGAAACTAAAAGTCATAGATTTATTTTCTGGTGTAGGTGGTTTAAGTTATGGATTTGCAAATAACGATAGTTTTGAAATCGTCGCTGCTAATGAGATTTTACCAAATATGGCTAAGGCATATTCATTAAACCATCCGACAGTAAAGGTTTATGTGGAAGATATAAAGTATTTTAATAGTGAAAAGGTTGAGAAAGATTTAGGAATTAAAACTAGTGAGATTGATCTCATTATAGGAGGTCCGCCTTGTCAGGCATATTCTACAGTAGGAAAGAGGTTAATTGATGATCCACGAGGGAAGTTGTTTCAAGAATATTATCGTGTCTTGAAAGAATTTGATCCAAAAGTTTTTCTTTTTGAAAATGTGAAAGGTCTACTTTCTATGCAAAATGGTCAGTTATTAAAGACAATAGTTTCTTTATTTGAATCATTAGGATATAAAGTAAAGTATAAGGTCTTGAATGCTGCAGACTATGGGGTTCCGCAAATAAGAGAAAGAATAATTATTTTTGGCTCAAAGCTTAATAGTGAGTTTGAGTACCCAGAACAAACACATTACAATACAGAAAACAAAAATAACCTATTTAATAACAAGCTAAAGCCGTACTTAACTCTTGAGGATGCGATTGGTGATTTACCATTTATTAAAACAAATGAGGAAGCTTTTGAGTATACTAGTGAGCCTAAAAATGAATTTCAGAAGTTGATGAGAAAGAATGCTCCTAAAAAAATAACAGATCATAATTCACCAAAAAATAATACTAGATTAATAACAATCATGGAGCTACTGCCAGACGGGGGTACCCCTGAAGACCTGCCAGAATCTTTACGCCCCACATCAGGTTTTAAAAACACATATTCCCGTCTTTGGTGGAAAAAACCTTCCACAACAATAACTAGGAATCTAAGCACACCATCATCGTCTCGCTGTATTCATCCTAAGACTCCAAGACCACTAACCACTAGAGAAGGAGCGAGAATTCAATGTTTTCCCGATAGTTATCAGTTCTATGGATCAAGAAGTGATCGAAATTTGCAAATCGGTAATGCTGTTCCAACACTCCTTTCTGTTGCCCTAGCAAATTCAATAGCTGATTTATTTATAAAAGAAAGCAATGGAACTCCCAGATAAACTGAAGAAATTATATAAGCATTGGGGAAATCATGTATCTAAAGGTAACAGTGTTTCTTCAGAAATAAAAATTCCGCCACTTTTGGAATGGTTTATCAAAGAACGAATCGGTATTTGGGAAAAGAAAACAAAAGGGGAAAGTGTGCCATATACAGAGGATAAGATTCT
>CAZAOU010000032.1:0-2092 GCA_964487135.1 uncultured Candidatus Saccharibacteria bacterium
AGAATCTTATCCTCTGTATATGGCACACTTTCCCCTTTTGTTTTCTTTTCCCAAACGCTGATTCGTTCTCTGATAAACCATTCCAAAAGCGGCGGAATTTTTATTTCCGAAGAAACACTATTGCCTTTAGATACATGGTTTCCCCAATGCTTATATAATTTCTTCAGTTTATCTGGGAGTTCCATTAGAATTTGTTGCTAAATTTTTGAGTTACTTCCATAAGATTAACCTGGTAATTTTCTGGAAGATTTTTTAAATCAAGGTTTATGTTTGAAACTAAAGAAGTCGTTTTCTCTGAAAGTTCCTTTCTCACTTTTTCATTAAAAATTAGATCTTTTATTTCTTGATAATTAACCTTTGGATCGTTCAAAAGATTTAGTAATTTATCTCTCTCTTCATCAGAAGAGTTGAGTAAAAACAAAAGTTCAGGCAATCGTTTTTTATGCTGTACCAAGTCACCAAAAGGTTCATGGTGTCCTGAATCATAATCTCGAATGTCATCGTCTATTTGACGCAAAATTCCAATCTTTTTCCCAATTGAAAGGACGGTGTTTTTATATTTAGGCTTCTTATTGCTGATCAGATATCCTAACGCAAACCCAGACTTAACATGATTACCAGTAAACAATGTAATCATGTTATCGTACTTTCTTAGTAAGCGCCGGGAAGTTATTTTTGACTTTTCTAGTTCAGCATCAAGTATCTGGCCTTTTTCTACATTTTTATAGAGCCTGCGGAGTAAAAACTTTGCTTTCCAGCTTTTGATATATCTTAAATTTCTTTTTTTACAAATATCGCTAAGTGCCTTAAAAGCTTCGTGATATAACCTACGAGCTTCTAGTTTCGTTTTTTCAATACCATGAATAATATAAAAACATTGTTCACCATCTCTTGTCTTTGATTGATCAACAACATCATCCAAAATAACTATCGAGATATCAAAACCATCTAAAAGAAAACTTTCCTTCTCTGAGAGAAGTTCTGAACTTTCTAACTTTAGAATGAAATTTATATAATAACTGAGTTTCATATTGTAAATATATTTGAAATTCAATACCAAAGGGCTTACTTAAATTAAAAGTCCCAAAAACAACCTTCTATCAAAGACACACAGTCATCATATATTTTTATATTATTATCGAGTAGATTAAATTTATCCTTCAAAAAATTATCGATCTCTTTTCTCTGTTTCTCATTCTCTTGCTTTGAGTTGTTAGTATTTGGTTTTACTGTAATATAAACACTTCGAATTTTGCCTATATCATTAAAAATAATATTATTTAAATTTGTCACTAAACCTCCTCCAAGACCAAGAATATATAGTTCAATTCCTTGTGAATCTTTAGAGAAAACTATTTCATGTACTTTGCTATGGTAACAAGAAACGACATCTAAGAGCGAGTTATCGTAGGTATTGATAGTATCACTTTCTTCCTTTAAAAAACCACGATCTGAGTGCTCAAACAACCCGTGTGGGTAGAAGCAAGGTATCTTATAGAGAGAGCTGTTGTAACGAATACTGTCCAATTCGTTTAATCTTTCTCTGTGTATTCTTTCTCTTTCCGTTTTTGATAAATAATTAAAATCTAAAATATTACTTGCTAGAACATTGTCGTAGTTGTAGTTTATAAAGAAAAGATTATGCCAGTTGACACCTTCCTTTTTTCTTATTTTTTCATTTAAATTTTTAATCCATGCATTCTCTTTTTTATAAAGGCCAGAAAAAATATCCCTTAAAATAGAAAAAATTTTGAACTCTATATCTTGACCATTTTCTTTATATTTACTTGATGAACTCTCATAGTAAATACACTCATCTAGTGTCTTATACTTTTTATCTTCACCTACTAAGTCAAGCCATTCTAGTATTTCACTTTTATATTCAAGGTTTATATTTTCTTCCTTTGACAAGTATTTTTTTATTAAATGTACAAGATCATTCCAAATTGGCAGACCATAATCAACAGAGGCTCCTGCTCCTAGGATAAATATCTTGTTCTTTTCTACTCCTAAAAACTGTTTCATATATTTATACAATTGCGGTCTCTCCTGGACAAAGTTCGAAATTACTTCGCCCAACATCCTGATGAAT
>CAZAOU010000033.1:0-1977 GCA_964487135.1 uncultured Candidatus Saccharibacteria bacterium
AAATTTCAGACTCGCAAAAAAAGCTATTTTTAAAAATTTGCTAGTCTAGACCCTTATTTACTATGTCTTCATTTTCTGGATATTGATTTATCTATTTATATATTATCCAGTTGATGTTTCTCGAAAAAATCAACATTCTATAGATTTTTGATTTTTCAGTATTTTTCGGTCTCTCTTATCTTTACCAATCTCACTTTATCTCACATTTATTTTTTATTTTATTGTTACTTATTTTCTTTATGATCATGAATTTTGCAACAATAAAATTCCAATATGCGTCTATGCAAATGATGGCATGGGTATGGTATATTTAGTTTTATGAGGGTATATTCTTGTAGTTCTTCCCATTAGTGTCTTCCTCTATTGTTTATTTTATGCACTAATTTTAGCTCTTTTTCAAAAAAAATAATTTTATTTCCACCTTTGGGTCCAAAACCCCGTTTGCTTTCAAGCCGATTGTAACTATGTTGTCAATAGTGTATAGTTACTCATGAGAAAAACAAGATTTTCATCTAGAAATCACAGTATAAGAACTTGCAAAAAAACAAAAGCCACGGTGCTTTAGACCGTGGCTAGATCGGGTGGGAGATTTTACTTTCTCATTTTCTATTTTTAATATTGAAAAAATTATGCTTTTCTCTTCGGAAAAAATCAATGTCATTTTTGACAAGGAAAATTATATTTATGGAATCGACTCTGTCATTTCATGACATATAGAATGATGTGAGGAAGAATCGATCGATATTTTCGTAGAAACGAGATGTGGAATCAAAAGGAATAATTCTGATTTTTCAAGTATCCCAGATCACTATCAATCTCTTGAATCCCATCATATCACCATCACAAGAGCATTTTGATATAGTTTCAGGTTTCCTCTTGAATTTCCAAATATCAATAGCTGAATAGGTATGTACGATCCTGATTTTAGCTATATTGGTAATTTTCTGAGAGTGAAAAACATATATACACCATTACCTATTATGGTGAGACAGTTAGATGAATATAGAACAATATCTCAGAAAAACATTGAAGAAATAGAGAAATGACAATCACGTGAAAGTGAGAGATATCAGCTCTCAGTATTTTCTAATGTAACGGAGTTTTTTAAGAAACGAGTTTTGAGTGATAATTGAGATTTTTGAGTTGTTCGTCTTCCATGGAATCTTAGAGATACAGTAAATGCTGAATATTATTATTCGATAGTACATTCATCCTTTTTATCTAGCATGGCCCACACTGCTTATCTTTACAATATTCATTTTTATATCTATTTGTTATCTATCCTCTATGTGATTTTTAGTCTCCCATATGTACTTTCATATCTAGATAAAGAAATAAACTCATTAAATACCTATTTTCTTCTTGTTGGATTTATTGTATTTACATTTGCTATCGTTATTACAATTTTTCAAAAAATTTTTAAGAAAAAAGTTTATCCATCGAAATTTTTTTTGAAACAAAAGAATGACACGGTGCTTGATGGTATTTTTGATAAAAATACCATCACTTTCTCTGATATTCTTGAAGAATCAACATATGAGTATACTAATATTTTAACACGAGCATGAGGGAAGGTGAGATTTTGTATGCATACGTACTATCATTTTACATATCAAACCACAGGAAAAAATTCAATGCAAATTCATCATCTTGATAATATTTTGTTTAAAAGAATTTTGGAACAAAGATTTACTTCACATGCCGAATTACTTGCTATCACTATAAATTTTTGAGAAAATATTTTTCTGAAAGAAAGGAAAATACTAGAAAAAATAGGTGTTTTTACATGACTTTCTCTCTTTGTTGAATATGATCAATTCCCAGATAAAGTTTATGAATATAATACTAACCGTTTTATATCAGAAAAGTAACTTTCATTATTATCCAAATTTGACAAAATAAAAATATCTCTATAATACCTCCGTTGTCGCAGACCGTAGGCAGATGTAAGTCCTACCGAGACATGGTATTGATCAT
>CAZAOU010000034.1:0-1665 GCA_964487135.1 uncultured Candidatus Saccharibacteria bacterium
CAATGACACGTGGTGTCGGCTGGGCTGTACTCTGGTACGACAAAAAAGAAGATCGCCTCCTCAACACATGGGTAGATGAGCAGCATTTAGGACAACTTCAAGACTGCACTCTAATTCTCGCACTCGATATGTGGGAACACTCTTTTGTTGCTGATTATCAACCATCAGGTAAGAAAAATTACGCTGATGATTTCTTTTTAAATTTGAATTGGGCTAATGTCGAAAAAAATTTAGAATAATACAAAATAGTAATTAATCCATAAAACCCCACTACCCACCACGGCGAAAATTGTCCTACGTTTATCGAAGCAAAAGGAAGCTTGGCGAAACTATTTACCATAAACAATTCATATGACAATAAGAAATAGCTGATCCAAGCAAAAGGTGTAGCTATAAACAGTGAAATCATTCCGACCACACCGGCTAGAAAAACAAAAAGCATTGTAATTGGCACAACCGGTAGTACAAGAATATTTACCACAATTCCAACAATGGAAATCTGTCCCATTGTGTAGAGAATATATGGTGATACGAAAATAAGTGTAGCCAGAGTAGAAGCAACGATTCCTCGCAAACCAAATTTTTCAGTTATAAAAACAAGTTTGTTTTCGATTGGCTGTGCAAGAAATATCAATCCAAGTGTTGCTAAAAATGAAAGTTGAAATGACGGATCATAAAAAAGAATTTTTGGATTCTCTATAAGCATAATCAGACCAACGAATATAAGTGCTCGAAGAGCACTATAATCTCGTCTAACCAAATTTGCAGTTAGAGCTATAACTGCCATTAGACATGAACGCACAACAGTTGCCCCGCCACCAACTAAAATTCCAAATGCCACCACACCTAGACCACCAAAAAAAATTCCCCATACTCTCGGCAAAAAAATCAAAAAACGCCTCATTGCATCTGCAACGATTGTAATGTTATAACCAGAAAGAACTACTATATGGATCAGACCAACTTTTCTAAAATCATCCAACAATTGTTTTCCGAGTGCTGACTTCTCTCCCACAACAAGACCAGAAGCTAAAGCAGAATGCGGATCACCAAGATTCTTCTCGAGACTGCGGACAAAAGATTTTTTTATATGGAATAGTTGTGACGAAATTGATTCTAAAAAAGTGTTACTGTTTGAGCGATCATATGAAGTTTGTTGCAAGTTTACCTGATCAAGCTTTTTTATACTTGCACTTTTTATTTCAAAATAGATTTTATCTTTTTCTAAATAGTGAACATAATCAAAAATCCGACCATCATCATTCTCGAAATTTGTCGGTTCTAAAAGCTTGCCGGAAAATGACACATGATCATTAAATGAAAGTTTTGGATAAAGTTTTGTTTTAACTTTAATAGCAATACCGCGACTGCAAATTTGGGAGGTTTGCTTATCAGACAATTGTTCTGCTTGTATAACAAAAACTTGACCAGTTTCTTTCATCTCTGGTTCAGAAATTATTTTTCCATTACCAGTGACGTTTTGTTTCAAACAATTGCCAACATCTATCCCCACATCACGAGTAGATTGCCACAATCGTAAAATTGCCAAAGCAATAATAATGCTCCAAAAAATAAAACTTTTTTTATTCATTACCGAATTATAAAGTTTCGAGATAAAATCCTGATAAAATAATGTTCAAAAAAGAATGAAGGCGACTCCTCGAG
>CAZAOU010000035.1:0-1660 GCA_964487135.1 uncultured Candidatus Saccharibacteria bacterium
TTGGACTTATAAATGTAAGATTAATGACAAACAAAGGTCCTAAATATCGTAGTATGGTTGAAGTCAAAGAAACATATCTTTCTGTATCAGAAGAAGAAAGATCAGAAGCTTTCGAAAATTTATGTAATTTCCTCAGTAGGTTCAATAGACCACACAGAGATATACTTTTTGCTGTTCCTAAACATCCAGACGTTGAACAAGATAGAGAATTGGATGTGATAAATATTTATTATAAGGTTCCGGAATTTGAAGTTGAAATTCAACAAAACGAAGCAGAGAGTATGATAAGAATATCTTTTGAAGACAAAAACCTATATGAGAGACTACTAACATACTGCCTGGGTCCTAATTATTGCCCTGTGACTAATGAACCAGTACTTTTGTTTAGTTATAAATGTTTCCGTGGTTTTATACTACAATACTAAATTTTGGTTTAAATAAAAAAATCCTTCCACGCGGAAGGATTTTTGTTATCCATCAGGTTGGCCGATACTATCGACAACCTTTATTATTTCTTTTTCTCTTTTCCTTATCTCAATAGCATTTATCTTTCCAGCTAAAAAATACGTTGTGACATAAAACATAGTTGAAATCATGCAGGCTTGCAGAGCGTATTCTGCAATGTAATTATGAGAATAAACGTATTTATAAAAATACAAAATAAAAATACACATTAGCATCAAGAAAAAGTCAGAGAGTAAGAAAATAAAATCAGACAATTTTCTCATAGTCAGAATTTTGCAAATTGAACATTGGAATTCCAAAAAACCATCTTCTCTACATCGTCAGGATGCGAAAAGATAAACTTTGTAACATGCTGAGTTTTATCAGATTCACTTATCCTAGCTACACTTCTACTATCCTTGGGTGCATAGGGATTCTTTATATACCCCTGCTCTGTAAACTCGATTCCGTCTATAAAGCAACGTCTGACAAGGCGCCCAGTCTTGGATGCAAGTTCAACAGAATTTTTAAGCTCTGTCTCTGAAAACCAGTATTTTACATCAGGAGCCATGCCTTTGGGAAGGTCCTGTTTTACAAGCTGGCTTTTCGATGAAAGATTTATGAATATGCAAACAAGAGTAAGAAAAGCTATCTTTTTCATAACATGAGATTTAGAGGGTTAAGAATGTGAAAGTTCTGTATCAAAGATATCTTATTCCTAAAATATATTAAGTCAACAGAGACTGGATTTACTCTTTACATTTTGATTAAACATAGTAGTATGTTTAAAAACTAATCTTATGAAAAATATAACTGATAACATAGATCTTTTAATAACTACTATAAATAACGAGGTTTTTAAAGTAAATGAAAAAAGGTACTATTTGGGAGACTATTTTAAATTAGATCTCTCTGATATATACAGTGGAAGATATGAAATAGTTTATAAGAAAGACATGATACCTGATCGCTATTTAAGAACAAATTTTATAATCCAGCTCTTTAAAACTTTAAATGATTTCAAGATAATTCCAGCGGAAATTTTGTACTACATGCCAGATAACAAATGTACTCCTGAGTATTATGCTTATATAGTACCGCTCATTCAATCTTCGTTAGAAAAAATACCAATAAACGATAATTTGGATTATCTGGAATTTAACCTAACGAAAAAAAGTTATATAAATTTTTATGACATGTTTTATCACAAAATTCC